>DASRLB010000166.1:0-11384 GCA_035648695.1 Acidobacteriaceae bacterium | reverse complement strand
GAAGGCGATGGTCGAGGATGTACGGCAAAGAAAGCTGCGGCATGTTTCGTCGGCGTACCTGACGTTTGTGGCGATCGATTCCAACGGGCAGCGGATGGAAGTGGCGCAGGTGGTTCCGGAGACCGGGCACCAGAAGCGGCGATTCGACGACGCTCTGCGGCGGCGTGAAATGCGCGCTGAAGAGACGCAACGGAAGAAGGAATTGCGGGCGATGTCGAGCCCGGAGTGGCACGTCTAAAAGCAGTGATTAGAGCGTAGAGGATAGAGCGTAGAGAAAGCGGGAACGAGAGATATGGGACATGGTGGACAGGGAATGCCGCAGGGGCCGCAGGCGCTGCCGGGAGTGCAGTATGTGGTCGCGGTGGGGAGCGGCAAGGGCGGCGTTGGCAAGACGACGGTCGCGGTAAATCTGGCGGTGAGCCTGGCGAAGATGGGGCATCGCGTTGGTCTGCTCGACGCGGATATTTATGGGCCGAACGTGCCGACGATGATGGGCATGTCGAGGCAGCCGAACATTATTGGCGAGAACCGGATTGAGCCGCTGACCGCGCATGGCGTGAAGTTTATTTCCGTCGGCCTGATCTCTCCCGGCGACAAGCCGATGGTGATGCGCGGACCGATGCTGCATCAGATCATCCGGCAATTTTTACAGCAGGTGGAATGGGGCGAGTTGGATTTTTTGATCGTGGACCTGCCTCCCGGTACGGGCGATGTTGTGATCTCGCTGGTGCAGACGGTGCCGCTGACGGGCGCGGTGGTTGTCTCCACCGGCTCAAGTGTCGCGCTTCAAGATGCACGCAAGGCGTTGGAGATGTTTCACCAGGTCAATGTCGAGGTCATCGGCATGGTCGAGAATATGTCGCAGATGACGCTGCCGGATGGTTCGGTGATCGACGTGTTTGGAGCGGGTGGAACGGAGCAGACGGCGAAGCAGTTTGGGTTGCAGTTTTTAGGCTCGGTTGATCTTGATCCGACGGTGCGTGAGGGTGGAGACCGTGGTCTGCCGGCCGCGCTGGGCAACGAATCGAAGCGTGCGCAGGAGTTTGCGGCGATTGCGGAACGGATTGAGGCGAGGGCGATTGAGCTTGGTGCGAAGAGCGAGGATGTGCTGGAGATTACCTAGAGGCAAAAGCTTTGACGCAAAGTTCGCGGAGTTGGCCAAGTTTCGCGAAGTAAGGCGTCGGGGTTGCGTGAGAGGTTTGAGGCAGGCGGGAAGGAGGGGCGATGGAAGTTCGAGTGACGGCAAGGCAGCGGGCGATTTTGACGGCGATTGTGGAGAGCTATATCGCCACCGGCGAACCTGTCGGCTCGGGTACTTTGGCGCGCGCGCAGATCGAAGGCAGCGCCATGAGCGCGGCAACAATTCGCAATGAAATGGCCGAGCTCGCCGATGCGGGACTGCTCGAACAGCCGCACACTTCCGCGGGGCGAGTGCCTTCGGCGCAGGCGTTTCGGATGTACGTCGAGCAGTTGAGCGGGGGCGCGGCGGCGGGGTTGCCAGGGCTTTCGCGGGCGCAGGTGCATTCGCAGATCGATTCGGGATTTGCCGGAGTGGCGGGGACGCAGGCGCTGCTGGAGCGCACGTCGCATGTGCTGGCAATGCTTTCGAGCGGCGTGGGTGTCGCCATCGGAGCGGTTGCGGGGGCGAACCTCCTGGAGCATGTGCATTTCAGCCGCCTCGCGGAGCGGCGTGTGCTCGCGGTCCTTGTCACGAAGAGTGGGATGGTGCGCGACCGGGTGCTCGCGCTCGACCGCGATCTGTCGCTGTTGGAGTTGGAGACCGCCGCGAATTTCCTGAATGAAAATTTCCGCGGATGGAATGTGGAGCGCGTCCGCGCGGAGTTGGCGCAGCGGATCGAGCGCGAGCGCAACGAGTATCAACGGTTGATCGAAGGTGTGCAGCAGCTCTGGACGCGCACGGTACCGGACGTCGCGCGGACCGAACAGACAGTGTACGTCGAAGGCGTGGCGAACCTCGTCGGGCTTCCCGAAGACCGCGAACGGCTGCGGGAGATGCTGTCCGCCCTCGAAGCGAAGCAGCGCATGGTCGAGTTGCTGAACGCGTATATCGATTCGAAGCAGGACTCGGTGCGCGTGGTATTTGAGCTGGAAGAACATGCGCCGGAGATGGCCGGGCTGGTGCTGATTGCCGCCCCCGCCCGCGTTGCCGGCGAGACGCTGGGTACGGTCGGCGTAATCGGGTCCAAGCGGATGCATTACGAGAACACGATGAACGCCGTGAGTTATGTGGCGCGGATGTTCGATCGCATGAATGAACCACGATGAGCCGCGGCCAAGTAAAATTATTAAGACACGTAGAACAGTGGAGATGCGATGACGCGCGTACGCGATGCTTTTAGCCGCTGGTCGCGCATGGGCCAGGATGGAGAGAAAAATATGGATACGGAAACGATGCAGAATGATTCCGCGCAGGTCGATGTAGAAGCGGGCAGCGAACAGGAGCACCCGTCGAATCAAGACGCGGCGCAGGTCGAGATCGAGCAGCTTCGCGGCGAGAATAGCCAGTTGAAAGACCGGCTGGCGCGGGCGCAGGCGGAGTTCGACAACGCTCGCAAGCGTGAGGCGAAGGAGCGGCAGGCCGCTCGCGATTATGCGGTGCAGGGCGCGGTCGAGCCGTTCCTCAGTGTGATGGATAATTTTCAGTTGGCGCTGAAGGCGGATGGCTCGGCCGAGCAGTTGCGGAACGGCGTCGAGTTGATCCTGAAGCAGATGGAAGATGCGTTGCGCGGCCTGAATGTGCAGGCGGTGGAATCGGTGGGGTCGCAGTTCGACCCGCGAATCCACGAGGCGTTGGGCAGCATCGAAACCAAAGAGCATCCCGACCATGAAGTGCTGGAAGAGATTCGTCGCGGTTATAAACTCCGCGATAAATTGCTGCGGCCGGCGCTGGTGCGGATCGCGGTAAATCCGGCGCAAGTCAGTGAATAGTTAGCAGTGAATAGTGAAGGACGCAAAAACGCGGTGGGCCCGCTTACAGTATTTTGAAGGGAAAGTTGGATGGCGACAGCAACGATGAAGATGGACTATTACGAAGTCCTGGGTGTGGAACGGACTGCCGATGACGGCGAGTTGAAGACGGCGTATCGCAAGCTCGCAATGCAATATCACCCGGACCGCAACCCGAATAATCCGGAGGCGGAGGAACGCTTCAAGGCTTGCAGCGAGGCGTATCAGGTGTTGAGCGACGCCGACAAGCGCGCGGCATATGACCGCTTCGGACATGCGGGCGTCAGTGGCGCCGGTGGCTTTGGCGGCGGCAACCCGTTTCAGGGGCAGGGCGACCTGGGAGACATTTTCGGCGACCTGTTCGGCGAAATGTTCAACATGGGTGGGCAGCGTCGCGCGTCTCGCGCGCAGCGGGGACGCGACCTGAAGTTCGACATGTCGCTGGAATTTGAAGAGGCTGTTTTCGGCAAGGAGCAGGAGATCGAAATCCGCCGGGCTGAAGTTTGCGAAGATTGCAGCGGCACCGGCTCGGAAAAAGGCAAGCAGCCGGAGACCTGTCAGCAGTGCGGCGGGCGTGGGCAGATCCGCTCGCAGCAGGGCTTCTTCTCGGTCGCGCGGACATGCCCGGTGTGCAGTGGGACGGGCAGCATTATCCGGACGCCGTGCAAGACGTGTCACGGCGAGGCGCGCATTACGCGCGGGCACAAGATCAACGTCAAGGTGCCGGCGGGTGTCGAAGACAACACCCGGATTCGTTACAGCGGCGAAGGCGATGCCGGAAAATTCGGCGGGCCGGCGGGCGATTTTTATGTTGTGCTGAGCGTGAAGGCGCACAAGTTTTTTGAGCGTGGCGGCGACGATCTGCATTGCGTGATTCCGGTGAGCTTCCCGCAAGCGGCGCTGGGAACGGAGATCGAAATTACGACGCTCGAAGGGCCGGAGACGCTGAAGGTTCCTGAGGGCACGCAGAGCGGCAAGACGTTCAAGCTGCGCGGCAAGGGCGTCCCGCATTTGAATTCGCACGGCAAGGGCGATCTGATCGTCGAGGTGCGCGTGCAGACTCCGGCGAAGATGAGCAAGCAGCAGAAAGAGTTGATGAAGCAGCTTGCGGAGACGATGACGGTGGAGAACGCGCCGACGTCGCGCGGGTTGTTCGACAAGGTGAAGGACATGTTCAACTAGGGGCGACACCCAGTTTTAGCTTGTCCCAATTTCTGCGCAAAAAGTCACAACTCCACTTGACGCATCGCTCGTTCCCCGGAACGAGCGATGTTGTTTTTACGCCGAAGGAGTCTGAGTACACCTGGCCCCAGCCCGGATCGATGGTCGATCGATGGTCCAAGCGGAGTTCTCCGCGATCACGAATAAATCGGATCTCAGATACCCCCACTTCCAGGACAATGGAAACAAAATCCATTCCTCGCGGGTGAGGAAGCGATTCATCATCTCGCAGGGAGACTCCCGGCTCCAGCAAGAGGCCGTTCATCTCGTAACGAATGGCTTCCTGCAATTTCTCCGCCGATTTCCTGCTGAGACGAAGATCAGCCCCCGAGAAGAACAGGTTGTATAGCCAGCGAATTAGCGAATAAAAGACGTTCACAAAAAGCCTTTAGAGAAGCGCAGAGCAGATCGACAGCGCAGCAATAGCAGCGGTTTCGGCGCGGAGGATGCGCGGGCCGAGAGTGACGGGGCGCCAGCCGTGGTCGGCGAAGAGCTGCATTTCTTCGGGCGTCCAGCCGCCTTCGGGGCCGATGGCGAGGGCCGTATCCTGCTCCTGCCGCGCGGCGAGAGCGGCGGCGATGGTGTTCTGCTGTTCGGTTTCGGCCAGCAGAATTTTTGTGGGGGCAGAGACAAGCAGCAGCGCGGCCTTCAATGCGACGGGGTCGTCAACCTGCGGCATGTCGCTGCGGCGCGATTGCTGCGCAGCTTCGCGCACGATACGCCGCCACCGTTCAACACGCTTTGCCGCAGCTTGTGCAAGATGCTTTTCCGTTCGCCGCGCGAGGACCGGCGTTATCCGCGCGGCGCCGAGTTCGGTGGCCTTTTCGATGCCCCACTCCAGGTGATCGAACTTGAAAACGGCAAGCAGGAGATGGACGGGCAGAGCGGCTTCGGCTTCGAGTTCTTCGTGGAGCGTGAATACAACTTCACGGTCCGAGACTGTGGAAATTTCGGCGCGATGGAGAAACCCGTTTGCCACTACGTCGAAGATTTGTCCCGGCTCGGCGCGCAGAACGCGGGCGAGGTGCGCGGCCTGGTCGCCGGTGAGCGATGCGGTATTTCCATTCGATGTGTCGGCGATCCAGCGGCGGCGAGTCATGCTGTTAAGAATAGCGCGCGAGAACGATGGTGTGCGAAAGGTGCATGAACATTGGGTAGAAACACCTCGGGGAGCGCTCTATATGCGCTCCCCGAGTGTGTTGCCTTTGGTGTGTACTGCTTTGCCTGGTTGCGTTTGCCTGCGCTCCCAATCGATGTGGAACATCGACGTTGCTTACTTCGTACGAAGCAACTAACGAAGGTATAGTTTTTGCGCGATGCAGAGTCAAGAGAAAAATGGAATTGTGGCGCATGATTTTTTCGTCATCGCCGCGCTGCGAATCGACGATGCCGCCTTCGGCGTCGAATGTGTGAGTGAGCGAAGCGTTGTGAGCGGGACGTATACTACGGCGTTCGCCTGCTTCGAGTGAGCGAACAAGGAGATCGAGTGATGCGCGATGTCGTGATCGTGAGTGCGGTGCGGACGCCGGTGGGAAAGTTTATGGGCGGGTTGTCGGAGTTGAGCGCGGTGCAACTGGGCGCGATTGCAGTGCGCGCGGCTGTCGAGCGTGCGGGAGTTTCTCCAGCGGATATAGACGAGTGCATCATGGGCTGCGTGTTGCCCGCGGGCCTCGGACAGGCGCCGGCGCGGCAGGCGGCGCTGCGCGGAGGGCTCGCCGACACAGTGAGCGCGCTGACCATCAACATGGTTTGCGGATCGGGGTTGCGTGCCGTGGGATTGGCGGCGCAGTCCATCGCGCAGGGCGATGCGGAGATCGTGGTAGCGGGCGGCATGGAGTCGATGTCGAATGCGCCGTACCTGCTGCCGGGCGCGCGCAAGGGCCTGCGGATGGGCGATGCGAAGCTGGTGGATTCGATGGTCAAGGACGGCTTGTGGTGTCCGTGCGAAGACTGGCACATGGGAATGTCGGCCGAGGCCGTCGCGGATAAGCATTCGATCACGCGCGAGCAGCAGGATGCGTATGCGGTCGAATCGCACCGCAAGGCGGCAGAGGCTTGGCGCGAGGGGAGATTCGATGCAGAGGTCGTGCCCGTCGAGGTGAAGGGCCGCAAGGGCAGCGTGATGGTGACGCGCGATGAAAGTATTCGCGAGGACACGTCGATGGAGTCGCTCGGCGCGCTGAAGCCGGCTTTCAAGAAAGATGGTGGCACGGTAACGGCGGGCAACGCTCCCGGAGTGAACGACGCGGCGGCGGCGCTGGTGGTGATGAGTGCGGATAAGGCGGAGGCGCTGGGACTGAATGTGCTGGCGCGAATCAAGGCTCAGGCGACGAGCGGCGTCGCGCCGAAGTGGATTATGCTGGCGCCCGTGACCGGCGTACAAAAGCTGCTGGCGAAGGCGGGATGGAAGATGGAGGACATCGACCTGTTCGAGTTGAACGAGGCGTTCGCGGTGCAGGCGCTCGGAGTGGCGAAGGAACTGGGCCTTGATCTGTCGCGCGTAAACGTGAATGGCGGCGCCGTCGCGATCGGGCATCCGATTGGAGCAAGTGGTGCTCGGGTGCTCGTGACGCTGCTGCACGAGATGGTGCGGAGGGATGCAAAGAAGGGCGTAGCGGCGCTGTGTCTGGGCGGTGGAAATTCGGTGGCGTTGGCGGTGGAGAGATAGCGGTGCGGATCAGGATGGGTTTTCGTTCACTTCGATCCAGTAACCGTCGGGGTCCTGAAAGTAGATCTGGCGGATACCATCAGGGCGGATGTTAAT
Organism: Acidobacteriaceae bacterium; assembly: GCA_035648695.1. Taxonomy (GTDB): domain Bacteria; phylum Acidobacteriota; class Terriglobia; order Terriglobales; family Acidobacteriaceae; genus Granulicella. Next base: position 4,432 of record DASRLB010000166.1, on the reverse strand, counting down.
GCGTCCATCGCCGAGGAAGTTGCGATAGACGACACCTGCACGGTCGAGTCGCAGCATGGTGTTATCGAGCGATCCGGTCCGGAAGGCCATGTGGTGCGTGATGTCGTGGGGCGTTGTGTCGGCGGCGCCGCCGACGATGTGCAGTGAAAGTGTGGGTCCGATGCGCAGCCAGACATGCAGGCCGTCGTGAAACGGTTCGTCGATTCGTTCGAGGCCGAGGAGTTGCTCGTAGAGCGCAGCGCTGCGATCGATGTCGGTGACGTAGATCGCGATGTGGTCGAATGTCATGCGGTGATACGAGATTACTCGGCGGAGGCGATGCGGGGCGAGAAAAAGACGAGCGGCGAGGGTGGGTTGCACGTCTAGCGTGGCATGACTTTAAATGCTGAACGCTTTAGCGGCAGGGTTGCGCAGTATGAGCAGTATGATCCGGCGGTTGTGCTGCCGCTGCTGCAAGAGTGGTGTGGGCTGATTCCGGAGTGGACTGTGGCGGATGTTGGGGCGGGCACGGGGATGTTGAGCGATGTCTTTCTGGCGAATGGGAATCGCGTGATTGCGGTCGAGCCGAATGCGGAGATGCGCGCCGCCTGCGCTCGGTCACATGCGGGGGACCGTGCGCTTGCGGTGATGGATGGTACTGCGGAGACCACTGGACTCGGTCATGCTTCAGTGGAGATGGTGAGTGTGGGGCGAGCGCTGCACTGGTTCGATGCGGAAGCAGCGTTTGCGAAGTTCAAGCGCGTGCTGAAGCCCGCAGGATGGGTGGCCGTCATTGCGTTCGGGCGTGCCGAGGATGGGCGTGAGGAGAACGTCGCGTTCGAGCGCACGATTGAGACCTTAATGCCAGCGCGCGGACGGAAGAAGGCGTCCGGGGCGTACGAGCGGATCGAGGATGCGTTTGACGGTGGGGAGTTTCGGCACGCGGAGATTCGCGGTGAGATGTCGCTGGGGTGGGAGGCACTGCTGGGAATGGCTGTGTCTCATGCGCCGTTGCCGGGTGGCGCGGCTCGGCAACACTTCTATCCTCTGCTCAGACCGTCGACGAAGCTATCGACGTATTCAGCCGTGTCCACTTCGATCGCTACCAGTCGCTTACAAATCGTATGAGCTTTCTCAACGCCGTCATTGCTGCGATGCAACCAACCGTGATCAGCCGTGCCATCACTGCCTGCCGCCATCCCAAAAACGATAAGTTCCTCTCCCTCGCCGTCAGCGGCAACGCCGACCTCATACTCACCGGCGACAAGGATCTCCTGCTCCTCCACCCCTTTCGCGGCATCGACATCCTCAACCCCACCGACTACCTGTCGCGCTAGAGCAAATTCCCTGCGGGTGTATAGCGAAGCCACTACCCTTTTGTCCGTTTTTCCCCAGAAAAACGGTACTGAACATCATTTTCAACTTCTCAGCAACAGGGAATTTGCTCTAGTCTCAGGCCATTTCCGCGAAATCTTCCCGCAGTTGTAATGCGCGGAGACGGTTGCTTCGTACATGCACTCGCCGCCCAAGGCGAGAGCGTAACGTGACGGCAAACCTTTTCCTTGCCACACGCGACATCCCCGCCTAACCTGAAGTAATGAGTTCTTCCGCAACTTCGACTGCAAACTTTTCGGCCCTTAGCTTCCATCAAAAACTCGACCGCTTCGCTGAAGTCGCCGTTCGCATCGGCCTCGGCCTCGAACCCGGCCAGGAGGTCGTTCTAACGGCCCCCACGGACGCTCTCCCGCTCGTCCGCCGCGTCACCGAGCACGCCTATAAAGCCGGCGCCAAACTCGTCACCACTTTCTACACCGACGACGCCGCCACCCTCGCCCGCTACCAGTTCGCCCCCGACGACAGCTTCGACTACGCCCCCGCCTGGTACAACGACGCCATCGCCACGGCCTACCGTTCCGGGGCCGCGCGCATGGGCATCACCGGCGCAAATCCCGCGCTGCTCGCGCAACAGGACCCCGCCAAAGTCTCGCGCGCCAACGTCGCCTCATCCAAAGCAGCCAAGCCCGCGATGGAACTCATTACCCGCCACGAAATCAACTGGACCATCGTCGCCTGCGCCACCCCTGCCTGGGCCGCCCTGGTCTTCCCAGGCCAGCCCGCACCTGTCGCGCTCGCCAAGCTATGGGACGCCATCTTCTTTGCTTCCAGAATCACCTCGCGAGATTCTGTAGCCGAGTGGAAGCAGCACGGCGCGAACCTCAAGCGCCGGGTCGACTTCCTCAACGGGCGCAGATTCCACGCACTCCGCTTCCACACGCCGGATGGCGCAACCGACCTCACCGTCGGCCTCGCCGACCGGCACCTCTGGGCCGGCGGCGGGACGACAGCCGGGAACGGCGTCTACTGCCAGCCCAACATCCCCACCGAAGAGTGCTTCACCACGCCCCACAAAGACCGCGTCAACGGCCACGTCAGCGCCTCCAAGCCGCTCTCGCACCAGGGCACGCTGATCGAAAACATCCGCTGCGAATTCAAGGACGGCAAGATCGTCAAAGCCACCGCGACCGCCGGCGAAGAGGCCATCAACAAGCTCATCTCCACCGACGACGGCGCGCGCCGCCTCGGCGAAGTCGCTCTGGTCCCGCACCATTCGCCCATCGCGCAGTCCGGCATCCTGTTCTGGAACACTCTCTTCGACGAGAACGCCGCCTCCCACATCGCGCTCGGCCAGGCCTACTCCACCTGCCTCATCGGCGGCGAAAAAATGTCCAACGAAGACCTCGCCAAACTCGGCGCCAACGAAAGCCTCATCCACGTCGACTGGATGATCGGCGGCCCCACCATGAACATCGACGGCGTCTCCGCGGACGGAACCGCCGAGCCCCTCATGCGCTCCGGCAACTGGGTATAGAGTCGAGACGCATCAATCGAGGAATTCCCTGTGACTGTAGAACGTCCCGCGCGTCCTGCATTGGCAACGCTGATCTGCATCTTTGAATTGGGCGTCGTCGCTCTGCTCATTGCATCGCATTTCATCGTGCGATCTCTGCGAGACCAGTTCAACGCCCTTCGCGCGAATAACCCCTCCGTTCATTCCCAGCCCTTTCCTCCAATCCATTACACGCCGCTGCATCTGACGTCGATGATTGTGTCCTACGGCCTCGCTCTGGCAGTCGCGATCACCCTCTGGCAGATGCGCCGCTCTGCCTTCTATCTGCTGGCAACGCAGACGACGCTCTCACTCATCACCTTCGGGATCGGCCTGGTGCGCACCTTGAGTGTCGCGCTCCATGTACCCCACGCCGCCGGGATCAACCACGCCGCAATCTTCTGGATCGCCCGAATCCTCAGCTTTCTCTTCGTCGCCTTTGAGGCAGCGATGACGTGGTACGTCTACGACATCACGAAGCCAAAACCCGAGGCGATCACCGTCCCCGAAACCCCACGCCGAATCGAAGACCCCAGCGAAACTCCAAACAGCACGCAAAGCACCGCCCGGTTCTATCTCGCCAGCGACGACGATCAAAGAAAGCCCAAGTGAGAGGGCGGCATCTGAGCGCTCGTTGTATCCTGCAACCCAGACCACCATGCCCCACACCTTCTCCCCTGCGCGTCTTGAAGCCTTCTCCGACGGCGTCGTCGCCGTCATCATCACCATCATGGTGCTGGAGCTCAAAGTCCCCCGCCCCGACGGCCTCGCCGGCTTCCGCGAGGTCCTGCCCACCCTCGGCGTTTACGCTCTCTCTTTCGCCTTCGTCGGCATCTATTGGGTCAACCACCATCTGCTCGTCCACGGCATCCGCGAGGCCTCGCCCCGCGTCCTCTGGGCCAATCTCGTCTCGCTCTTCTGCCTATCGCTGCTGCCGTTCTTCACGCTCTACGTGCATGACAAGAGCATGGACAGCTTCTCCGTCGCCATGTATGCTGCCTCTCTTACGCTCACCGGCTTCGGCTTCATGCTGCTCCGCATGACCATCAATGATCGCCGCCGCATCGAAGGCACCTTCGAGCACACCGACCTCGCCGTACAACTGAAACACTGGGGCTCGCTCGCCACCTACACTCTCTGCATCCCACTCGCCTACTTCCACCCGCAGGTCTCGCTCGCCATCATCGGCCTCGTCACGCTTGTCTGGGTCATCCCCACGCTCGGCGTCGAGCGTTGCGAAGACTCCGCCCCCACTCCGCCATAGCCTTCCCTTCGCGAAACTTCGCCTACTCCGCGAACGTTGCGACAAAGCTTTTTGCCGAATTTGCCACCACTTTTCCCCAACAAAATTCCGGCTCCCGCGGAACGGCGCGCCCAATGCAATAAACTACTCACCGTATGAACTTGCAAGGCTGCGGCACCGCCCTCATCACGCCCTTCCGCCACGACGGCGGAGTCGACGAACCGGCACTCCTCGCCCACGTCAACTGGCAGATCGCCAACGGCGTCTCGCTGCTCGTCCCCTGCGGCACCACCGGCGAGGCCGCGACCCTCACCGAGCAGGAG
>DASRLB010000165.1:0-10941 GCA_035648695.1 Acidobacteriaceae bacterium | reverse complement strand
GACCGGACTTGAGGATGCCGTCAAGAAGGAAACGGACTTTCTCAAGGGCACCGACGAGGACCAACTCACCGATGTCCGGCGAGACTTGCTGAAGGACCGCGAGTTTCTGATCGTCGTCTATCAGCGCCAACATGAAGATGTGGCGGCCGCCGATGTGTGTTCGGAGGCCCACAAGGGTTGGAAAGGCTGTGCCTGCGCGCTGGGTAAAGGCGGCGATGTGAATTGTACGGAAAGACGCTGAGACCTCAGGCCTGGATTGGCCAGGAAAAAGGGAGCCGCCGAAGCGGCTCCCGAAAACTCAGGCTGCGGGAGTCGTTTATCGACGGCCGCAGCCTGAAGGTGGAACGTCGTTGAACGGAGTCCGCTACTTGACCGCGATGCGGCGGCGAAGCATGCCCGCCGCTCCGAGGAGGCCCGTTCCGAACAGCATCAGGGAAGAGGGCTCGGGAGTGGCAGCGATCTGGCTGGCGAACGTTTCGGAAACAGTGAAGGTGATCGGCACCGAGTTCGGGTAAATGCCGGGACGATTGATGATTTGATCGTTCCCTACGGGAGACCCGGAAAAGATGTTGTAGTAGGTCGATGTCGACGGATCGAAAAAGAGCAACCCGTTATTGTCGACGACGCTGGTCCCTGGACCTCCGCCCAGGTTTCCCTGATTGCCGTTGAGATAAATCACATCGTTCACGTAAAAAGCGCCGGTTGGGTCGGTCAGCTGGCTGTGGCTGTCGCCGGTGCTTCCGGGAGCGAGAACGATCTGGTTCCCATCGATAGTGCCTGTCGCGCTGCCGATGTCGAAGGCGTTTGCGGTAAACGGGTCTGCGGTCCCGGTAAGAATGCCACTGCCCGAGAAGCCCGAACCGCTGAAGTTGAAAGTAAAGGTGGATGCCTGAGCTGTCGCGCCGGCGAAGAGTAGCAAACCCGCTAGTGCGGAGAGAAAAGTAGAATGACGCATGTGTTACCTCGTTGAATGTAGTTGCGCTGCCTGACATATCCAAGATAACCGAAATTCAGCCGTTTAACTGTCCTAAGTTGAAGATAACAAACATTTTAGTAACAAACGCCGGTTACGTTAGGCATACCCGCAAGGTGACTAAAATGGTTACCTATCGTGTTACCCCAGATTGGGGACACGCGAAAAGCGCGGTTACTTAAAGGAGAGGTATTGTAGTCAGGCGAAGTTCGGCCAAATTGCGCTGACCGGTGGGGCAGAGCTTGAGCAGGGGGCAGTTCTCGCATTGGGGGTTGGAGAAGGTGCAGAGAGTCTGGGCGTGGAGCTTGATGAGGGAGTGGTGCTCGTCGAGCATGGCGGCGTCCCAGGTTTCGGGCACCAGGCGCATCAGGCGGCGCTCGGTGGTGACGGCGTCGGCGCGAGGGACGATGCACAGCCGTTGGGCAACGCGCAGGTGGTGCGCATCGATGCACAGGGCGCGGCGGCGCAGGGTGGAGAAGTTGACCACGGCGGCGCTGGTATTGGGGCCGACGCCCGGAAACTGCTCCAGCCAGTCGCGGATTTTGCCGGCCTTGTAGCGGGCCAGGAAATCGAGCGTCAGCGAACCGTAGCGAGCGGTGATGCCTTGCAGCGTGGCCTTGAGGTGGGGCGCTTTCTGTTCGGGAAAAGTGACGATGGAGATGGCGTGCTCGATCTCGGTAACGGTGGCGTCGCGGACGGGCTCCCAGTGCCCGGGGCCGGCCTGGAAGCGGCGCTCGAGGTCGCGCATCACCTGGTGCGAAGTCGGGGTTTTGGTGCGGGAGCTGAGCAGCGAGTAGATGAGCTGCGTCAGCGGGTCCCAAAGCTCGCGCTCCGGCGGCCTGCCGTAGTGCTTCAGCAGCAGGCGATGGATATGCGGCAGCTTATCGGCCTGCTCGGGCGTAAGCGGCCGCGCCGCCTCCGGCTCGGGTGTAAGGTCGGAAAAGAGAACTGGAGCTTCGGCTGGCATTGACGATTGGATGTGGTCGTTAGGAAAACAGCAGGAGCATTTTATCGAGTACTTCCTGCACAAGAGGAGCAGGCATCCTTTCGACAAAACGTGCGCCTCGTGATCCCAGATCAAGCACACGAGGCTGATCGCACCTGACGATACCTGTCGTGCGCATTCCTGAGAGCATGACGGAATAACCGGCTGCGCGAGCGAAGTTGCCGCCCGATGTGATCGGAAGAATTAAAGGAAGCATTGTCTTCTGGTTAAATGCGTCCGGCGAAATCACTAGAACGGGTCTATGCCCTTGTTGTTCATGGCCAGATGTTGGTTCGAGATCCGCGAAGTAAATGTCGCCCCGGTTTATAGACACCGAATCTCCTAGATCAGCTCACGGCCGACACGCGGCGCATCCAGCCAATCGCGCTCTTCCTGGTCCATCGGGATGGAAAAGTCGCACTGGTCCAGGAGTTCCTGCAGGGTATATTTTGGCTTTCTGCGAGGCCTGAGCACGAACGACTCTCCTTCGACAGTGACATCGAGGGATGAAACGCCTTCAAGATGCAGATCCTGAACCTCGCTCCTGTGAATGCTAAGCGCCGGACCCTGTTCTGTTTCGAGAATCGTCAAGGTAGCCATGCAAATAGTATAGGACCTCTCTCAGCCATTCCGCGTGATGCCCAGTTGCTGGCCCTGTGCGTCGGCAATCCCCCAGGCCATGCGAGGGGTATTGTGGGCGAGGCCTAGCTGTCCATCCGGTCCCAGCAGGATGATGCCGCCATGCCCGCCGAGGCGACTATATAGATAGGCGATAGCGTCGGTCGCGGCTTGTTGCGGTGTGGCCCCATCGGCGACGCGGTCGACCGCCCATTTGCCGAGGACGAGCTTCATGATCGGCTCTCCCCAGCCTGTAAGCGAGACGGCGGCGGAGAGGTTGTCCGCATAGCAGCCGCAGCCGATCAGCGATGAGTCGCCGACGCGCCCCGGCGCTTTCGAGAGCGTTCCGCCGGTCGAGGTGGCGGCAGCCAGGTTGCCGTATTGATCGAGCGCGACCGCGCCCACGGTGTCGTGGGAGTGCAGTGTGGGGTCGTCGATGCGAAGGGTTTCAGGCAGCGCGCGATCGACTTCGGATTCCAAAGCGGCTTCTTCGAGGCCCGGAGTGGCTGTTGTGAATTCGGAGCTGCCGCTGAAGGTAGTGTCCGGGCCGCCGGCGGCTTCGTTGCGCTGGAAGTTCATCAGGCGCTCGCGCTCGCGGGGGACGATCAACTCGGAATTGTCCACCAGCCGCATGCCGTTCTGGGTCGCGAAACGCTCCGCGCCCGGCCCCACGAAGTAGACATGCGGGCTCTTGTCTAGGACCAGCCGCGCCGCCTGGATGGGGTTCTTCAGGCGCTCGACGCAGGCAACGCCGCCGGTGCGCAGGTTTTCGCCGTTCATCAGCAGCGCGTCGAGCTGGACGCGACCGTCGCGGGTAAGGAACGAGCCTCGGCCGGCGTCGAAAGTGTCGTCGTCTTCCATCACCGTCACCGCCGCTTCGACAGCGTCGACCGAGGTGCCGCCGCGCTGTAGCGCGTCCCAGCCGGCGGAAAGGGCGGCGGCGATGCCGCGCTCGTGGGCGGCCACCGCGTCGTCGGGCATTGCCCAGGCTCCGCCGTGAACAAGAAGAACAGGTTTGGTTTTCGGAAGACCCATCGCAAGCCTGAGTGTAGCCGGAGGATGCGAGAGAAGGGAAACCGCGGAATCAATGTTGCGGCGGCAGCCCGACGGTGGCGACGATGCGTGCGAACCGGGGATCTCCGTGGACGGAGGCGATCACCGGATCGATCAGGATGCCGATCATGCCGGGATCGTGGTGCGCGGTGAGTTGCGCGAGGTCGTGCATGCATGCATCATTTTCCCCGAGCGCGGCTTCGGACATGGCCATAGCGTAGGTGCGATCATTGGGTGAAGGGTGCAGGCGTTCTTCCTCGGCGAGCTGGGCGCGCCACATCGCCGGCGGGCCCCCGGCGCGGAAGGCGCGGTCCATTTCGTCCAGCAGATGCAGCTGCGCGGTATTGTGGCGGAGTGTGGCGAAGCGCCGCATCTCGTCGAGGAAGCGGGGAATGTCGCGGGGCTCGACCAGACTGATGCCGCCGAGGATGCGGTGCGGAGACGGCGAACTGGGGTCGTCGTTCTCCACTTCCTGCAGAATGTCCGCCGCTTCATTGCGATGCCCGCTGAGGCCGAGGGCAAAAGCGCGATCGCTGAGGATGGAAGTCGAAGTGGGCTGGAGGCGTTGGGCCAGGTCAATCTGTGCCAGCGCCTCCTTGTAGCGGCCCTCGTGGGTAAGCATGGAGCCGTACCAGTGGTGCGCCAGCGCCGAGTTGGGATCGAGAGCGATGGCGGTCTGGAACTCGCGCTCGGCGCCCGCTACGTTCCAGTCGTAGAAGAACTCGACGAAGCCCAGCGAGGCGTGCGCTTCGGAAAGATTGGGGTCGAGCGCAATCGCCCGCTGGGCCGCGACCTTGGCCTTGGTGTATGCCTCGGCCTCGGGCATCATGGAGTATTCCCGAAGCAGGTTGTAGGTCTGGGCCTGGCCGGCGTAGGCGGGGGCGTAACCGGGGTCCTGGCTGGCGGCTTGCTGAAAGCACTTGAGGGCGCGGTCCAGGGTGTCGGGGGTGCGCTGCTCGTAAAAGTAGATTCCGCGCAGATAAAGGGCATCGACGCCCGGCACCTTCGAGCTGTATTTGACGGTGCGAACCGTTTGCGTGGGGTTGAACGGCGGTATGTCCGCGGCGGACTGGCTGTGCCGGTGCGCGCGCACCAGCGCCAGGGCGGCAAGCGCGCCCACACATACCACGGCGGCAGCGACATATACCCAGCGGCGGTTCGCGGGAGCCAGTGTAGCTCCGGCCTCTGGGGCTGGCGGATCGACCGGCTGTTCCAGGAGGGCAGGCGCGGATATGTCTTGATCCGAGTCTTCCGTGTCGGTGAGGTTCGCCTGGCTTTCAGCTTCCGGATCGATCGGGCCGGTGGAGGAGAGCCAGCTATCGAGGTCGGGAATCAGGGCGTAGACATTGGCCCGGCCGGCCCCGGGCATGCGGCGCACTGGCAAGCCGCGCTGCTTCTCCCACCGTTTTACGGTGCGGACATCGCGCGCAACATAGGCCGCAATGTCTTTCCACCCCTGGAGAATGTCCTTCTTCGGCGCGGTCACGAGGGCCTCAATACTAGGTACTTATGCTATGGACCATTTTACTCGCACGGAGATGCCGCGGCCAAGGGTTTGGCGGCGGTGTGACGGAACGTCGAGAAAAAGAGGTGGAGCAGGACAGGAATCGGGGTTGCGCGGAGGGCCGGAAGGCTATTCCGCACCGAAGCGGACGCTGTTGGCCAGCGCCATGACGCTGATATTGAGTTGCGGGGCCTGGGCGACGGGGGTAGCGGAAACCAGGACAAAATACCGCCTTTTGCTCTCCGGCTGGGCGGTCAGCAGGACGGAAACCCGCTGGCCGGCGGTAGTCATGCCGTCGACATTCAAGCCGTAGGAGGCGCGGGTGGCGATCGTCGTGTTGCCCCGGTTGATGGTGTTGAACGAGGTGAACTGGGGGTGGAAAAGCTCAGCAGCCCGATCGACGGCCGCACTGGCGGAACCGGCGTCGACGAACCGCACCTGGATCCAACTTGTCCCGTTGCGGAAGACGGGACCGTCGCCGGACAGGCTGACCTCCCAGCCGGGAGGCATATAGAGGCGATATTGTCCGTGGGGGTCTTCAAATAGCTGTCCGTGCTGGGCTGCGCTGGACGCCGCATACGTTTGTTGCGGCTGTCTTGTGGACTCCGCCGCCGCAAGCACCAACGAAAGCATCAGCGCGACCAGGACTCCGGCGGTCATGATGGTCAGGCGAAGGAGCAAAGTGGGCCTCTGGGCAAACGGGAGTGTAGGGCGATTGTGGGGCCGCGGCGCGGGTTGTGGCAAGAGGTATAAGGGGGCATATCGGGGCAATCGCCTAAAGGACGCGCTTCCGAACCGTGCTCAAACTTCGTCGCTCGTCGCTCCACCTCGACCAACACTGGCGACTGGAAACCGGAAACCGGCAGCTGGAAGCTCGCAGCCGGAAGCTATAAAGCCACCACCGGCCCCGTTGGCTTCACCCTCCGCCCGTCGGTTTAGCCATGGGGTTGCATCGCTAAGCGACACACCTGGTGCGATTTAAGGTTTGAAGCCCTCGATGTCCCGTTTTGCCCCGTTCTGTCACTTGCCTTGCCCCGAACGCTCGCGCACACTGAACCTGCAACTCTCTTACATTTTGCGCCGCCTCCTCCCGAGTTGGGTAGCCTGGGAGGGGGCGCACTTTTGCCCCGGGGAGGGAGTGGAGAGCCGGGACGCGCCCCCGGAGCGAGGCCGTGCCTTGGCGACCTGCCGCCTGTGATCCCCTCCCCCCTAATTGGGGCAAGGTGCCTTAAACAAATGAGTTAGTTCCGTACCTCCCGGATTTCCGCTCGCGCAGGTTGGTTCTGGCTGCGGATTTCCGGTGCGAAATGAAACGCCCGGCGGATGGCCGGGCATTCTTCTTGCGCCGAGTTAATTGTAATTGGCGTGTCAAGGGGTTGGTTGATCGATCTGTCCCTGCGTATGATATTGACGTAAGCGCAAGTTTCGGTTGGGCAACATGACGAAATGTGAAGAGATGTTCGTGTTAAAGGCTGCGACGGAGGCAAAGCCGTACCACTATGTGGGTGCGGGGTTGCCGAACGTGTACCTGGTGGGGGTGACGTACCGGTACTGGCCGGAGGGTGAGACCCAGTCGGCGGATATCCCCGCTCTTCCGGCATTGCTGGATGCGCTGGCGAAAGCATTGCTGGAAAAGCGTGGACTGCTGAACGGAGATGAGTTGCGGTTCCTGCGCAAACAGTTGAAGGTCGCGTCGAAGGACTTTGCGCCGCTGGTCGGGGTGTCGGTGGAGCAATATTCGCGGCTGGAGAATGGAGCAACCGTTACGCCGACAGTGGATCGTCTGGTGCGGCTGCTCTATGCCGCAATGATGAAGCTCACGCCGGACCTGGCGGAGGGCGTGGCACGCGCAACCTGGACGGCGAAGCTGAATCATGAGGAGCGGATTGTGGCTTCTCAGGATGAGCATCAGCGGTGGGTGGTGAAGACCAAGGCTGCGTAGGTTTCGGCGGGATCCTATCCATTCCGCATGAAACCGCGGTACGGGGCACCCGGCCGGGCATGAAGGGCTCGGCTTCGCCCGATCCCCATACCTCGGAATCAGATATAGGGCATCCAGCCCTAGACCCACATCAAGAATGGAGATATCGAGGCCCCGCACCCGGTGGAAAAGCTTCTCGCCCTATAGCTTCGGATCGACTTTAGGTACCCTCAGCGCTTTCATGATTGAGTTCAGCAAGACCGGTTTCGTCGGCTGTTGACGCGTAAAGGTGTCGAGCATCTTCAAAACATCTGAGTACCACAGGTAGCGGACCTTCGCTTCCATATACATCGGTGCGCCTATGTAATGCGATTGGCTAAGTACCTCATCGAGCTTTCTCTTGCGGGCCGTAGGAGCAACGATGATAAGTCGTTCAGCGATTCTCTGGTCCACGCGTAGAAGTTCAATGAACCTATCTAAGGCAGTCGTTATGGGGGTGCTATGCTCAATCTCAAATGCGACAACCGCGCGACCCGAATCAAGCCACATAAGATCAATTTGTCTTATTCGTTGGCGCGAGTATTCGCTCGCGCTTCTGGTAAAAGGCAACTGTTTAACGGATAGGTCTGCTAGTGCCTCTCCGTTAAAGGAAGAACCTTGTTCTTTCTTGCCGATATGACAGGTGAAGCCGGCCGCGCGACCTAGTTTAGCTAGCAGGTAAAGCAATTCGTCGTGGGCGTAGTCTTCCTCTAGTCGCTTCTGTTGGGGCAATATCGAACCAAGGCTGATGTCGGATGCGAACTCGAATAGCTGTTGAGGATTATCCCATAGCGCCCAGTATTTTCCATCGACCGGAGTCGCTATCTTCCGAATCTCGTTTAGGAGTGTCTGCTCCGTCGGTTGGGTGCCGTTCTTCAACTTAGGCAGAACATTGAAAGTTAGATCATCAATAGTCGTCTGCTTGCCCAAGCGATCCATCTGATTTAGAAAGTCCTTTACATAAAACCGTATCCGACTCTCAAGGGGGATATGGCAACCCAGCTTTCTACCCGCCCTGGCTGTCCATATCTTTGCAGCTTCATCATAGTCAAACTCTTGGGCGAGGATCGGCGTTATGTCACCGATCTTAGAGGAAACCTCGCCTAGTAATCCATTTTCGAGGAGCTTCGGGATGAGCTCGGAGTAAATGGCATCAGTTGTCGCACCATTTTCCTGAACGATAGATAGTTCGGCGCTGTCCTTGATGAGCGAAACTGCATCGTTCCCAACACTGGCGATCGCGAGCGTGCGTGGATTTCTGACCTTACGAAAATTAAGAATTAGTTCGCCACTGACAACCGTTAAATAATTCTTCTTTTTATGCATCGACCAAATGACGTTTAATGGTTGCGGCACGGTATTGACGTACTCAAACCCAGCAGCTTCTGCAGCCTTGACTACGGCGTCCCACATCGCGGGCTCTCGGTGCTGAAAGACGATGCTCATCCAGCGGTCATACTTCAAGACACGGAACATTTCTGCTATGCCGGCGGCTAGTTTTGACTTGAAGTGTCGTGAACTGTGGTTGGCGTCGCCAGCTTCGATCGTTTCTTCTAATCGGTCCTTTTCAGATGTCTTGAAATCTAACCAAGCGTCCCACATTCGGGTCAAATCAAGATAAGCGATGTGCGCGCCATACGGTGGATCGGTAAATATGTAGTCGACGGATTCGGGCGCCACGTGTTCGGTAAGATTTTGTGCGTAACCTTTAATAAACTGCGCATTTGTGCTTCCGCCCGGTTTATCTCCGATTAGTTGATTGGTCTCCCTTTTGCATGCCATCAACTTTTTAAAGCGGCCGCTGAAGACATCCCAAGGGTTGAGGTTAACTCCCCGTTTAGCCACCTTGTATCGGTAAATCGAGAAAATGCTGCTTCCGCCCCTAGATTCTTTTCGACCTTTTGCTGATATGAACGTGCGATTACACATATAGAGCGTCGCACTGAAGGTGTAGCGGAGCAAATTACGAGAGGTTTCGTTCGGAATCTTGCCGATCTGGTACAAGAGTTCGCTCAAAGCGAGTAACTGCTTGTGAGTGAAGAGTTCGTGAACGAATTTCACGTCGGCATTCCGGGGAAGAATCTGGCCCTTGGGATACCACCGCTTAATTTCGATCTGCTCTGCCTCTTCGTCGGAGAGTGCCCACCAACCGTTTATCTTGGATGCGCAAGCGCCTTCCACCCTTTCGAAACTTGCAGATAGGTCGGCCAAGTCGATCGGTGCGACAGCCACCTGTGCCGCCAAAAAGCCAGCCCAGGCTGACACGTCGAGGTAGATGCCCTTGCGCCCCAAGACCAAGGCTTCAACCACCGTTACTCCAGAACCACCGAACGGGTCACAGACGACGTCACCGGGTTTCGTGAAGTTCTCGATGTACGCTTGGATTACGTTCCAAGCGCGTTTTGTAAAGTACTGGTGACTACCGTAGTGTCTCTTAGCGGACTGCTTCTGCGGCACAACGTAACGGGTTACGGTCGGTACTCGGCCGTACTGAATCTCTGACAAGGCAGCTTCTGTTTCTGGCATCTGCAATCTTGAGTCCTCCCCGAATTACGCAAGCCGGACCCGCGGGCTTCTGATAGCGATGAAATGGAGCTTAGCAGAGTGAGAACAGCCCGGGTAGGCAATGCTGGATTAGGTACCCAAAAGTCTAACCGGCTGCTGCACACCGTTGCGCCGGGCCGGAGCCAATTGTCCGTATCGCTCTAACCCTGCACTTTCCCGCAAAAACGTCGGAAAACGACGCTAAGTCCACTCATTTCGAGAAAATGACGCTAAATGCCACACAAAGACATCAATTGGCCAAAAGCGCCACTTTACAACGCGATGTGGCATACAAAATGACCTGCTTTGTTTTACCGGCGTCGGCTGCTTCGCCCGTGGATTTCGCAGTCGACGACCCGGAAGTCCAACAATCTAAAAGGCCGCGCCAAACCCTCCAGTTTCGCCCCCTGTCCGCCCGGAATTATCGCCAAAGGATTTACCGTCTATTCGCATTCGCGACACCGGCTTGGACTAAGCTAAACACGGCTGGGGTGTATGCCGCAGCCGAGGAGCTTTGGGTGAGCCAGACCGTTTTTGTGCTGGAAGACGATACGGACATTAGCCGACTGGTCCAATACCACGTCGAAAAGGCCGGGTTCACTGTGCGGGCGTTCGAGGCTGGCCGCAACGTAGTTTCGGAGGCAGAGCGCACGCCGCCGGCGCTGTTCCTGCTGGATGTGATGGTGCCCGATGGCGATGGCATGGACGTTTGCCGCCGCTTGCGAGCACATCCGACGCTGAGTTCCCTGCCGATTATCTTTCTGACGGCGCGGGCGGCGGAGAGCGATCGCGTGCGGGGGCTGGAGCTGGGCGCGGACGACTATATTACGAAGCCGTTTGGGACGCGGGAGCTGGTCGCGCGGATCCGCGCGGTGCTCCGCCGCAGCGAGCCGAAGGGCGAAAAGGTCGAAGCCGGCGTGCTGCATATCGAGGACCTGGACATCGATTCGGCCGCGATGCAGTTGCGCGTCAAGGGCGAGCTGGTCGTGATGACGGCCACCGAGTTCCGGCTGCTGGACTACCTGGCGCGGCATCCGGGGAGGATGTTCAGCCGCGACCATCTGCTGGACGCGGTGTGGGGGGATGCGCGGTTTGTGACGCCGCGTAGCGTCGACGTGTATGTGCGGCGGATTCGGGAGAAGATCGAGGCCGATCCGGAGACGCCGCGTTATCTGAAGACCATGCGGGGCGCGGGGTACAGGTTCGAGATCCCCAAGGCCGGCATGGTGGTGAGCGGGCCGGCGGCGATGAACGAGTTGAGCCAGTAGCCGGTGGGAATGCGCTCGTCTAAAAGATGTTTTTTG
>DASRLB010000164.1:0-15181 GCA_035648695.1 Acidobacteriaceae bacterium | reverse complement strand
GGCCTCGTCCCCTCCTGCGCCGAAGGCGGCGTTCTGGGCATTCTTCCCGGCCTCCTAGGCGTCATCCAGGCCACCGAGGTCATCAAGATGATCGTCGGCATCGGCGAGCCGCTCATCGGCCGCCTCCTGCTGGTCGACGCGGCGGCCATGAGCTTCCGCACCCTCAAGCTCCGCAAGAACCCCGAGTGCCCCCTATGCGGCACCCACGAAATCAAGCAGCTCATCGACTACGATCAGTTCTGCGGCATCGAGAAGCCTGCCAGTGTCGGCCCGCTCGAAGTTTCGTCGCATGGGAAGGTAGACGTGAACGCCAACGTTGTCGACGGCATTCCGCAGGTCACGGTCGAAGAGCTCAAAGCACGCATCGATGCCGCGGAGCAGGGCGGTAAAGCCAAGCCGTTCATCCTCGACGTCCGCGAGCCCCACGAGTACGCCATCGTAAACATGGGAGCACAGTTGATCCCGGTCGGCAGCCTCCCCGAGCGCATTGCCGAAATCCCTGTCGCGAAGGATGCGGAAATCGTCGTCCACTGCAAGACCGGCGGCCGCTCGCAGAAAGCTTCGCTCGCGCTCAAGGCAGCCGGCTTCACCAACGTCTCCAACCTCGCCGGCGGCATCACAGCCTGGGCGGACAAGATCGACAAGTCGCTACCCAAGTACTAGAGGAGTGTTCCCTTCGATGGAGAGCTTGACTTACGAGTTCTTGCTTTTGCTTCTGGGATAGGTCCGGGATTTATCCCGGACATTCAGGCCGCCCGCAAATTCTGGGCTTTAGCCCTCGGGACACGCTCTCCTTCTTGGCTGCGATACATCATCGCGCACTACGCTCTACCATTTAGAAATGCTCAAGCTGGCCGCTCTTCTGGTGATGCTCTTGTCGATTCCGACTCACTCTCAAACTCCGAGAACGCCCGCGCAGGATGAAGCCGAAATCCGCGCCGCGCGCACCTTCTCCAACAAATCCATCGTCCGCCGCAACCTCCTCGGCGTAGGCGACTCCCTCGACACAGACTTCGTCGCCGTCATCGGAGACGGCAGCTTCGTCCCATCGCGCGACGCCTATCTCGGGCTCTTCAAGCAGGGCTTCGATTCGCCCAGGACGGCCCTCACCTACGAACGCGTCGCGGACACCGTGGAAGTCTCCGCAACCAAGCCACTCGCCGCCGAACACGGCCACTGGGTCGCTACCTTACCCGATGGTTCGGTCGCACACACAGGCACTTACATGGCCATGTGGCGACACGCGAACGAAGGCTGGAAGATTCGCTCGGAGTTGTACGTCACGCTGACCGGCGCAGCCCGTTAGTCGCCGTCTGGATCGTCCACAACCAGGATCTGCATACACAGTGGCGGCTGGATCATGAAGTCCATGGTTGCCATTTCGGCGACGGCCTTTTCGATGGTCGAGGTGAGACACGGCTCGGTTGTGACGACGAAGGGCAGACTCTCGGCGCCGTGACCGTGGTGCTGCAGGATGCAGTCGATGTTGGCTCCGACTTTCGCCAACGCCCCCGCAATCGCCGCAACGATGCCCGGCTTATCGGCCACCACAAACCGCAGATAATGCGGCGCGACGCCATCGCCTGAAACCTCAACCTTCCGCGCCGGCAACCGCACCGGCGAGCTGTTATGGGCCACCGCAAGCACATCGCTCATCACCGCAACAGCCGTCGGATGCCCACCCGCTCCATGCCCGCTGAACACCACATCTCCACCGAACTTCCCGCTGGTCACAACCATGTTCTGCGTGCCATGCGACCACGCAATGGGCGAGCTTTTCGGCACCAGCATCGGCCCAACGCGCGCGGACACTGTATCGCCATCAAGCTGCGCCCGAGACACCTGGCGAATCGTGCAGCCAAGCTCCTTCGCATAGGCAAAGTCCACCGCGGAAACCTGCGAGATGCTCTGCGCGGGAACAGTGTCCGGATCGATCTCCGCGCGCAACGCCAGCCGCGACAGGATGCACAGCTTGGCACGCGCATCGAACCCGTCCACATCGGCCGAAGGATCAGCCTCCGCATACCCGAGCCCCTGCGCAGTCTTCAGCACGTCACCGTAATCGGCACCCGCTTCCATGGAACTGAGGATGAAGTTGCAAGTCCCGTTCACAATCCCGCTCACGCGCCGAATCTGGTCGCCGCCAAGCCCCTGCGCCACCCCCGGAATCACCGGCACACCACCCGCCACAGCAGCGCCATACAGCAGATGCACACCCTTCTCCGCGGCCAGCGCAAACAACGCCGCGCCGCGATAGGCTATCAGCTGCTTGTTCGCCGTCACCACCGATTTGCCGGCGCCAAGCGCCGTCCGCAGCCAGCCCTCAACCGGATCCAGCCCCCCCATCAGCTCAACGACCACGTCAACATCGGGGGCTTCAAGCACATCTTCGACGCGCTCGGTCCACACCGCATCGGCCGGGACAAACTTCGCGCGCTCATGGGCCTTCTTGCGGTCGACGCCGCGATTGAAGACACGCGTCAGTCGAATATCGTTCGCTTCGGATGCCGCGAGCACTTCGGCAAACGAGCTTCCCACCGTTCCAAATCCGAGCAGACCTACACGCAAACCAGCCATCAGTAATCCACCTTGAATGGGCTCTTTTCCCACTCCGCGAAGCTCACCCAGGCTTCGTCGGGCAGCAGCCGCGCGATCGGAATCGTGCGCTCCTCCAGCGGCTTCTTCACCTCTTCGTAGAGAAACGAATCGTCGAAGCCAACCTTCGCGGCATCGGCTGCATTGTTGCCATAAAAGATCACCGAACAGCGCGACCAATAGATCGCCGCGAGGCACATCGGGCACGGCTCGCAACTCGTATAAACCTCGCAGCCCTCGAGTTGAAACGTCCCCAACGACGCGCAGGCATTGCGGACCGCGACCACTTCGGCGTGCGCCGTCGGGTCGTTCAACCCGGTGACCTGGTTGGTGCCTGTCGCGATAACTTTGCCGTCCTTCACAATGACGGCGCCGAACGGGCCGCCGCGTCCGCTGGTGACGTTTTCCGTCGCCAGCGCGATGGCCTGCTGCATGAACTGTGGGTTTCCTTGCATAATCAGCTTTATGGTACATGCTCTGCGCTCCCGCCGAGTCGTCACGCCGCAAGGCGAGCTCGACGCCGTTGTGGTAATCGACGATGGAATGATTGTTGGTGTTCACGAAGCCGCGGAATTTACAGGTGACATGCCGCTGGAAGACCTTGGCGATGTGGCCCTGCTGCCGGGCCTTGTGGACACGCACGTCCACATCAACGAGCCCGGCCGCACCGACTGGGAAGGCTTCGCCACGGCCACTCGCGCAGCGGCAGCCGGTGGCTTTACGACGCTCGTCGACATGCCGCTGAACTGCCTTCCCGAGACCACCGATGTCGAAGCGCTGGAACTGAAGCGTGAAGCAGCACGCGGACAGTGCATGGTCGACTACGCCCTCTGGGGCGGCGCGGTCGACGGCAACCAGGCAGAACTCGAACCCCTCGCCCTCGCCGGAGTGCCCGGCTTCAAATGCTTTCTCATCTACCCCGGCTGCGACGGCTTCACGTCCATCGATCGCGCCAACCTCGAACGCGCCCTGCCCCATATCGCGCGTACCGGCCTGCCTCTACTGGTCCACGCCGAGCTCGCCGGACCAATCGACGCCGCCGTCGCGCAGTTGAACGCGAGCAACGCCGACTGGCGCAAGTATGCGACCTACCTCGCCTCGCGGCCCGATGAAGCCGAACTCCAGGCAATCGAAATGCTGCTGGAGTTGTGCCGCACCTATCGCTTCCACCTGCACATCGTGCATCTCGCCAGCGCAAAAGCTCTGCAGATGCTGGCCGCGGCAAAACTCGAAGGTCTGCCCGTCACAGTCGAGACGTGCCCCCACTATCTCCATTGCGCGGCAGAAGAAATCGCCGACGGAGCGACGCTGTTCAAGTGCGCTCCGCCGATTCGCAGCGCGGCGAACCGCGATGCACTATGGCAGGGTTTGAGCGACGGAGCCATCGACCTGGTAGCGACCGACCATTCGCCCTGTCCACCGGAAATGAAGCGCTTGGAAGTCACGCAGCCGGGTGAGGAAGCAGGGCGTTTCGATGAGGCGTGGGGCGGCATCGCGTCGTTGTCAATCGCGCTTTCGCTGGTGTGGACAGACTGCGTGCGACGAGGTTTCTCGCTCGGCCACCTCGCCACATGGATGTCCTCAGCACCGGCGCGCCTCGCCGGACTCGCAGGGCACGTAGGATCAATCGAGCCCGGCAAGCACGCGAATTTTGTGGCGTTCGATACGGAGGCCAGCTTCACAGTCGCCCCCGAAGGCCTGCACTATCGCCACAAAATTTCTCCCTACATGGGCGAGACCTTGCACGGAGTTGTGCGCTCAACGTGGCTGCGCGGAGAGCGAGTCTTCGCCGATGGCCAGTTTCCTTCCGCTCCACGCGGCCACGAGTACGCGCTATCCTTTGAACTTGCGCATGTCGCGCACCGGGACCTTTAGCGATGAGTCAGCAGCACCCAGTCAACGCGATCCTCGAAGCCTGGAACCGCCTCGAACAATCTTATGCGACCGAGACCATCCTGCCCTGCAACGGCTCTGCCGCCTGGGCAATCGGCATGGTCAACGCGCGGCCTTTTGAGACCCTGGAAGACCTGTTCGCCACGTCCGACAGAGTGTGGTCCGGCCTCACTCCGAGCGATCGGCAGCAAGCCTTCGACTCTCACCCCCGCATCGGCGAGCACAAGGCAAAGGCAGCCACGGAGCGGAGCCTCACGTGGTCCGCGGGCGAGCAAAGCGCAGCAGCAATGGACGCCACAACCGAAGAAAGACTTGCCGCCGCGAACAAGCAGTACGAGCAGAAATTCGGACGCATCTTCATCGTCTGCGCAAGCGGCAAAACAGCCGCCGGGATGCTCGCAATTTTGACGGCGCGCCTCGCCAACGATGCATCCACAGAATTAAATGAGGCAGCCGAGCAGCAGAGGCAAATCACGCAGCTTCGGCTTCGCAAATGGCTCGACATCAAGTAGGATTCAGAACTTATGGGACTATCGACACACATTCTCGACACCGCCCTCGGCCGCCCCGCTCCCAATGTCGCAATCAAGCTCTCCGAGTTCCGCGACAACGCCGCAGGTGGCGCCTGGCACGAGATTGGCAGCGCCCGCACTGACGCCGACGGCCGCTGCAAGACGCTGCTCGGCGACAAGCCGCTTGCCGCCGGAGATTACAAACTTCACTTCGACACCGCTGTGTATTTCTACGACCGGCACCTCACCAGCCTGTACCCCTACGTCGAAATCGTCTTCACCGTCGCCAACCCCGGCCAGCACTACCACATCCCCCTGCTGCTGACCGCCAACGGTTACACCACCTATCGAGGAAGCTGATCCATGCCTGTAAAACTCGCTGCAAACCGCTATGGAAAATCGCGCGTGCGCCTGATGCGCGTGACGAAGCACGAAGACCGCCACGACCTCGACGAGTGGACCCTGCAGGTGCTGTTGACGGGCGATTTCGAGACGGTCCACACCCTCGGCGACAACTCCAAAGTCCTGCCCACCGACACCATGAAGAACACCGTCTACTCCGTCGCGCGCGACTCGAAAGCCGAGAGCATGGAAGACTACGCGAAGGAGTTGATCGACTTCCTCCTCTCGCGCAATGCGCATGTGGAATCGGTGGAGGTTGTCGTCGAATCGACGCTATGGAAGCGCCTGGTCGTCGAAGGCGAACCCTATCCCACAGCATTCATGCGCGGCTCCGACGAGCGCCAGACCACGACCGTCTCCCGCGCGCAGCACGGCACATTCGCGATCGCCAGCGGGCTCGACCGTCTGACCGTGCTGAAGACCGCGCAGTCCGGTTTTGTCGGCTACATCAAGGACTCGCTGACGACGCTTCCTGAAACGACCGACCGCATCTTCGCCACGGCGCTAAGAGCCGAGTGGCCCTACACCGACAAGGCCATCGCCGAGGGCATCGACTTCAACAAAGTCCGCGGGCACCTCCGCGAGGCGCTGATTTCAACCTTCGCGAAGCACGACTCGCTGTCCGTCCAGCAGACGCTTTACGCGATGGCAGAGGCCGCGCTCGCCCACACCCACATCATCGACGAGGTCTACATGCTGATGCCGAACAAGCACAACCTCCTCGCCGATCTCGGTCGCTTCGGACAAACCAACCCCAACCACATCTTCGTCCCCACAGACGATCCGCACGGCACCATCGAAGCCACCGTGCGCAGGGCATAATCGATGCCCAACGAAACACAAACCCGCGCCGTACGAACCATCGAGCGTTGCCGCGAACTCGCCCGCATCACCGACGTGCCCGGAGAAACGACGCGCCTGTTTCTGAGCGAAGCGACCCGCGACGCCCACGCACTGCTGCTCGCATGGATGGCCGGTGCGGGCCTGGAGACACGCACCGACGACGCAGGCAACGTACGCGGCCTGCGGCTTGGAGCCATGCCCAACGGGCCGACACTCTTGTTCTTCTCGCACATCGACACAGTCCCCAACGCGGGCGCATTTGACGGCCCTCTCGGCGTCCTGCTCGCCCTCACCGTCATCGAAGAACTTGCAACAACGCCTCTGCCATTCGACATCGAACTGATCGCCTTCTCGGAAGAAGAAGGCGCGCGCTTCAGCTTTCCATTTCTGTCGTCGCTGGCGGTCACGGGACAACTTACAGAGGAGCATCTCGCGAAACAAGATGCGGCGGGCGTGAGTGTCAAGCAGGCGCTGCGAAATTTTGGGTTGCATCCGGAACGCATTGCGGAGACCTGCGCTCTGCCCGCACAGACATTCGCGGCACTCGAAGTCCACATCGAACAAGGGCCGGTGCTCGAAGCGGAAGACATGTCGCTCGCCGTGGTCGAGAGCATTGTCGGGCAGTCGCGCTTCCTGCTGACATTCACGGGCCACGCGAACCACGCTGGCACAACCCCGATGGCACTCCGCAAAGACGCGCTGGCGGCAACCGCGCAGTGGATTGCCGAAGTCGAACGCTACGCCCTCGACCACAAGCAACTGGTCGCAACGGTCGGCCACGTCGAGGTGCTGCCGGGAGCCGCCAATGTCGTTCCCGGCCTGGTGCGCGCGACGCTCGACGTACGGCATCCGAGCGACGCGTCCCGGCACGCCGCAACCGCGGTCTTGCTGACGAAAGCAGAAGCCGCCGGCGAACTCCGCGGCGTCCGCGTGAAGGCCGAGATAAAGATGCAGCAGAATGCGGTCCCGATGGACCACGCACTCACAACGCAGCTCGCAGACGCCGCGGAACGCGCGGGCTTTCCAATAAACTCGATGTTTTCAGGCGCCGGACACGATGCCATGATTCTCGCCCCGCATGTCCCGACGACCATGCTGTTCCTGCGCTCGCCCAACGGTCTCAGCCACCATCCCGACGAGACTGTCCGCGAGCAGGATGTCGAAGCGGCCATCGCCACCGTCCTGGAGTTTGTGACGGGTCTCCGGCCTCCGCAGTAGAATCGAGTGATATGCAGGATTTGGGATTTACACGCAGCGCGAATCGGCGCGACCACCTGATTGTGACGCCGGACACGTTCATCCGCACACCGCTGCCGGGCTTGACCAACGGCGTCGCAATCGTCCATGTGGCCCCGCAGGTCGGCGCGGCCTTCACGCAGATGACCATCGAAATGGAGCCGACCGGCTCGCTGACGCAAGGACCGACGCAGCGCTTGCTGTACGTGATCGAAGGCGAATTGGCACTGACGGAACCGGGGACAGCAATACCGCATGACCTTGCCGCCGGTGGGTTTGCATACCTCCCAACCGGACACGATCACACCCTCGCCGCGAAAACCAAATCGCGGGTCGCCGTGATCGACAAGCCGTTTCTTCCCCTCGATCCGGAGCACGGCGAGTCCATGCCGGAATTCCTGATCGGCCGCGAGCAGGATGTGGCCTCGACCGCGCTGAGCGGCGACGAAGACCTGCAAGTCCGCGCTCTGCTCCCGGCATCGCTCGCATTCGATTTCGCCTGCAACACAATGACCTACCAACCCGGCGCGGGCCTTTCGCAGGTCGAGGTTCATTACATGGAACATGGGCTGCTGATGCTCGAAGGCGGCGGAATTTATCGGCTCGGCGACTCCTGGTATCCGACCACCGCGGGAGACTTTATCTGGATGGCGCCTTACTGCCCGCAATGGTTTGGTGCGATCGGCAAGAAGCCCGCAAAATACCTAATTTACAAAGACTTCAATCGGCACACCCTTTGAAAGACTTAATGAACCTCACCATCAACACCGAACGCCTCCTGCGCGAACTGCATCAACTCGCCCTCCTCACCGACTGCCCGCCGACCGAAGATCGATCGCTGCCAGCGCCGACGCAGGCCGTAACGCGCATCGTCTTCACTGCCCGCGATCTCGAAGCGCGTGCATGGCTCAAGAAACGCGCAACCGATGCAGGCTTCGCGGTGCGCGAAGATGCGATCGGCAACACTTTCCTGCGCTGGGAAGGTTCGGAGCCAGCGCTGCCCGCGGTGGCCACCGGTTCGCATACCGACGCGATCCCGCACGCGGGCATGTATGACGGAACCGTGGGTGTCCTCGGCGGACTGGAAGCAATGCGCTCGTTGCAGGACGCAGGATTCAAGCCGAAGCGTTCCATTGAAACCCTGATGTTCACCAGCGAAGAGCCTACCCGTTTCGGCATCGGCTGCATCGGTTCGCGGCTGCTCGGCGGCGTCATCGATCCCGTCGCGGCGGATGCGCTGCATGATCGCCTGCCCGAAACCGACCCCACCGCGCCCGAAGGCTTGACGCTCCAGCAGGTGCGAAACGGTGCCGGCTTCCACGGCGACCTCGCCAGAGTAAAGTTGCCGCACGATTACTACGGCGCATGGGTCGAGCTGCACATCGAGCAGGGTCCGCTGCTCGAACGCGAAGGCATTCAACTCGGCATCGTCACCGGGATTGCAGCACCCGCAAGCTACCGGTACGAAGTAGCGGGCTTCGGCGGGCACGCCGGCGCTCTGCTGATGCCGGACCGCCGCGACGCGCTCTGCGCCGCCGCCGAAATGATTCTCTCCGTCGAACGCCACGCCCTCGCCGCGAACGCAACGTCTGGCGGAGTGGACACAGTGGCCACGGTCGGAACAGTCGCAGTCCATCCCGGCGCGGTGAACTCCGTACCGTCGCGCGTGACGCTGATGCTGGATATTCGCGACACCGACGTTACCCGGCGCGACGGCGTGATGACAGCGTTCCACGCAGACATCGCGGAGATTGAGCGGCGGCGCGGCGTAAAAGTCACCGAGGAATTGATCAATGCCGACGATCCCGCGCAAAGTTCGCCGCACATTGTCGACACGCTGGAATCGGTATGCAATGCCGAGGGCGCCACGTACAAAAAGATGGTGAGCCGCGCCTACCACGACTCGAATTTCATGGCCCGCGTCGCGCCGATTGCGATGATCTTCATCCCCTGCCGCGCCGGGGTCTCGCACCGCCCCGACGAATACTCCAGCCCCGAGGCGATTGCGCTCGGCGCGCGCGTCCTGGCTTTGACTCTGGCCAAACTTGCCGCGGAATAAAACGACGATGCCCATTGAATCCGTCAACCCGGCTACAGGACAACTGATACGCAGCTTCGATGCGCGTACCGAAGACGCGATCGAGGAGAAGCTCGCGCTGGCTGCATCTGTTGCCCGTACGTACCCGAACGAACCTGTAGAACAGCGCGCGTTCTGGATGCGGCGCCTCGCCGCGCTGCTGGAGCACGACCGCGAAGACCTCGCCGCGACCATGACCTCCGAGATGGGCAAGACGCTCGTCTCGGCGCGCGCCGAGGTGGATAAATGCGCGTCCGCCTGCCGCTATTATGCCGACAACGGCGCGCGCATACTGGCCGAAGAACCGGTGCCGACAGAACATGCCCGTAGCTACGTTCGCTGGGACCCGCTGGGTGTCGTGCTCGCCATCATGCCGTGGAATTTCCCGCTCTGGCAGGTGTTCCGATTTCTCGCGCCGGCGTTGATGGCCGGCAACGTCGGCCTGTTGAAGCACGCCGAGAATGTGCCTCAGTGCGCGTTGGCGATCGAGGCGCTGGTTCGGCGCGCCGGCTTTCCGCGCGGTGTGTTTCAGGCGTTGCTCATCGAAGTAAGCCAGGTCGAAATGCTGATCGCCGACGAGCGCGTTGCGGCAATCACGCTGACCGGCTCAGAGATGGCGGGCCGTGCCGTCGCGGCGCAGGCGGGATGGTTCGTCAAGAAGACCGTACTGGAGCTCGGCGGGTCCGATCCGTTCATCGTCATGCCGTCCGCGAACTTCGACAAAGCGGTGAAGAATGCAGTGCAGGCCCGCTGCATCAACAACGGACAGTCATGCATCGCGGCCAAGCGCTTCATCGTGCATCAGGATATTTACGACCGCTTCCAACATGCGTTTGTCGTCGGCATGCAGGCGCTGCACGTAGGCGACCCAATGGAGGAAAGCACCGACATTGGACCGCTCGCAACGCCGAAGGTCCTCGACGACCTGTTGGCGCAGGTAGCCGCGGCGACCCAGGCTGGAGGACGCATTCTGACCGGCGGCGATCGCCTTATCGGCGAGGGCAATTACTTTGCCCCGGCCGTGATTGCCCGCGTTCCGCGCACTGCCGCCGTTTGCCGCGAAGAGATTTTCGGGCCGGTCGCATTGCTGTTTCGCGCAGCGTCTATCGACGAAGCAATCGAGATCGCCAACGACACGCCCTTCGGTCTCGGCGCCAGCGCCTGGACCGGAGAACCGATGGAGCAGAAGCGGTTCGTCTCCGAGCTGAAGTGCGGCAGCGTGTTTCTGAATGCTGCCGTGGCCAGCGATCCGCGGTTGCCGTTCGGCGGCATCAAACGCTCCGGCTACGGGCGCGAGTTGAGCGCGGCCGGCATGCGCGAATTTATGAATGCGAAGACCATTGTGCTCGCCTGACCGGCACCAGGCACCGCTTTTCCTCTAAGCTCTGCGCTCTAATCTCTACGCTCGTTCAAAACCCAACAATGCCGGTGCTTCCGAACCCACAGGTCGGAAGGCTTCAAAACTTTACGAAATTAGCTCGGCGAGGCGGCGCTCCGGGAACCTGCGCTGGGCGTTGTTGGCGGAAAGCGACGGCGCGCGGCGGTAGGCCGTCGCCACTTCGGCAGTCCCGCCGGATTGGACGCAATGGCAGCGCCACGGATTCCGTGGCGAAAACACCGCGCCCACTGCGCTCTTAGCGTTTTCTTTATCGTCTCGCCCTCGCCGAACATCACTCCAATGCGCTACCCTATCCCGTTCGCGGTTGTAGGAAATCCCCCCGCGGCGAGGAGCACTTATGTCTGCATCGAAGTCCGCTGGCGTACCCCAGCATCATCCCGGTTATCAGTCGGGGTTTGGGAATGAGTTTGCCACCGAGGCCCATGCGGGCGCGCTGCCGGTCGGCCAGAACGCCCCGCAAAAAGCGCCGCTCGGCCTCTACACCGAGCAATTGAGCGGGTCGCCGTTTACCGCGGCGCGGCACTTGAACCGCAGGACGTGGACCTACCGGATTCGGCCTTCGGTGATGCATCCCCCGTTTCGCCGCGCGGACAATCGCATGGTGCGGGCGACCCCGTTCGATGAGGTCGAAACGACTCCATCGCAACTGCGCTGGGACCCGATGCCGGTGCCGTCGCAGCCGACGGACTGGCTCGACAGCCTGACCACGCTGGCCGGCAATGGCGACCTGACCATGCACTCCGGCTGCGCGATCCATCTGTACGCGGCGAACAAGAGCATGACCGACAGATTTTTCTATTCGGCGGACGGCGAGCTGCTGTTCGTGCCGCAGCTTGGCGCGCTGAAGCTGCATACCGAATTGGGGATCATCGACGTTGGCAACGGCGAGATCGCGGTGATTCCACGCGGCATCAAGTTCCGGGTGGAGTTGGCCGACAAGGAAGCGCGCGGCTATGTGCTGGAGAACTTCGGCCAGCCGCTGCGCTTGCCCGACCTCGGCCCCATCGGCGCGAACGGCCTCGCAAACACGCGCGATTTTCTGACGCCGGTGGCCGCCTATGACGACCGCGACGGTGCGAAGTTTGAAGTCGTCGCGAAGTTTCTCGGCAACCTATGGACAACGGAGTTCCACCATTCGCCGCTCGACGTAGTCGGCTGGCACGGGAACTATGCCCCGTACAAGTACGACCTCAACAACTTCAACTGCATCAATTCGGTGTCGTTCGACCATCCTGACCCCAGCATCTACACCGTGCTGACGTCTCCGAGTGAACTGCCGGGGACGGCGAATGTCGACTTCGCGCTCTTCCCTCCGCGCTGGATGGTGGCCGAGCATACGTTTCGGCCGCCCTGGTTTCATCGCAACTTCATGAACGAGTTTATGGGCCTCATCCAGGGCGAGTACGACGCAAAGGCCGAGGGCTTCGTCCCCGGCGGCGCTTCGCTGCATAACTGCATGAGCGGCCATGGGCCGGATGCGGAAACGTTCGAGCGGGCGAGCAACGCGGAGCTGAAGCCGGTGAAGCTCGATGGCACGCTGGCGTTCATGTTCGAGACGCGGTTTGCCTGCCGGCCGACGAAGTTTGCCATGGATACCGCCCAGTTGCAGCATGAGTATTACGAGTGCTGGCAGACGCTGAAAAAGAACTTCAAGCCATAGAACGAATTCCCAGATGCTATAAGCAACTCACTCTGCATTGCAGTGCCGGAGTAGCAGCGGGCTTCAGCCCGCGGTAATGGCGCCTACAGAGTACGGGCTTTAGCCCCGGGCGAACTACAGCAAAGAAGTCCGCCGTAAGCTGACCGACAAATGCAAAAGGCGCGACCGCAGATGGTCGCGCCTCTCGTTTTCTCTACGCTCTACACTCTAACCCCTACACTCTGGCCCTGCTAGAACGTGAAGGTAGCCTGCAGGGTAATCGCGCGGACGGCGGTGCCGGAACTGAAGGGCCGCCCCTGAATCGTCGCCGCCGTGCCAAACCGCGGATTGGACAGCGAACCGATCGGGGTCGAATACGGCACAACGTTGAACACATTGCTCGCCGAAGCGCCCATGGTCAGGTTGTAGCGATGGCCGGTGTTGGCGCCGCCGCCGCCGAACATACCGCCGCCCCTGCTGCCTCCCCTGCCGCCGCCACCGGGACCGCCGCCGCCGGGGCCGCCGTGATCGTGGGGACCGCCGCCGCCGCTGGCCCCGGCCGGGCCTTGCAGCATGGGGCCGAAGCCGAAGGTGCGGCCGAGTCTGAGGTTGAAGCTGAAGTTCGTCGGGCCGGTGCAATAGTCGATCGGAATTTCGTTATAGGTGCTGCCCTGCACCGGCGTAGTGAAGCTGCTGGCTGTCGTGCAGCTCGCCGAAGTGCCGGACGCAAACGCGGGACGGTCGTTGAACACCGAGTCGCTGTTGACGTCGGTGCCGGTGGTGATGTTATAAGGCTGGCCGGAGCGCAGGATCAGGTACGGGCTGGCGGAGATTCTAAAGGGCGCGCTCCAGGTGCCGCCGAAGACGGCATAGCTGCGGGTGTTGAAGGCGGCGCGGCCGTAATCGACGTGGGTGTTGGTGTTGCTCGTGGGAATGCCGTTGGCGTTGCTGTTGGCAAACCCCAGCGCGTAGAAGCCGAAGCCCGTGATCGTCCGGGTGCGGATATTGGCGTTGACGCGGAGCTGCTGCTCTTTGTAGACGCCGCCGGAGCCGAACTGGAAATTGTAGGCGTTGGCGACCGGGAAGGCGCCGGTGCCCGGCGCGAAGACGCGGGTAAGGGATTGATGGTCGCCGCGCGCGGCG
The DNA here is from genome assembly GCA_035648695.1 of Acidobacteriaceae bacterium. Lineage (GTDB taxonomy): Bacteria > Acidobacteriota > Terriglobia > Terriglobales > Acidobacteriaceae > Granulicella. Next base: position 1,442 of record DASRLB010000164.1, on the reverse strand, counting down.
ATGTAGTTCACCGAGACGGTGCCGAGACGGCCGATCTGCTGGTCGGCGCCGATCGCGCCCTGTATGGTGTACGAGCTGCGGATATCCGGGGCTAGCTGGTAGACCGTGGTATGCGATGCCGTGCTGCCTGCAGCCGTGCAGATTTGCGTTATTGTGGTGGGTCCGCAACCGGGGCCGGGGTTCAGGAAGGTATTCTGCACCTGCGCCGGGCCCGAAGCCCCGAACTGCTGCAGGGTGAGCAGGTCGCTCAGACCGAAACGATCATAGAAAAGACCATACCCTCCGCGCAGCACTGTGGTCGGCGACTTTCCACCAGGCCGTGGGATGCCGTACGCGATCGAGAGACGCGGCGCGAAATCATGCGAGCTGTTGATCGCATTCTGCGCTTCCAATCGAAGACCGTAACTGAATGTGAGGTTCGGCTTGATCTTCCAGTCGTCCTCCGCGTAGAGGCCGACATCGGTCTCGCGCGCGCTGACCGTTGGGTTCTTGATCGCGGTCTGCTGGAACTGGCTGGGATAGCCGCACTGATACGACGCGAAGTACGTTCCGTTATTGGTGGTAAGGTTGTGCGGGTCGCACGGCGCGGTCGCCAGAGCACTGCACGTCGAGGGCTTGTTGGCCACCCCGGGATCGAAACAGGGGTCGAGCAGATACGAGTAGACGAACGTGCCGTTCACGCCGGCGTTCGACGTCAGCGACTCGCTGTTCGTTCGCAGCCGCCCTCCCAGCCGCATGAAGTGCGTGGTCAGCGCGACCGAGGTGTAGTTCTGCAACTCGATATGGCCGCCGGTGCTGTTCGAGTTCTGCCCGCCGCTGCCGCCGCCGCTGAAGATGCCCTGCACGACCAGCGACGGCTGCGTCGAGAGCGCCGTCTGGTGGGAGTCGTCGTGCTGATACTCAAAGCGGGTTTCGTTGACGACCTTGGAGTTGAACGTTTGGGTGTCGGATACCTGGACGGTGTTTTCGTTGTTGCCGGAGTTGTAGCCCGTGGTCGGCAGGTTGTTGGTGCCGATGCCGCCGTTCTGGGTGGTCCCGCCTTCGTACTGGTAGCGCACGGTGAGCACGTTCTTGGCCCCCAGAGCGAAGTCCAGCCGCGGTGTAATGTCCTGGCGGATCTGGGGTTGGAGGACGGCGCGCGCGGTTGCCGGAAACGCGAAACTGTTGCAGGTTGGGTCGCCCGGGCTACAGAGCGTCGTCGAGGTGGCCGACGACGCGAAGAAGCCGGCCGGGTTGACGATCGCGTTCTGTTGAATGCTGCGCCGCGATCCGCCCACGCTGAAGGAGGAGTTCTTCGTCAGCGGGCCCGTCACATTGCCGAGCATGAAGAACGTGTAGTAGTCGGGCTGCTGGTTGGTCGGTCCGAGGAACGGGTTGGACGTGTTGAACGCCTTTTCGTTGCCCTGCGTGCTGAACGAGCCGTGGAACTTGTCCGTGCCGGG
>DASRLB010000163.1:0-4212 GCA_035648695.1 Acidobacteriaceae bacterium | reverse complement strand
GCGTGCGCGATGTCCTGCGTCGTCACCGAACCGAACAGGTGGTCGTTGTCGCCGGTCTTGCGCTCGAACTCCAGCACGACCGCGTTCAGCTTCTCGCCGAACTCTTCCGCGCCGGCCTTTTCGCCCGCGGACTTGCGCAGCGAGGACGCCTTCATCTGCTCGATGACAGTCTTGTTGGCGGCAGTGGCCTGGATGGCCAGCTTGCCGGGGAGGAGGTAGTTGCGGCCGTATCCGTCAGCGACTTTAACCACGTCGCCGCGATGGCCCAGCTTGTTTACATCTTCTTTCAGGATGACTTCCATAAAACGTCTCCAAACTTCAAATTCATTCAAGCGCCGCACTTAGTCGGCGGCGGAAACAGTAAGGTTCTACCAACAACCGAGAACCCACAACCCACAACTAGAAGCGTGCGGCGAACGGCAGCAGGGCAATCGCGCGGGCCTGCTTGATGGCGCGCGTCAGCTTGCGCTGGAACGGTGCGCTGGTGCCGGTGAGGCGGCGCGGAATGATCTTGCCGCGGTCCGAGATGAACTGCTGCAGCAGCCGCACGTCGCGGTAGCTGATGTGGTCGATCTTCTCTACCGTGAACTTGCAGACCTTCTTGCGGCGGAAGAACTTGCGGCCGCCAGGCCCACCACCGGGACCACCGGCAGGACGGGGAGGACGCGCGCCGCCTTCAGGACGCGGACGGAAACCGCCGCCGGAGGGGCGATCGCCTTGCGGACGCGGCGTGAAGCCGCCAGTAGAAGGAGAAGCAGTCTCCGTCGGAGCTGCTGCGGGAGTGCTGTTCGTTTCGTCAGCCATGTCAATTTCCTCATGAGTACAGCGTCCATGTTCGAGGACGCTTGCGGTTCGGCTGCCTTCGGCTCCAGACCCGCGATGGAGTCTCTGGACTGGCCTCGATATCTTGAGGCCGCAGGAGCGTGGACAGCGTTAAGTGTCAGTACATCGGCTCATCTCTCGTCTGGAGAGGCGAGCGAACTTAGGCCTGTGCGGTCTCGGCTTCGGGCTCGGCAACGGCTTCAGCAACCGGCTCGGCTTCGGCGACAGGAGCGGCAACTTCGGCAGCGGGTGCCGGTGCTTCTGCAACAGGAGCAGGAGCAGCAGCTTCGGCGCTGATCGTCGGCAGTGCGCTGCGCTTCACATGCGAGTCGCGATGCTTCTTGATCTTGGCGAGACGCTTCTCTTCTTCGTCCATGCGCACGGTGATGAACTTGATGACCGGCTCGGACACACGCAGGCGGCGTTCGATTTCGCTGATTAGCGACGCAGGCGCGGCGACGATCAACAGGATGTAGAAGCCGTCGTTGAACTTCTGCACGGTGTAGGCGAGACGGCGGCGGCCCATCTTCTCGGTGGACTTGATTTCGCCGCCACCGCCGGTGACGTAACCGGAGATGGTCTCGATGAGCTTGTCCAGATCGGCTTCCTCAACGTCAGGACGCACGATAAACATGATTTCGTAAGTGCGATTCATTTTGCTTCTTTCTGCGGGGTTCTGCCCCGCACCGCCCAAAGTTCTGAGTCGGTGTGGAAGGTTGTGGAGAGGCAGGGGATAGTGACCAGAGGATAGAGGATAGTGTGAAGTACCAGAGCGTGGCACGAACGTTTTTCTATCCTCTATCCTCTACTCCTCTATCCCCTGCTTTTCGATTGAACTCGTTCATTGCCGCGCCGACACCTTTCGTCAACACTGCCTCGACTGCGCGTACCGCCTGGTCGAGGACTTCGTCGAGCACCGCCAGTTCTGCTTTGCGCATCGGCGCGAGCAGATAATCGGTGCCCCCTGCTTTCACTTCTCGCCCGTCTTCGAGCGGCGGTTTGCCGATCCCGATTCGAATGCGCGTCCATTCTTCCGTACCCAGCACACCGGAGACAGACTTCACTCCGTTGTGCCCATTCGCCGAACCCCGCTGCGCAATCTTCAGCGTGCCCAGCGGAAATGCCAGCTCGTCATGGAGGACAATCAGGTCCTCGACATCGAGCTCCAACTCGTCCAACAAAGCGGCCACCGAAAGCCCGCTCAAATTCATAAACGTCTCAGGCTTGGCCAGCAGGACATCGTGCCCCGCCAACTTCGTCCGAGCAGTAAGTGCCCGGCCCCGCCTGTTGTTCACCTGCACATCGCAGATACTCGCAATGCGGTCGATCGCAAGAAACCCGGCATTGTGCGGCGTAAACGCATACTGCGGACCGGGATTGCCAAGACCGACGATCAGCTTCATAGAACAGTGTGTAGAGGATAGGGGATAGAGGATAGAGAAGGCAGAGCGGCTTTGCGCCAAACTCTATCCTCTATCCTCTACCCACTATCCCCTGCCTCTCTACTTCTTCTTCGCCGGAGCAGCAGCAGCCGCAGCATCGGGCGCGTCTGTCTTGCCCTTCTTGGCGACTTCGGGCTCAATGGCAGCGGCAACCGCGGGTTCCGCGGCAGCCTCTTCCTTCGCAACCGTTACGTGTGCGACGAGAGCCGTCTCTTCGCCCAGGAACTTCAGCTTGTCGCCATGCGGCAGGTCCGAAATGTGGATGGAGCCATGAACATCGAGGCCGGAAATGTCGACATCGATGTGGCCCGGAATATCGCCCGGCAGGCACTCGATCTCGACCTCGTGCAACACCTGGCCAAGGATGCCGCCATGCGTCTTCACGCCGACGGAGGTTCCGGTAAGGTGGACGGGGACCGACACGCGCATGGCCTTATCCATCGCGATGCGCTTGATGTCGACATGCAGCAGGTGGCCCTTGATGGGCTCGTTCTGCCAGTCGACGATCATACCCTTGGCTGCGCCAGCGCCCTCCACCGCGAGATCGAAAATCGTGTTATGACCCGCATCCGAGTACAGAATCTTCGTGATGACCTTGGGGTCGACGGTGACCGCAACGGACTCTTGTCCAGCGCCATAAACCACGGCGGGAATCAGCCCCTGGATACGCACGCGGCGGGCAAAGCCCTTGTTGAACTTGCCGGTGCGAGGTGTTGCGGTAATGCTTTGCACTGCGTTTGCCATTTTATTTTCCTTATCGGGCACGAGGTTGAGCCTCGCTCCCTTTCTGCACTTGCTGCTAACTCATTCGCCGCTTCCACCTAGTGTTCAACGCGCATAAGGTGACTCTGGCTTGTATCGAACGTAAAGATAAAAATATCTGACCGAAAAAACTGTAGTTACAACAAACGAACTAAGTCCCATTACCAGAAATGGCAAGCCGGACTTGAATATTCCCGACAGCCAATAACCACAAACCAGGATCAACGGAAAACAAATCGAACTAATAATCAAAAAACGCAATGCTCGCCGGACTTGATCTAATCTTTCGCTGCCAAGTTGCGGTGCATTTGTCATAGCTCATCCGGTCGAATTAATTGAAGAGCGTCGAAACCGACGTCTCCATGTGAATACTCTCAATTGCCCGACCAATCAGCCCGGCAATCGAAAGCACCTTAATCTTGCCCACCTTCTGAGCAGCCTCGCTCAGCGGAATGGTGTTACTCACAATGAACTGCTCAATCTGTGATTCCTGTATGCGTTCTATCGCCGGCCCCGAGAGCACAGCGTGCGAGCAGCATGCATAAACTTTGTCTGCGCCTTGTTCGATCAGCGCGTCGGCGGTCTTGACGATCGTGCCCGCGGTATCGACGATGTCGTCGAGGATCAAGCAGGTCCGTCCGCGCACATCGCCAATCACGTTCATCACTTCGGTCACGTTGATATCGGTGCGGCGTTTGTCGACGATCGCCAGAGGAACTTCCATCTTCTTCGCAAAAAATCTCGCGCGCTCCACGCCGCCTGCATCCGGAGAAACCACGGTCAGGTTCGGCAAATGCAGGTCGCGAAAATAGCTCACCAAAACAGGGCTGGCAAATAAATGGTCGACAGGAATATTGAAGAAGCCTTGAATCTGCGCCGCGTGCAAATCGATCAGCAGGGCGCGATTGGCTCCGGCAGTCGTCAGCAGGTCGGCGACCAGCTTCGAAGTAATGGCAACGCGGGGCCGGTCTTTCCGGTCCTGGCGCGCATATCCGTAGTAGGGAATGACCACCGTAATACGGCCGGCGGACGCACGCTTGAGAGCGTCCATCATGATGAGCAGTTCCATCACGTTTTCATCCACCGGATGACATGTGGGTTGGATCAGAAACACATCCACGCCACGCACATTTTCAAGGAGCTGAAAGTGAAGCTCCCCGTCCGAGAAGCGTTGTAACCGCGTCTG
>DASRLB010000162.1:0-13534 GCA_035648695.1 Acidobacteriaceae bacterium | reverse complement strand
CCGCCGCTCCGGCCCGTCCCGCGCCACCCGCCGGCCCGGTCACCTCCCAAAAGCCCGAATCCGGCTACCGCGCCAACAAGGGCGACACAGTCCGCATCACCTTCGGCCACTCAGCCGCGCCCTAGCGCAAAACGCGCTTCCATGGGATTTCCTGAGAGCAGAGTGCGGTGTTGCCCATCGTAAGGCTTCGCCATCGCCCTACTTCCGTGCGTCGATGCCTTTGCCTTCCGTGACGGTATAGATCGTGTCGAGCACGGCCGGGGGCGGCACTACTTCTACCTTGCCGCTGGGCCAACGAATCTCTATTTTGTCGATCTTCGTCGCCGGGCCAAGCCCGAAGTGCGGCCGCTGGTCCGAGCTCGATGCGAAGCTGCCGCCCGCCAGTACATCGGCGCGCTGGGTAAAGCCGTTGGCGGTCACAAACACCTTGGCGCCGACGGCATCGCGCGGGCTGCCCGGCTTGCCGGACCCAGCCGACGGAGCGCCAATCAGCCGGAAGGCGATCCAATGATTTCCATTCTTCACGACGTTGCGGAACAGCGACGGCGGCTCATCCATATTGTTCACGACGACATCGATGTGGCCATCGTTGAACAGGTCGCCGAACGCCATGCCGCGCGCATCGGCCAGCTTCGCCAGCCCGGTCCCCTCGACGGCCGGCACCAGTTTCAGCTTGCCCGCGTCGCTGTGGAAGAGCAGCGGACGCTCCTTCCAGCTGGTGCCCCAGGCTTGCTTGTCCACGTCCGGATAGACATGGCCGTTGACCATGAAGAGGTCCAGCCAGCCATCGTTGTCGTAGTCGAAAAAGGCCGTGCCCCAGCCGAGAAATGGGACCGTCGCTTCGGCGATGCCATCCTGGTACGAGGTGTCGGTGAAATTGCCGTCGCCGTCGTTGCGGTAGAGCGGGTTGTAGTCATCGGAGAAGGTCGTGTTGTAGAGATCGATGCTGCCTTTGTGCAGCAGGTCGCCGGCGGCGATGCCCATCGAGGCCGTCTCGCGACCGCTCTCGTTCAGAGCGTAGCCACTGGCGAAACTCGCGTCCTCGAAAGTGCCGTCGCCTTTGTTCAGGTACAGATAGTTGGGCGTCGAGTCGTCCGCGACGAGCAGGTCGGGCCGGCCGTCGCCGTTGACATCGACGAACAGCGACGCCAGGCCGTAGTAGCGGTTCGCATCGGCGACCCCGGCGTGCTCGCTGACGTCCGTGAACGTGCCGTCGCCGTTGTTGTGGAACAGATGGTCGGGCTCGCCGTGCAGGCCGCGCGGGCCGCACATGACCTTGACGCCGCGAAACTGGCAAAAGCTGAAGGTCGTCGAGGTATTTCCCTGCCCCGGTTGATTGGCCATGTCGTAATGAACATAGCCCGGAACAAAAAGATCGAGGCGGCCATCGCCGTCGTAATCTCCCCAGGTTGCGCCGGTGGACCAGTTGCCGAGCGCAACACCGGCCTTCTCGGCCACGTCGGTGAAGGTGCCGTCATGGTTGTTGTGGTACAGCCGGTTCTTGCCGAAATTGGAGACGTAGATGTCCGGCCAGCCGTCATTGTCATAGTCGCCGACGACCGCGCCGAAGCCCCAGCGGTCGTTGGTCACGCCGGCCTTGGCTGCGACATCGGTGAAGGTGCCATCGTGATTGTTGTGGAACAAAGCGGCGTGCGGCGGAGTTGTCTTTCCGGACATCGCATCGACCGTCGATCCGTTGACCATGTAGATGTCGAGCCAACCGTCGTTGTCGTAGTCGAGCAGCGCCACTCCGGAGCCGACGGTCTCGATGATGAAGTTCTTCTGCGGCGTCCCCATGCGGTGCGTCCAGGCCGCCAGGCCCGCGGCTGCGGCGATGTCCTTGAAGACGACCGGGCCGGAGGAGACGAAGCCTCCCGCCGTGATGGGGCGATGCTGGGCATCGAGCACTGCCTGATGCGCTCCGCCGGTAGTCACGCCCATCCCTGCGGCGGGCTGAGAACCCTCCACCGGTTTCTGGGCCTGGTTCTCCAGGGGATTGGGATTTGGGTTCTGGGCAACGGCGTGGTTTCCATTGATCGCAAGCAACAAAGCGAATCCAAGGAGTGGATGACGGAAGCGATTCGGCAAAACAGAAATCTTCATCGGTAAGCCATCATCGGCGATATGCGGTTCCGCTGTAAAGCGGTGGATATGATGGAAGCAGGCGCGAAGGTTTGTACATTTCTTATGGAAAGCGGTTTCAGGGCGCGTAACTATGGTTCCCGCAAACAAGTTGAACTCGATCACTCTGCGCAGACTGCTCGTTCTGCCGCTCCTGCTGCTATTGGCTGCCGCCGGCGGATGCATCTTCGCGCAATCCGCGATCGAGAATCCTATCCTCCCGGGAGACCATCCCGACCCGACCATCGTGCGCATCGGCGACACCTACTGGACGGCGAGCACGTCGGGCGATTGGGCGCCCGAGTTCCCGCTATACCGCTCCACCGACCTGCGCCATTGGACGGCCGCCGGCGCTGTGTTTCCGAAAACGCCGGGGTGGGCGACGGGAAGCTTCTGGGCGCCCGAGATGGTCTCCGATGGTGGGCGGGTGCTGGTGTACTACGTAGGCCGCGAGCGCGGCGGACCGCTCTGCGTTGCGGTCGCGACGGCAAGCCGCGCCGAGGGCCCTTACACCGACCACGGGCCCATTCTCTGCCAGCCCGACGGCTCCATCGATCCTTCGTTCGTCCGCGACGAACATGGGCAGCCGTTTCTGATCTGGAAAGAGGATGGAAATTCCCAGAGAAAGCCGACGCCGATATGGGCGCAGCCTCTCAAGAGCGACCTCATTCACCTCACCGGCAGCAAGACGCAGTTGCTGGTGAACGATCCGAAGAGCTGGGAAGGCGGGGTCGTCGAGGGCCCTTACATCTTCCGCCATGATGGGCGCTTTTACCTCTTCTATGCGGGGAACGCGTGCTGCGGTGTGGCTTGCAAGTACGCCGAGGGCGTCGCCCGCGCCGATCGTCTACTCGGGCCATGGGAGAAATATCCGGCGAACCCGATCATCGGTGCGAACGCCTCGTGGAAGTGTCCGGGGCACGGCACCGCGGTGGAGACGCCGGCGGGCAAAGATTACTTCCTGTACCACGCCTATCCGGCGGCAGGCACGGTCTACATGGGACGTGAGTCCGTGCTTGATGAGATCAACTGGAGTCCTGCCGGCTGGCCCGTCGTCAACGGCGGACACGGCCCCAGCGGCACGCCCTCCGATCAAACGGCGCAGGCGCAGGTTGTCGACGACTTTCAGAAGCCATTCCTCGACCCGGAGTGGAAGTGGCCAATCCGCCACTCGCCTGTCTTCCAGGTTGGCGATGGACGTTTGACGCTGGATGCGTCGGCGAACGGGCCGCCCATCTTCATCGCGCGTTCTCCCACTTCGGCGTCGTACGTCGCCACCGTGGGCGCGGAGGCGAAGGGCGGCGGAGAGGGCGGGCTGGGCGTGATTGGCGATGCGAAGAATGAGTTTGTGCTGGCGAGACGCGGTGGCAAACTTGAGCTTTCGCGGACCAGGAATGCAGTGCGCGAAGTTCTTTGGCAAGTGGACGTCGCGCAGAGTTCCGTGGTTTGGCTGCGCGTCAGTTCCGCTGGGCACGCCGAGTCGAGCTTCAGTTACAGCCTCGACCGCCAGCACTGGACGGCCGCCGGGCCGGCGGTCAGTCTCGCGGGGCTGCCGCCGTGGGACCAGGGGTTGCGTATCGGCCTGGTGAGCGGCGGCACGCCGGGCACGTCGGCGAATTTTGTGCATTTCTCTTTGCTCGATGGGACTGGCGAGGCCCCGCTTCACTGAGGCTGTGGTGTTCCCAGGTGCGCCGTGCCAAGTTCGGTGGCCTTGCGGAGTTCGGCGTCAGCCTCTTCTTTTCTTCCCAGCCGGGCGAGTGAAAGCCCGCGATAGTAATGCGCCGGTCCGTAGTCCGGCGCGGTCTTTTCCGCGGCCGCCAGGTACTGTTCGGCTTTCGCATAGTCTTTGGCGCGAAACGATAGGATGCCCATGCCCGTAAGCGCGCCGCCGTGGGTAGGGTCGCGCTGGAGCGTCTTGCGAAACAGAGGCTCGGCCTGTGCGTCGTGCTGCGCGTCGAGTTCGATCTGGCCGAGCTGGTAGTAGGACTCGGTCTGCACAGGTTGGAGCTGAATGGACCGCTCGAACTCGGCGCGGGCCTCGTCCGTGCGCTGGTCCATCGCCAGAATATGGCCGAGACCGAAGTGCGCGGTGGCGTCGCCGGGGCGCGCGGCAAGATAGGTGCGGAAGTCGGCTTCGGCCGCGGCCATGTGCTGCTGGTCGATCTCCAGGCGGCCGAGCGCGTAGATAATGTCGAGATCGTGAGGGCTGATTTTTCGCGCGCTATGCAGGGCCTCTGCGGCTTCGGGGAGCAGTTGCAGTTCGTCCGCCTGGATGCCGAGTGCGAGCAGGAGCCTGGGATCGTCGGGGAGTTTGGCGCGGGCGTGACGAAGCACCTCAAGCGCAATCTCGGGATGCTGGGCGTTGCGCGCGGTGAGTGCGAGTTCCGTCGCTGCCGCCAGTTCACCGCGCCGGGCGTCGGGGTCCGCAAGCGTTTGGGCGAGCACGGTCTCGAAGCGGTCCATGGCTTCGGGGTCGTGGTGCCGCTTCAACAGCAGATCGCCGAGCGCGTTGTTGACTTCGCGCGAATTGGGACTCGCGGCCAGCGCGCGCAGAAGCAGCGTCATCGCGTCGTTGCTATCACCCTGGTCGAGACGGGCCTGGGCCAGGACCGCAAGGACTGTCGAGTTTTGCGGATCGTGCGCGAGCAGCGGGCGAGCTATTGCTTCGGCGCGTGCGGCTTGATGTTCAGACAGTAGACGACGCGCCTCGCGCAGGCTGCTGGTGGTCGACGCCGGTGTTTGCGCGCATACAGACGTTCCCGCGACGATGAGCGCAAGGGCTGCGACGAATGTGCGAAAGAAATATGGCAGGACGGAACGATGGGGCGGGCTCATGGCTGCCTGGGCGGTGCGGGCGCATCGAGCGGAGGCGCGGACTGGTCCGCGGCTTGCTTCGCGGTAACCTCCTTTTGCGCCTGGGCCTGCACGAGGAGCTGCTTGAGTTGCTCGAGCGCATGGGCCGCATCGGCTTTGCGACCAAGCTTTTGATACACTCGCCCGAGTTGGTACCACGCGCCTTGCAGGATGAATGGAGATGGCCGATTGGCCAGCGATCTCTCCAGCCACTGGGCCGCCTCCGCATTCCGGTCCATTTCGGCGAGACCGAGGCCGAGGTAGAAATCGGCGGGCGCGGAGCTGGCGTGCGCGGCTTCGGCCTGGCGCAGCAGGGCGACGCCGCTCTCCGGCTTGCCGCGCTCTACATCCATTCGCCCGAGGTTGTAGAGCGCGATCGGGCTGTGCGGGTTCAGCTTCAACTCTTCCTGATACGCCGCTTGCGCCGCGTCCACCCGGCTGATCTTCAGGTCGGCGTCGCCGAGGGCTTCGTAGAGATCGGGGCTGGTCGGGTCTTTCTTTACCGCGACCTCATACTCCGCGATGGCCTTTTCGGTTTGCCCGGAAACGTCGTAGCTCTCGGCCATGCCGCGATGCACCAGCGCCGAGTCGGGATCGAGCGCACTGAGTTGGCGAAAGACGGACTCCGACACAAGCATGTGCGCGCGCGCCTGGTAATACAGCACATGAGGGTCTTTGGGGGTGAGGGCGGCGGCCTGGTCCAGCGGTCCCGTGGCCTGTTCCGGATGGCCCTGGCCCAGCTCAACGATGCCGAGCCAGGTGAGGGCTTCACTGTTATTTGGCGCCAGCGCAATCTCCGCCCGCAGCGAGGCGGCTGCGAGTTCAGGCTGACCGGCCTGATATTGCGCGATGCCAAGGAACAGGTGCGCCCCGTGCAATTGCGGATTCAGTTCCACGGCGCGCGCCAGCGACTTGGTCGCGTCGTCGCGTTCTCCGCGGCGAAGCTGGACGAGGCCCAGGCCGAGATAGGCATCGGAAAGCGTCGGAGCACGGTCTACGGCGCGATGAAAAATCGTCTCGGCGCCGGGCAGGTCACCTCGCTTGATGGCGTCGCCGCCGTTGCGGATCAATTGCAACACCTGGGAGTTCTGATCGACTGCCTGCGCGGCTGCCGAGACCCAACATGTCGCAGCCAGAACAATGGCTGGAAATGTGGTCCGGAAAGAAAACTCAAGTCTACGCATGGGCTCCCGACTTCTTTTATACCGCAGCAAAGGAACGGAGGAGTTCATTGCGCATCGCGCCCTGAGCTCCTCCGGTTGGTATGCCTCATTCGGTTGTCGTTAGAAGTTGAACTTGGCCGTCATTTGCATCTGGCGCGGGCCATAGTCTGTGCCCGTTGGGATACCGAACCCATTCCCGGTTGAGTCACTCTGCTGAAGGTCGGGCAGAGCGAAACGGTGGCGATTGAAAGCGTCAAACACTTCAGCCTTGAATTCGAAGACCTTCTTTTCGGTAATGTGGAAGTCTTTTAGCACGCTGAAGTCTTCCGCCTTGAAGGACGGGCCGGTTATCGCCTGGGTCACGCGCGGAATATTACCCAGGGAGAATGGAGCGAAGGAGCACGATCCGCCACCACAGTTGGGGTCGAGAGCACGGGTGCGACCCGGACCTTCGGCGTTCTGATCCACGAACGCGGCCTGCGCCATGGGAACGCCTGCGTCGTTCGGTCCGTTCGTGCCGGCTGGACGATAGGCCGGCTTGAACCACGACTGCCCGTTGAATTGGTTGGGGCCATTCTTCTTGGCCTTGAACGCCGCGGTAGTGTAGTCGTGGGTCGAGCCCGCCGCCGGCCCCTCGGTGAAGGCGACACAATTCTGGTAGTACGGTATACCGGACGTACATCCAAACGAGATGTTCTGGCCGCTCTCATACCGTTGAATAGCGCCGACTTCCCAGCCACCGACAAGCAGATCGAGCGCCCGGTTGTTGTTGACGAACATGCGCCCCTTGCCGAACGGCAACTGATATAGATAGCTCAGCGAAAGCGTCTGCGGGATATTTTGAACGCTGACCGCCTTCTCCAGCCTGAGATTTGAGTTGTCCTGTCCCTGATGCAGCTGGTTCCCGCTCACATAGCTGAAAGGGATCGTCGAGTCGGCATCCGTAAGGGCCTTGGCCCAGGTGTAGGAAGCCTGCAGGTTCAAGCCTTGCCGGAAATGGCGCTCCAAGGAGACAACCATCGCGTTATAGCTCGAGTGACCGAGGTTCTCAAGGCAGCAGTCACCTTGGATAAAGTCATACTGCGGGAATGGACGAAGCGCCTGTCCCAGATTGCCGGCGAAGGTGGAGTAGGGCGCATTCACGCCACTATTGGAACCACCTTGCGGAATATAGAACTGGCCGCTGTTGAGCTTGTCTCCCAGGGCAAAGTATTGCTTGGAGATATTGTTATAGTTCGTAAGATCGCCGGAACGAAGATTCTGCGCTACCTGGCCTATGTACCCCATTTTGAAGATAAGGTCCTGGGCGATTTCGTCCTGCAATTGCAGGCTCCAGTCGCCGGTCATCGAAGGCCGGCCATCGCTGGGAACGATGACTTCGCCGCCCACGGCATTGAACTGGCCCACACCGCCGGTGAGTTGGCCGGGATCGGTGCTGGGAGCAAATGAGATAGCCGATCCATCCGCGTTTTTGAAGCCGCTGTCCAGTTGGAAGGAGTGCCCGAAGATACCGCGCTCGGGGTTGGCGCCGACCGGGCTGCGCGCCTGGGTGTAACCGGCAGACATCGCGCCGCCAAAGTCGTTGTATTGCAGAGGGCCGTAGATGACGGCCCCGCCGGCCCGGATCACGCCCTTCCCGTTGGTGCCGGGAAGCACGTAGGCAAGCCCAACGCGGGGGCCGATGTCCTTATACCAGGTGTCCGCCCATGCGGTGTTGCACTTGCAGTTGGCGGCGAACACCAGTGCGCCGGGAAGATTGCCCGCCGCCGGATCGGGAGCGGTCAAGCTGAGTTCGGAAGTCCGGTTCAGGGCCTCGTGACGAGGCACGTCCACGTCGTAGCGGACACCGAGGTTTACGGTCAGATTGCTGCTGAATTTGATGTCGTCCTGCACGAAGCCCGCGAGGTAATGGGAGTTCCAGCGTGGGCGGTCATTGAACACTGTCTGCGAGGAAGCGCCGACGTAGCCGGTCAGGAAACTGGCAAAAGTGCTGCCATCATACAAAAACTGTGGGCCGAAGTTCTGGACCGCTGTCTGATCCCGGTAGAAGGTCAGAGAATCCGTGTCGTAGTCGATGACGGAGTATTGCTGGAAACGCACATCGACGCCAAACTTGAAGCTGTTCCTTCCCTTTTGCCAACTGACGCTGTCATTGATCCGGATGCCGTTGTCGATGTTCTGGCCGTTCTGTTGTTGACCGAGCGTAGAGACGTTCTCCGGCCCGACAAAGTTGAGAACCGGGAAGAACGGCGCCACCAGGCCGCCAATGTTGGCGGAATTGGCGTTCGGAGAATTGAAGCCCGCTCCAAGATTGATGCTGTTGGTGCGGTTATAGCCGAGATTCACATGGTTCAGCAGCGTTGGGCCGAACGTATAGTCCCAACCGGCGCGGCTGTAGTGGGTGGTGAAGTCCTGCACAAAACCGCTGTTGTTGAAGGGTGCGGGGAAATCGGGAGCCGCCGTTAGCTTGAAGTTTTCACGGGTGTTGTACGAAGCGAAAATTTTGCTTTTGATACCGATGTTCTGGTCAATCCGGATCGTATACATCGTGTTGGTATTGGGTACGTTTCCCGAGGTCGAATAGTTATTGTAGTTGGGGAATGGCGCGTTGGCGATACCCGTCTGGTTGGGTAGGGGGAGGCCCGCAATCAGCTTCTGCGCCGCGGCGCTCAACTGACTCGCCGGAATGACGTTGGGCGTGGCGAAGGGAGACCGGCAATACTGGCCGGGAGCGGGCCCGGGGCGGTCCGTACTGTTATCGAAGATTTCGTTGTAGAAGACCTGCTGTCCTGTGCAGGGGTCCGTGTTGTACGGCGCCAGGTTCGCTGGGATGGGACCACCCAGAATGTCCCTGAAATCGCCCGTGCGCTCGGCTGCGGTTGGCACGGTCGATTGGATGGGATAGCTTTGATGAAACTTAAAATTCTCCCACGCGAATAGGAAGAAGCTGCGATCTTTTCCGTTGTACAGCTTGAGGATCCGCACGGGTCCGCTGAATACACCGCCGTAATCGTACTTACTGTCTTGACCTTTCTTGTAAGCGCAGTTGATTTCAGATACGCCGACGCAATTCAGCTTCGAATACGCGTCATTGAACCAGCTATTTGCGTCGAAAATCCGGTTCTTGACAATGATGAAGCCATTGCCGTGGTAGGCATTGGTCCCGCCCTTGGTGGCGAAGCTCTCAATACCGGCGGTGGTGCGGCCGAACTCTGCCTGCGGAGTGGACGTGGTGACTTTGAACTCCTGCAGCGCTTCGACAGAGGGAGAGGTTTCGTCGAAAGAGGAACCATTTTCGCTGCGCTGAATGCTTGCGCCGTCGAGAAGGACCTCCGCGCCATACGCCTGCCCGCCGCTCAGACGGGAGAAGAAAACACCGTTACCGCTATTACCCTGGGTGCCGCTGCCGGGGCCGGTTGTGCCGGGCGGGAGAAAGACGAAGGTTTCCGGCGAACGCGCGCCCCCTACACCCGAAAGAAGCGACAGGGGCAGATCTTCAATCTGCTTGTTGGAGATAGTGCCGCTGATGTCGGACGACTCCGTCTCCAGACGCAGACCGCTGGCGTCGACGTTGACGACGTCCGTCACCGCGCCGGCCTTGAGCGCGACATTCAACGCGGTAGTGCTGTTGATTTGAACCTGGACGCCAGTGTTGCTCGCGGTCGCGAAACCGGGAGCGGTCACCGTGACGGTGTAAACGCCGATAGGAATGTCGCTGAAGCGGTAGGAGCCGGCCGAGCTCGATTTGGCCTCGTTCTTTCCGCCGGTTCCCTGGTTGACGGCGTCGACTGTTGCGCCCGGAATAGCGGCGCCAGTGGCATCGGTGACGTTACCCGCCAGTTCGCCGCGCGACGATTGGGCGACGGCTGCGTTCGTGATTGCTCATGGGCGCGAGGCCCGAAACGTAAGTGTCGTACGTGAAGGAGCCGTCGCCATTGTTGTGATACAGCGCATACTTCTGGTTCGCGAGGTTCGTGATGACAAGGTCGGGCAATCCGTCGTTGTCGAAGTCCTGGAAGTCGATGCCCATGCCGGCGTAGGTGCGGCCGTCGCCGTCGACGGCAATCTCGGCGGTGAGGCCGGTCTCTTCGAACGTGCCGTCGCCCTTGTTGTGGTACAGAAATTCAGGCATGGAATCGTTGGCTATCGCCAGGTCGATCTTGCCGTCGCGGTCGAAGTCGGCGATCGCTATGCCCAGGCCCTTGCCCGGAGTGCCCATGCCTATTTTGCCGGCGACTTCGGTAAACGTGCCGTCCCCGTTGTTGTGATAGACCAGCGGCGCAATCGCGGGAAAGATGTCGGGGTGGCAATACGCGCGATAGCCTTCGCGATGCTCGCCGCACCAAACGTCGTTGAAGTTCCAGTGGACATACCGCAGCACCACCAGATCGAGCAGGCCATCGTTGTCGAGATCGACCCAGGCCGCGCTGGTCGACCACGAATTTCCCAGCGTCTTGTCGCCGCCGGTGCCGGAGCGCTCCGTCACATCGGTGAACGTCCCGTTGCCGTTGTTATGGTACAGATGGTTGCCGCCGTAGCCTGTGACGTAGAGGTCTTCGTAGCCATCGTTGTCGTAGTCCCCGACAGCCACTCCCATGTCGTATCCAATGCCCTTCAGCCCGGCCTTTTCGGTTACGTCTTCAAACGTGCCGTCCTTGCGCTGGTGGTACAGCCGGTTCCAGTCTTTCGG
Organism: Acidobacteriaceae bacterium; assembly: GCA_035648695.1. GTDB lineage: Bacteria > Acidobacteriota > Terriglobia > Terriglobales > Acidobacteriaceae > Granulicella. The sequence goes on along the minus strand of DASRLB010000162.1, from coordinate 2,707 downwards.
AGAGCGCTTTTCGGGGATTGCGTCCTTCGCCATCGGGTCGTCCAACGGAGCGCCGTTGACGAAGAAGATATCCAGCAGGCCGTCGTTGTCGTAGTCGAAAACGGCGACGCCCGACCCCATCGTCTCGATCAGATATTTGTGGCTGGTGTGCGAAGCTACCCCGGTAAATTGGACACCGCTGGCGGAGGTGATGTCCACAAATTTGCCCGGGACAATCGGACTCTTCGGCGCAGGCGATGGGGCGATAACCTCGGTCGCCGGCGCGACCTGCGCGGAAGAATTCCAACCGCAGAACAGCAAGAGCGCAATCATCGTCATGGCGACGTTCAGGACAAGCCGAGGTAAATGCATCAACGGGTGCGCTCCTTCTTCCGCATCATACCGGCTGCATTCTCGGTCGTCAGCTTCGATGCCTGGGCCGTGGAATGGCGGACCACGAGCCGCGGCTGGATCACATGTTCCCACTTGAGCGCGGACATGCTCGCCACCTCGTCGCGGCCGCGAAAAAGACTGCGAAACGCGGTTGCCGCCAGCTCGCGGCGAGGAACATGCAACGTCGTCAGACCGGGCTGGATGTAGGCGCTGAGTTCGATGTCGTCGAAGCCGATGACGGAAATATCCTGAGGAATGCGCAAACCCGACTCATGGATGGCGCCCATCGCGCCGATCGCCGTCAGATCGTTCGAGGCCAGCACCGCGGTCGGGCGCATCCCCGAACTCAAGATCCGCTGCATCGCGGCATGTCCGCCTTCAACGCGATGATCGCCTTCCTGCATCAGATGCGGTTCACCCGTCAGTTCGTGCTGGCGCAGAGATTTCGTGAAGGCCTGTGCCCTGACCTGTGCCGAAGTCAGGCCCAGCGGCCCGCTGATAAAGGCAATGCGCTTGTGACCGAACGCGAACAGGTGCTCCATTGCCAGCTTCACACCGGCGGCGTAATCGACGCGGACCGTATTCACGCCTTTCATTTCCTTCGGAGTGTCCATGAAAATCGTCGGGATCTGGCGATGGCTGAATGTGTCGATCAGCCGGTCTTCCATTTCCGACGTCATAATCGCCACGCCATCCACCTTGCGCTGCAACATGCGGATCACGCAGGCCTCCATGCGTTTGGGATCGTAGTCGGTGTTGGCAATCAGGATGTCCTGGCCGTGCTCGACCGCGATGTCCTCGAACGCTTTCACCAGCTCGGGGAAATAGGGGTTGGTAATGTCGGAGATGATGAGGCCGTACAGACCGCTTCGTCCGGACCCCAGCGTGCGTGCGCTGATGTCCGGGTAGAAGCTCAGTGCTTCGATCGCCTCGCGTACGCGCTCCGCGGTTTCGGGGCTCACGGTGGCAGTCCCGTTGATCACCCGCGACACCGTTGCGATCGACACCCGAGCTCGTGCTGCGACCGCCGTGATGCTCATGCTTTTATCATCCCGCGACGTAGACCTTCGGCAAGAAGAAGTATGACACCAGGGCGATTGCCCCGCGAGACTTCATCATTCTTCGCCCAGGGCGGCAAGCGGCCAACCGTCCCGCCACACAATGCTTGAGATCTGGAGCGCGGGTCTGCCGGTCGTCGCGTCATAAGCGTGGAAGACGATCAGGTAGGTCCCATCGGCTTGATGCAGCAACGACTCGCCGCCCGGCCCCAGCCACCGCTTGTTCGGCCCCAGCAGAAGAGTGCCGCCACCCTGCATCATCGGCTTCCCGGTCTGGTCCACATACGGGCCGGTCGCGGATTTCGAGCGGCCCACCATCGTCCGGTAGGTGCTCTTTGTACCGCGGCAGCACAGGTCCCACGAGACGAAAAGGTAATAGAAGCCACCGTGGGAAACAATGAACGGGGCTTCGATCGCCTGCCAGTCGGGCGGTAGCGTTGGATGCTCCGGATCGAACTTTTGCGGTGCAGGATGCTCGGGCTTCGGACGAGCCGCGAGTGAGTAAAGTTTGGTGTCGCTGCTCGAAAGCATTCCCGTAGCCGCGTCGAGAGCGCGCATCTTGATCCCGCCCCAGAAGCTGCCGAACGACAGCCACGCATGGTGCCGCGCATCTTCGACATAGTTCGGGTCGATGGCGTTGAAGTCGTCGCCGGCCTTCGACTCCAGCACCAGACCGCGGTCCACCCATTTGTAGTTCGGGCTCTTCGAGTCGAGCGTCTTGTTGGTCGCAAGCCCGATGCCCGAGGTGTTCACACCGAAGAGCGAATACGCGTAGTACAGCCGATACTCGCCGTGCTCGAAGGAGATGTCGGGAGCCCACAACTCTTTGGTGCCGGGACTTTTCTGCTGGACCCACTGCGGAATGGCGTCGAACACACGCCCACACATGCGCCAGTGCTCCAGGTCCTCGGAGCAGCGCACCGGAAACTGTCCGCCGCCGAACGCCTTTCCGGTGGCGAACACATAGTAAGTCGCGCCATCCTTCGCAATCGCAGGATCGTGAGTGTACGCATAATCGCCTTGCAGATGGTACACATGAGGCGTCTGCGCCGCGGCACTCCCACACAGCAGCGCGAGGAACAAAGTGCGGAAGAGGATTTTGCCGATCGATCGATGCATGGACAACCTCCAGAACTTCTAGAGCATTTCTAATTTAGTGAGATACATATCCGCAAGAAGTAAAGAAGTTGGAGCATTCGTTTGGATCGATGTTGTCGAGTATTTGTTTGATCTCTTTCCAGAGATCGCCGAGGAATCGTTTTGCGGCTTTGCGGAGC
>DASRLB010000161.1:0-4034 GCA_035648695.1 Acidobacteriaceae bacterium | reverse complement strand
GGTTATAGAGAGTGTTGCCGGTGAGGGGCTGGAGGGGCGAATCCTTGCGCGCCCAGAGGACGAGTGCGCCGCGGGCGTAAGCGATCGGCGCGGGCGTGTCGGCGAGGTTGGCGGCGACGAGCTGCTCGGGGAAGGTGTAGTCGGCGGAGAGGAAGAGGTCTTGCGGAGCGCCGTTCTGGATTTGCTGCTCGAGTGTCGCGGAGGAGCCGTAGGAGATGATGAGTTTCGCTCCGGTGGCGTGCTCGTAGGCCGCGACGAGGGTGGGCATGACGGTTTCGAGGTCGGCGGCGGCGGCGATGTGGAGCTGTTTCTGCGGCTGCTGGGCGAAAGCGATGGTGGACATGAGGCCGAGGAGGATGGTTCCGCAAAGGGCTTTACGGTAGGCTAGAGGGATACATGAGCGTTCGTTCACACATGCTTCGATGCACCGGATGCGGTGCGAGGATTCCCGGAGAACAGGCCCGGAGCAACTTTCGCTGCGAGGAATGCGGCGATTTGTTTGAGGTCGTCTACCCGTGGAGCGAGGCGTGGGGCGATGGTCTGGCTGCGGGTTTTCGGCCGAACGCGGGGGCGCTAAGGCATCTGTGGGCAGAGCGCCGGACTTCGACAATGGCGGTGGACCAGAGCGGGGTTTGGCGTTTCAGGGACTTGCTGCCGATTGTGACGGAAGAACAGGTGGTGACGCTGCGGGAGGGGAATACTCCGCTGTATGAACTGCCCAAGTGCGCGAAGGCGGTGGGGTTGAACTGGCTTCTGGCGAAGCACCAGGGGATGAATCCTACGGGGTCGTTCAAGGACACGGGGATGACGGCGGCGCTGTCGGTGGCGGTGGCGCGGGGGTTTGAGTGGGTAGCTTGTGCGTCTACGGGGAATACTTCGGCGGCGATGGCGGCTTATGCGGCGCGGGCGGGGCTGCGGTCGATGGTGCTTATTCCTGAGGGGAAGATTGCCTGGGGAAAGCTGTCGCAGTCGATGGATTATGGGTCGACGACGATCCAGTTGAAGACGGATTTCGATGGTTGTGTGAAGGTGTTGACGGAGATTGTGGGACGGGCTCCGGTGTATTTGCTGAACTCCGTGAATCCGTACCGGCTCGAGGGGCAGAAGACTCCCGCGTTTGAGATGCTGGAGCAGATGGACTGGCAGGTTCCGCATCACTTGATCGTGCCGGGGGGGAACTTGGCAAACTGCTCGGCGCTGGGCAAGGGGTTTGCGGAGATGAAGCACCTCGGATTCATCAAGCGGGTGCCGAAGATCAGCGTGATCCAGGCGGAGGGGGCGAACCCGCTGTATCGGTGGCTGCAGGGCGGCGGCGAGGGCGTGTTTGAGCCAGTGGTGGCGGACACGCGGGCTTCGGCGATTCGGATTGGGAATCCGGCGTCGTGGAAGAAGGCGGTGAGGGTGCTGCGCGAGACGGGCGGGACGTGCGAGCAGGCGACGGAGCAGGAGATTGCGCTGGCCAAGGCAGAGATCGGGGCTGAGGGGATTGGGTGTGAGCCAGCGTCGGCGGTGACGTTTGCGGGGCTGAAGAAGCTGGTGGCGAAGGGTTTTGTGGGGCCGGAAGAGACGGCGGTGCTGCTGCTGACCGGGCACACGCTGAAGGATTCGGAGTACACGATGCTGTATCACCGGGGCGAGCTGCTGACGGCGGCGGAGATGGCCGGGGCGACGCTGGAAGAGCGAGCCCAACATGCACAGATGCGGCGGGAGCCGGTGGTTTTGGAGCCGAACGCGGATGCCGTGTTGCGGATGCTCGATGCAGCCATGCCGGCGGGACAGACGGCATGAGTTTTCGGTTACGACTGCCGGCGACTTCTGCGAACCTGGGGCCGGGGTTCGATGCGGCGGGGCTGGCGATGTCGCTGTATTTGACCGTCGAGGCTGAGGTTGCGGACGAGTTTTCGATTGTCGCGACGGGGCGCGATGCGGAGCGGATTGGGCGGGTCGAACGGAGCCTGATTCTCGATACTTATTTTGAGGTGCTGCGCGCGGCGGAGAAGCCCGTGACGCCGATAGCGCTGACACTGCATAGTGAGATTCCTCTGGGGATGGGGTGTGGGTCGAGTGCGACGGCGTTGCTGGCTGGCGTGGCGCTGGCAGACCATTTTGGCAGGCTGGAATTGGGGGATGTCGGGATTGTGGCCGAGGCGAGCCGGCGGGAAGGGCATCCCGATAATGTGGCGGCTTGTTGGTATGGGGGGTTTACCGTTTCCGCGTTGACCGAAGCCGGGGTAGAAGCGGCGACTTTTGCGGGGAATCCGGAGTGGCGGTTGCTGCTGGCTTTGCAGTCGGCTTCGCTCGCGACGAAGAAGGCCCGGGCGCTGCTGCCGGAGACGTATTCCAAGGCGGACGCGGTGTTCAATGTGCAGCGGACGGCGATGTTGACGGCGGCGTTCGCGCAGGGACGGCTGGATTTGCTGACGACCGCGATGGAGGACCGGCTGCATCAGCCTTATCGGATGGAAGCTTGTCCGCTGTTGAACGCGCTGCTGCCGCTGAGTGGGGCGGCAGGGATCGCTGGCGCGGCGCTGAGTGGGGCGGGGCCGTCGGTGTTGATGGTGCTGGCTGAGGACGCGGATGAGGATGAGGTGAAGACCCGGGTGAGGGCTGCGGCGGAAGAGGATGTGGAGTTGATTTCGCTGCGGATTGCCGGTGGCGCGCGGTCGTCCACAGAGGGCTGAGGTGGTAGGGGTTGTGATGAGCTTAGAGCTATGAGCAAAGAGCTTAGAGGAAAGGCGTTTTTTGGGAAATTTGAGGGGTCGCACCGTTTTGCACAGTCGTGCATCTATGATTATGAGCGCATTAGCAGGACGAATATGGGACGCGCGGAGGGAGATGGATATGGCAGGACAGTTTGTAACCGAAGTAAACGACGCCGACTTTGAGAAGCAGGTATTGCAATCCGATACACCCGTGCTGGTGGATTTCTGGGCAGCGTGGTGTGGGCCATGCCGGGCGCTGGCGCCGGTGGTGGACCAGGTCGCCGAAGAGTACCAGGGCAAGCTGAAAGTGATGAAGATGGATGTCGACAAGAACAATGCGACGCCTGGACGTTATGGGATCCGCGGGATTCCGGCGCTGCTGATCTTCAAGGGCGGCAAGGTTGCGGAACAGATCGTGGGGTTTGTTCCGAAGGAGCAGATTGACCAGACACTGGCGCGAGTGATTGCCGCCAGCCCAGTCGTCGCCTAGATTGGCGTGAGGGAAGGCCCGCGAGTGAGAACTCGCGGGCCTTTCTGCGTTTCTGGGGCTGGGTGCTAGACTCAGGCAAATGCTGGAGTGGATTCTCTTTCACGGGATTGTTGTCGCATTCTTCATTCTTGCGAACAGTTTCTTTGTGGCTGCGGAGTTTGCGTTGGTCAGCGTGCGTGAGACGCGGATCGAGCAGTTGGTGGCGCTGGGCAGGCCGGGGGCGCGGACTGTACTTCAGCTCAAACACAACATTGATGAGTTTCTGCCGGCTGTGCAGTTTGGCGTGACGCTGGCTAGTCTGGCGCTGGGTGGGATCGGCGAGCCGGCGGTGGCGGGCGTGATTCAGCATTACATTCACAGGCTGAGTTGGCTGCCGGGCGCGCAGACGCACGCGGTGCTGTATGCGCATACGCTGGCGGTGGTGATTGCGTTTGGGCTGATTACGTACTTCGAGGTGCTGCTCGGGGAGTTGGTGCCGAAGTCGCTGGCGCTGCAGCGGGCGGAACGGATTGCGTTGGCGGTGGCCGGGCCGATGGATGTTTTCATTCGGATGACGCGGCCGGCGATCAAGGTGATGAATTTTTCGGCGACGATGGTGCTGAAGCTGTTCCAGGCTCCGCTGCGGGGAGAGAGTGGGGTGCATTCGCCGGAGGAGTTGAAGATGCTCGCGACGGCCACGCGGCGGATGGGGCTGCTGCCGAAGTTTCAGGAAGAGGTGATCCATCGGGCGATCGAACTGAACCATGTGACGACGCGGGAGATTATGACGCCGCGGGGAAAGATTTTTTCTCTGCCGGCGGACATGCCGCTGGAGCTGGCGAGCGCGAAGATTATCGATGAGC
>DASRLB010000160.1:0-3061 GCA_035648695.1 Acidobacteriaceae bacterium | reverse complement strand
GGGGCGGCCTGGGGGAAGGCCGGGGCGGCTGCCGCGAAGAGCGAGAGCAGGGCCAGGAGGCCGCAGAGCAGGCCGAACTTTGAAATGTAATGGGAGATGTGTTGGGAGATGTTTTCGCGCACCGCGATGCCTCTCTGCTGACTTTCGTCGGAGAGCGGAGGGGTGCGGGGCGGTGTTCTATCTGGCGACAGTGTTCATGCGCCGAGGGTTAGAGGGCGCTTAGATTTCGGGGTAAAAGTCGAAAAAAGCATCGATGCTGTGGCGCAGTTGCGACTCGATCTGCTCGCGGCTGCCCTCGAGGATGTGCATCGTTACCTGCGCCTGGTTGCCATTCTTGAGCGCGATCGGCGCGGCGGCGACGCCGGCCACCTCATCGGCTGGGAGCAGCCGCATTCCGTAGACAAGCACTAAGTCAGCCATAGTTTCCATGGTACGCGAGGGGCGAGGGGCCAGGGTTCAGGGCCCAGAAGGCGGCGGGACATTTCGTATGCTGGTCCCTGAGCCCTGGGCCCTGAACCCTTCGCACTCCCGGTACAATCAAACGGTTATGTCCGAACCGAACGTTGTGCGCGATACCGTTATTCTGGGGTCCGGGTGTGCCGGGCTTACTGCTGCTATTTATGCCGCGCGGTCGAACCTGAAGCCGCTGGTGCTCGAAGGGCATGAGCCCGGGGGGCAGCTCTCGATTACGACGCTGGTGGAGAACTTTCCCGGCTGGCCGGACGGCGTGCAGGGGCCGGAACTGATCGAGAACATGAAGAAGCAGGCCACGCGCTTTGGCGCGGAGTTGCGGATGGCGCACCTGAGTTCGGTGGACCTGATGAAGACTCCGTTTGAGCTGACGGTGGGCCGGGAGTTGATCCAGACGCGGTCGCTGATTATTGCGTCGGGGGCTTCGGCGCGGTGGCTGGGGCTGCCGAGCGAGCAGGCGCTGATCGGGTTCGGCGTGAGTTCGTGCGCGACCTGCGATGGATTTTTTGCGTCGGGCAAGGAGATTGCGGTGATCGGGGGCGGCGACTCGGCGATGGAGGAGGCGCTGTTCCTGACGCGCTTTGCGACCAAGGTGACGATCGTCAACCGCAGCGAGAATTTTCGCGCGTCGCGGATCATGCTGGAGCGCGCGATTGCGCATCCGCAGATCAGCTTCCTGCACAATACGCTGGTCGAGGAAGTGCTGGGCGTCGAGGAGAAAGATGTGCGCGGGTTGAAGCTGGTCAACAGGAAGACCGGCGAGCGTTGGGAACTGCCTGTGAAGTTCATGTTCCTGGGCATCGGGCACAATCCAAATGCGACCATGTTTCAAGGCCAGATCGATCTCGATGGCGATGGCTACATCAAGACCGAGCACAACGTTTTCGTGACGCAGCAGGGTGTGCAGTTGCACGGCGTGTATGCGTGCGGCGATGTGCAGGACCGGCGCTATCGGCAGGCCATTACGGCGGCCGGGACGGGGTGTATGGCGGCGCTGGAAGTGGAGAAGTATCTGGAAGATTTGGGGCGGTAGTGGATGTAGACTTGTCTCAACGGGAGGGCGAATGACACAGTTGACCATTTCCGATGAACTGGCCTCCGCAATCGCCAGCAAGGCGGCCGATTGGACGTGCAGCACCGAGGACCTGTTGCAGTCGATGCTTTTCAAGCTTGAAAGCGATGAGGCATTCGCTGAGCGTCTGTCGACTCCAGCTCTGGGAAAGAGGATTCGCGCGGACCTGGCTCGCGTGGATCAAGGCGAATATCTGACCGAAGAACAAGTCGACAGCAAGTTCGACGAGATATTTCGTGAACTAGAGTCACGATGAGCCGGTTCATCCTTTCGCCCGGCGCGGGCGACGATCTTGTTGACCTTGCCGAATACCTTCGTGGTCTCCCTGCCGTTCCCGCGCGGCGAATCGGAAAAGCATTGCAGTTTGCTTTGAAGAACCTGGCGCAACATCCCGGTCACGGACATCGACATGCGGACTATTGCGAGTTCTCTGGCGAGGAGATTCGCAGTTTCGTCGTTGGCGACTACGTACTCCTGTACGCTTCGCAGAGGAAGCCGATCACGTTTGTCGGGGTGATTCACGGTAAACGCGACATCGACGCAATCATGCGCCAGCGACTGGGGTAAAGGCGATGCTCAGCCGACTTGAGATTTTGCGTGACCGCATCTCCGATGTTGGTGTGTATCCCTTTCATATCGCGACGATCCAATCTCTTGTTTCACTTGAATTTTCGAGTTCGAGGTTGACGTTTTTCACTGGTGAGAACGGCTCGGGAAAGTCGACGCTGCTGGAGGCGATCGCGCTGAACTACGGGCTGTCGCTGGAGGGTGGCAATCGCAACTTCGCGTTCGAGGCGGACCTGCCAAAGGCGGACACGTACCCGCTGTCACGCGCGCTGCGGTTGAGCTTTCGGCCGGTGCGGAGCGGGGAAGGCTTTTTCTTTCGGGCGGAGACGCTGTTCAACTTTGCGTCGCGTGTCGACGAGCTACAGGTGGATTCCGGCTACAGCGACCGGTCGCTACATGCGCATTCGCACGGTGAAGCGTCGATGGCTGTCCTGGAGTACAAGTTCCGCCGGTCAGGGCTGTTTCTGCTTGATGAGCCAGAGGCTGCGTTGTCGCCGCAGCGTCAGCTTTCGTTCCTTATCCTGTTGCACGACACGGTGCGGGAGTATCCCGATGCGCAGTTTATCGTGTCGACGCATTCGCCGATTCTCCTGGGGACTCCGGGCGCGCAGATATTGAGCTTCGATGGCGGCAAAATCCATCCGATCGAATATGAAGATGTGCCGGCGTTTCAGATCACGCGGCGATTCCTGAACGACCGCGATGGATTCACACGCGAACTGCTGCGCGATGAACCTACGCTGTTCGACTGACGGCGCTGCTTCGCCTGTGCATATCGAATCTTTCCGCAACTCTGCGGCCGGAAACACGTCTAACCCGCATTTCTCACGAGAGGTAAGCATGTGATGTTTTTTGCTGATGAGAGTGGGGTAGCTGTGTGTGCTGAGGTGTGTGGGGGATGTGTGGGCTGGATTTTGGTGAACGTCGACTGATTTTTGCCAAGGCATCAGG
>DASRLB010000159.1:0-15048 GCA_035648695.1 Acidobacteriaceae bacterium | reverse complement strand
GCCCCGCCCTGCCAACTCCGCCATCACCGCAAGCTGGTTCTCATTAAGCTTCGGCAACCTCCGCTGAGAACTGGCAACTGGCAACTGAGAACTGGAAGCTGGTAGCTCGTAGCCGGGAGCCGGAAGCTGACCACCCTCCCTCGCCCCTCTTTCCTCGTCCCCTCGCCCCTCAACAAGGACCGCAACGTGCTCCATCCGCCGAGCATCGCGCACCTCCGCCAGCGGTTCGCGCACCAGCCACCGCTTCCGCGACATCGCATCGAGCAGCGCCTTCTTCGCACCCGTCGCACTTCGGATCGACGCGGTCTTCGCACTGTCGCCGCTCTCCAGATAGTTCAGCACGGCGTACTCGAGGTTCTGCTGCTCGACGCTCAGCTTCGACCGCCGCGACGAGCCCTTTGCGGCTTCGTAGAGCGCCTTGCGGCCCTGCTCGGCGATGCGGTAGACCCACTGGCGGCGGACTTCGGCGGTCAGCGGAAGCATCCCGCGGAGAACTTCGCCGAGCGGCGCGACGTAGTAGCCGGCGATCCAGCGGGCAAGCTCCATCAGATGTTCGGGCAACAGCGCCGCTTCGTCGAGGACCAGTTCGACGGGCTTTACTTCGACGCCTGCCTCTGGCGCTTTGTCGTGGATGCCGACGACCACGCCGACCAGCCGTTGTCCACCAAACGGCACCAGCACACGCGCGCCGACTTCCACCGCGAGGCCGCGAAGCTCGTAGGTGAAAGCACGGTCGAGCGGGACAGGCAGCGCGACGTCGCAGTAGAGGCTCACTTCAACAGTTTATGTCGATGCTCCAAAGCCGCTGTTGAGAACCTCGCCACACAATCCGGGGTGACCCATCTTCGCGGCGGTTTCATCGTCGCTAAGGTGGGCATTCGCGAAGCGAACGCTCTCTCCCGCACCATCGCAAATCTGTCATCCTGAGTCGCAGCCGGCCAACTTCCAATTTCAACGTTACTGTAAGAGCGTCGTGGCCGGAGCAACAGCAATTCCCTCAGCATGTTTCACCGCCGCAGCGACGCTCCCACGATAAAACGCCTGAGAGCCTGGGTCGCAAAGCAGTTGAGCAACGTCCGTCGAACCGCCCCCCTTTACGTCACGCCCTGCAATAATCCCACGCATTAAGGTGCCTGCATCGCCTTTGGATCCGGGGCTTTTTGCGTATACAACTCCGCCTTCCGTAGGATTTTGAAAGCCAATCACGGAGCCACGGCCCCTGGCCTGCAGTCCGCGTGCGACCGCCATCGCAAAGGCAATGTCTCTCTTCTGGTAATACGCCTCGATCAATGCTCCGCTAACGACTGTGCTGTCCAGCCATCCGGTCTCGGCGCGGACCAAATCGCCCAAGAGGTCTTTCTCTCTCTTCGATTGCGCTTTGGCCTCAGCGACCACTGCCGCCACCCGAGCCGGCACATCATTCGCCCCTACGCTCAGCGTCTGCGCCGCTTCACCCAACAGCGCGAAATCTTTCCGCGCCGTCCTCACAGCCCGCAGGCCGCACACAAACTCCACCCGCCAGCCCTGGCGAACCTTCTCTATCTTCCGTAGTAGCGTTGATCCTATGGCGCTGGTGTTCGCAACGTGCGTTCCGCCGCAGGCGTTGAACTCGATCCCCTGCATCTGGACGATGCGGAAAGGGCCCTCACGCTCAGGGAGTTTGCGGAGGTCGCCGCGTTCCAGCATCGCTTCCGCCAATCCCTGCTCGACCCAGTGCGAGATCATCGGGCGGCCCTCGAGAGCGACGCGGTTCGCGGCTTCTTCGACGCGGCGAAGATCGTCATCGGTAATGCGCTCGGAGCCTTCGCGGAGGGCGAGGTCGATGGTCGAACTCTCCGCGCCGAGATGGAACGAAACCGTCTTCGCCCCAATCTCGCGGAGAAACATCGCCGACAACAAATGCTGGCCCGAGTGCTGCTGCTCGTGGTCGCTGCGACGCGCGGCGTCGACCGTCCCCGTGACCTCTGTGCCCGCCACAAGCGGTTTGCGAACGAAGTGCCACACCTCGTCGTGCTCATCTTCTTCGACGCGCTCTACGGGCACTTCGAGCTTGGTTCCGCTGGGGGCGACGGCGACGAGAGTGCCCGTGTCCCACGGCTGGCCGCCGCCCTCGGGATAGAAGGCCGTCCGGTCCAGCGCGACCTGCCAGAGCTGGTCGGCGCCGGCCCGCGAGTCGAGGCGAATGTCCGTGACCGTCGCCGTAAACTCCAGCGCCGCCGAGTCGTAGTACAGCCGCTTCGCACCCTGTGATGCAGCATTCACTTGTCTAGCCTCCGCCAATAGAAACCCGCGTTCGCCTACAATTCTTTCATGCTCTCACGCCGCCGCTTCCTCTTGACCGCCGCCGCTACCGCGCCTGCCATTGCTCTGCGCGCCCAGAAACCAGACGCGCCGGAGACGGCGCTGCCGGCGGCGGTCCTTGCGCTCAAAGACCGCCGCAAAGAGATTGTCCCCATCACCGTCGAGGAGCGTGAGTCGCGGCTGGACCTTGCCCGCGAGCTGATGAAGCAGTACAAGATCGATGCCATCGTCATTACTACCGGCTCGTCACTGCAATACTTTACAGGCGCACACTGGGGCCAGTCCGAGCGGCTGTTCGCGTATGTGCTGCCCGCGGCTGCCGCGCCGTTTGTGGTGTGTCCCTACTTCGAGCGCGACCGGCTCAACGAGCTTCTGACGGCGTTCCCGGAGCGCGAAACCGTGATCTCCTACCTGTGGCAGGAGAACGAAGACCCGTACGATTCGGTGCGCAAGGGGCTGGCTGAATCGGGTGTTACTACAGGCTCGCTGGGCATCGAAGAACATACGCAGTTTGCGTTTGCGAACGCCATTGCGCTGGCTTGTCCGGCGCTGAAAATTGTCTCTGCAACGCCGGTGACCGCCGGTTGCCGCTCGCACAAGTCGCCTGCGGAAATTGCGCTGCTGCGGCTGGCGAATGCCATCACCATCGACGTGTACAAAGCGGCGTATCTTTCCTGCGGACCGGGCGACACCAACCAGCACTTTTCCGACGTGGTGGCGAGAGCTTACGCGCGCTGCGGTGTGAACGGCAACGCTTCGTGCCAGGTCGGCGAAAACTCTGCCGTGCCGCACGGCACGTCGCGTCCGCAGACGATCCGCGAGAACGAGATGGTCTTGATCGACGACGGCTGCACGGTCGAAGGCTATACGTCGGATATTTCGCGCAGCTTCGTCTACGGCAAGCCGAGCGATTTTCAGCGTGAGATTTTTGAGATCGTACACAACGCGCAGTCGGCGGCGCTGGCTGCCGCGCATCCGGGAGTTGAATGCCAGGCTGTAGATGCTGCCGCTCGCGGCGTGATCGCCGCTGCCGGTTATGGACCGGGGTTTACATACTTTACGCACCGCGTGGGACATGGCATCGGGCTCGATATGCACGAGTGGCCGTACCTGGTCGGCGGCAACACGCAGAAGCTGGCCGCGGGGATGCTTTTTTCCGATGAGCCAGGAATTTATTTGCCGGGAAAATTCGGCATTCGGCTGGAAGACGATATGCTGCTGACCGACATCGGCGCGGAGTTGCTGACGGCCCAGAGTCCAAGTTTGCAGGACCCATTTGGGATCGCTGCGCAGACCGCCGACAAGCCTAAGGATGCGTCCGCAACGGAGGAGAAACCTGTGGATTCAAAGGAGGAAACGAAGCCCGCGGAAGCGCCGAAAAACTGACTAACGGGCCTCGATGAAGCGTAAAATAAAGCTAGGAGAACGCCGATGGCCGCGCCCGCAACGATGCTCCCGCAGTGCGATGAAAGAGAGTTGCAGGATCGGCGCGATGCCGTTGAATCGACCCTCGGCACGACGCTTGCAGAAGGCGTCTCTCCCTCGCCCGAGGTGCTCGCCCTTTTTGAAGCTTATGCGAATGGCACGATAAGTCTGGATGACATTTTGCCCTCCGTTCGAGCGCTCGACGGCCACTAACCAGTGGCTATCATTATTTTCGACTCACAGTTTGACGAATCGTCCGGCGTTCTCCGCAACGTCTTTGGACTTCGCGACGCCGTGAAGCTTGAGCAACAAATCGCCAACTACTCCGCGGTGCGAGTGCTTCAACTTTTGAAGGCGCCGCTCCCGGGCCGCTTCGATATCCAGCACCTCAGCAGAATCCACCAACATATCTTCCAGGACATTTTCCCGTGGGCTGGAGACTTCCGAGAAGTCACCACATCGCGCACGAATTCCTTCGGATTTCCTCCGCCGCAGTTTCTCATCCCCTCGCTGGAAACTCTTTTCGCCGCGCTGAAAGCAGAAAAGCACCTTGCCGGACTGGCCCCTGACCACTTCGCCATCCGTGCCGGCCACTACCTCGGCGAACTCAATGCAATCCATCCGTTCCGCGAAGGAAACGGCCGTACCCAGCGCGAATTCATCCGCACGCTCGCTCTTCACGCGGGCCACAAGCTTTCGTGGCGTAATCTTGCGCAGGCGGAAAACAACGAAGCGTCACGCATCAGCTATGCCACCGGGAACCACTCCGGCCTCGCTGCAATCATTCGTCCCCGCATGAATTGACGCGTCCTTGCCTTATTCACTATTCACTACTCCCCATTCACTGCGGCAGCACCATCAACTCCACGCCACTCGCCGCGCCGGCCTGATGGAACACCGTCTCCGTAGCCTTCTTGAAGTCTTCAGGCCTGGCTTTATAAATGTCCTCGAACACCTGCGGGTTGCGGTCGGTCAACGGGAACCACGAGCTTTGCACCTGCACCATGATGCGGTGGCCTTTGAGGAAGGTGTGGTTCACGTCCTGCATGGTGAAGTTGACTTCGGTTTGTTTGCCGGGGACGAGCGGCTCGGGCTTCTCCCATGAGTTGCGGTACTTCGCGCGCATCGGCTCGCCGCGGACGAGCTGTTCGTATCCCTGCATGAAGACCGGCACCGCGCCGAGAACGCGCTTGCCCTGACTTTCCTCAGGGCTCTTGAAGTCTTCCGGGTAGACGTCGATGAGCTTTACGTCGAAGTCGGAATCGGTTCCGGTTGAGGCGATTTTCAACTTCGGCTTTACCGGACCGGCCACAGTGACGTCCTCGGTCAGCGGTTCCGATTCATACACCAGCACATCGGGGCGGCGGGCGGCGAAGCGCTGGTCGTCGTCCATGTAGCGCTGCGGGACGGTGTCGGTCGTGTACTCGGTGAAGGGCACGGGGTGCGCGGGGTCGCTGACGTATTCGTCCTTGCTGGACTTGGCCGCAGGCGCGGTCCAGTCGAGGCCGCCGTTGGGCTGGAAGTAGAGCATCTTCGGCGTCACGCCCGCAGGCGGCCAGCTGTCGTATTTCTTCCAGACGTTGGTCCCGGTTTCAAAGGTATAGGCTTTCGGCATCGGCTCGACGGTTGCGTCCTTCAGGTATTTCTCGAAGAACGGAAACTCGATGTGCTCGCGGTAGAAGACGGCGGTGTCGGAGCCGAACTGCACGTCGCCGAGCGATGAGCCGGAACTGCGCGCCCAGCCGCCGTGGACCCACGGGCCTTCGACCAGCATGTTGGCCGGCGTGCCGGGGCTTTGCGCGTCGATGGAGTGGAATATCTTCACCGGGCCGGACAGGTCCTCGGCGTCGAACCAGCCGCCAACCTCCATCGTCGCCGCCTTCACGCCGTGCATGTGCGCGGAGATGTTGCGCGACTTCCAGTAGTCGTCGTACGCCGTATGCACGACCTGATCGTGGAAGTAGGGATTGGTGCCGCCTTTCGCGGTGTCGAGGTTGGCGAGCGTTCCTATGTTCAGGTAGTAGGCGTAGGCGTCTTTGGTGCCGTAGTCGAAGCCGCTGCGAGGCTCGCTGGTCAGCGGGTTCTTCTGCGGCGCGAAGCCCTTGGCGTAGAACTCGTGGTTGGCGTCGAGCATCATCGCGCCGCCGTGGTAAGCGTCGTCGCCCATCCAGAGATCGGTGACGGGGGCTTGGGGGCTCGCCGCTTTGATCGCGGGATGTCCGTCGACGATGCTGGCCGCCGCGTAAAAACCCGGGTAGCTGATGCCGAGGATGCCGACGTTGCCGTTGTTGCCAGGGACGTTCTTGAGCAGCCAGTCGACCGTGTCGTACATGTCGGTGGATTCGTCGATGCCTTTGCCGTCGTGCGATGGGGTCATCTCGAACCATGTGCCTTCACTGTCCCAACGTCCGCGAACGTCCTGGCAGACGAGGATGTAGCCGCTGTGGATGAGATCGATGTTGCCCGTCACGCGGGGAGCGATCTTGTCCTCGCCGTAGGGCGCGCAGCTATAGGGCGTGCGCGTCATCAGGAACGGATACGGTCCGGCGTCCTTGAACTCCTTCGCGAGGGGCGTGTAGATGGCCGTGAACAGCTTGACGCCGTCGCGCATGGGGATGTGGACCTCTTGCTTGGTGTAGTGGGTCTGGAAGTACGCCATCATCTCGCGCTGCTGTTGCTGCGGAGAAGGCGCTGGCGCCGTGGTTTGCGCTCCCATCGCTGCCGCCATACACAACACCATAAACCAACCGGACCGCTGCAACACGTTCATGACCTCTCCTCGCACATCGTCAGGGCTCCCGAGAATTGTAGTCGCTCAACCGCTCGGGGTTCTGCGATACTGCGGTGATGCGCCGTCGTTCTGCCATCGTCCTCGCCGCGGCCGCTGTCTTCGCGACGGTATTGCCCGCGGTCCGAGCGCAACAGCAGGACGGTCCGCCGCCGCCGCCGAACCTTTACACCTTGCATGTCTATACCAACCTGATGCAGTTTCCGACGGTTGTTCTGGGCCCGGACCTCAAGCCGATTCCGCCTGTTCCGCGCGAAAAGTTCGATATCACCCTCGATGGGGGGCCGGTCTTCCATCCCACCAAGATGCGTATCGAGGGCGACGACCCGATTTCGCTGGCCGTCCTGCTCGACGCCGGGGGCGAGCAGAGCGGCGTTCTGCGGGCCTTCGCGCAGTCCTTCCCTCAACTCCTTCCCGGCTCTCTTCACCCTGACGACCGAATCTCCATATACGCGGTGGACTGCACCGTGATGCGCTCGCTGAAGGATGTGCCCGCGGTGGACCCGGCGCTGATAGCGCAAGGCATCGCGAACGCGCTTGCCGCGCCTCGGTTGCACGGGAAGAAGACCAGGCCTTCATGCGGCTACGATCTTCGCCTGTGGGACGCGATGACGCTGATCGCGCAGGACCTTGGCCACTCGCCCAGCCGCCGCGTCCTGCTGGTTGTATCGCAGGGGCGCGAAAATGGCAGCAAGACCCGCTTCGGCGCGGCTGCCGAATACCTCAGCAGCATGGGCGTTGGCGTCTTCGGCCTGCGCGACGACCAGGAGTATGCGCGCGAGACGACTTTCGCGCAGTATGGATCTCCGGTCCGTCGCGGCAGCAACGTCACCTTGATCGGCAGCTACGATGAAGATCTCTTCGCCGCAATGTGCGCCGAAAATGGCGGCATGGTCCTGGACGCCTCGAACCCCGGAGTCGCCACAGACCTTCAGCACCTGATCGATCTGCTGCGCGGACGCTATATCATCGAGTATCCGCGCCCCGAGGATAAAAAGGCGGCAATCCATACTGTCGACATCGCGATCGACGGCGTCAAAGCTTTCATTCGCCTCACCGGCGGCTCCGCGCCGATACCGGATCCGGCGATTGCCAACGACCCGAACACGCTTCCCAGTACGCCATCGCCGGCCAAGGTGGGCAACCGCCGCCGTATCGGGCCGCGGAGCTAGAAAGCGTCTTCCAGACCGTGACGGTTGTACCAACGGGGAGCATACCCCCCTCCCCCTCCCTCTGTTTCTATTGCCCGGGGGTAAGTGCTTTAGAATGCTGGGCTCCAGGGCGCGATGTCTCCGCAAACGGTTCATTCTAAATGGCTTCGGTGCAAAATACGCCTGCGTAGGGGGTTAGGGGCTGGGTTGGGTTGGCGGTTGTGGGGTTGACTTTCAGCTGCGAGTTACGAGCTGCCGGTTTCCAGTTGCCAGTTTCCAGTTTCGGGCGGTGAGGAAGTGTCTGCCTTTCTGTTGGGGTGCGAGGATTGGGGTTGAGGAGCAAGGGTTCTGGAGAGCTCAGAGCGCAGAGCTATTGAGCGTAGAGGTTTATGGGCGGGGTGGCGTCCGAGGGACTTGTTCAGTTTTGAGTTTTGAGCTGTGAGTTTTGAGTGCAAATATCCGGCTGTTGGGAGCCGGATATTTGCGTTCGGAAGATGCTGTCTAGTCGGCGTTGTTGTCGAGCGCGTCGATGTAGGCTACGTCGAGGACCGTGCCCTGCACCGTGAAGTTGGTGTTGTCGAGTTCCGTGCCGGCAGCCGGGGTGCTGCCCCGGGCGGGATCGTTCAGGTCGACGATCGGGCCGCCGGTGTAAAAGGCATGGACCTGGCCGCCGTACGCCGTGAAGACCTTGTGGTACTCCTGCACCCAGCATAGCCCCGTGAGGCTGCCGTAGTAGTACGGGTTCTGGTTGGTGTTGGGGTACGGCACCTGGGTGGGGCCGCCGGGCGTGAGGTTGGGTATGATCGTCGCGGTCGGCGTGGCGCCGAGGCTGACCATGGTGAGGCAGTTATAGTTCTGTCCGGTGGCCTGGCGCTCTCCGTTGGCGCACTGCTGCGCGGCGATCCACATCGTGTTGTCGTCGGCGAACAGCAGCTTCGAGTGGTGGCCATCCGCGATGCTGATGGGGTTCGAGAGCGCATTGGTGGCGAGGTTCATGGTGGTCAGATAACCCGTAAACAGGCCATCGGCGCGCGTCGTCGTCCCCAGCGCTCCGGAGGCGAGCTTGCTGAACAGGGACTGCCCGGCGATATACAACGTTGCACCGTCGGACAGGACGGTGGTAACCCCGCCGGGTATGGATACGGGATTCGGCCCGGGCGTCGCCGCCAGCGGCGACGGAGCGCCGGCGCTCAGCGGATCCACGGTCGGAATGACGTCCACCGTCAGCGCGCCTTCCTGCAGGAAGGTAATCCCAGCGGTCGTCCCGCCGCATTCCGGACCGCAATTCAATACATAGGCGGTGTTTCCGTCGAGCGAGAAGCGGACGTCGGTTGGGTGATCGTAGTGTCCGGGCACGGGAACGAGGCAGTAAACAGGCACCAGGATCGGCTGGCAATCGACATAGCCGGGTGGATACGTCGGCGTGTTGGTGACGTTCAGCTTGACCACGCGATAGAGCGCGTTCGAATTGGTGGTCGGGGAGGTCGTATTGGCGGGAGGGTTTCGGACCATGGCCAGGATGACGGTGTCGCCCGCGTTGACGACGACTTTGTCGATATTGGGCAAATTGAGGAAATACTGGCTGCCGCCCGCGGTAAGGGCGAGTTGGCCGCTGCCTTCCTGCGCCCCGACGAAGCGCGCACCGTCGACGGCGACTGCAACCGAAGGGGATGCCGGTGAAAAGCTGCCAACCGTCCCGCCGGCGGCTTCCTTGCCGTAATCGATCCGGGCGAGGCTACCGTCGGAGGACGAGAAGACGTAGCCCGTGCTCTGCTCGGGATAGTTGATGATGGTGGCGGGGTTTCCGCTGGAATAGCCGCTGATGGAGAAGAAGGGAACCGTATTCTGAATGTTGCCGCGCAGATCGCGCAGGCCGTCCAGAATTTCCAGGCCGCCCGAGCTTCCATTGGCGGTGTACGAGGCCATGACGCGCTGCAAAAGGCCGCTGGGAGGGATGGGGCGTCCCGCAAAATTGCTGGCCGGCTCTCTGTAGAGGACCTTACCGCAAGCGGTAAGCGTCAGTGCAATAACGGTCAACAGGAGGGCCGAACACATACGGGCGGCAACGCTTCGATTCATCAACGGTAAAGACTCCGAGCCGCGGCGCAAAAATGCGCTGCCAGCTTTGCTTTCAAGCCAAAGTATACCAAACAGTCACCCGCATAAGGCGCGGCCGTTGCAGTGTGGCTTGGTGTTGGTTGGACGTATGACAGTGGAATAGGATGGTAGAAAGCTCCAAACGTTTGCAGCAACCTAAAGGAAGATATTTTGGCAGGATCGACAGGGTCGGCAAAACCGACAGACAGGCTTTTTGCGGGCGGGACCGTGCTCTGCGACGGCGCTATGGGCACGATGCTCTACAGCCGGGGCGTGTTCATCAACCGCTGCTATGACGAACTGAACCTCCGCGAGGCCGAGACCGTGCGCGCCGTACACCACGAATACCTCCAGGCCGGTGCGGAGGTGATTGAAACCAATACCTTTGGTGGTAATTCTTTCCGGCTGGAGCGGTTCGGGCTGGGCGACAAAGTCCATGCCATCAACCTTGCCGGAGCGCAGATCGCGCGCCAGAGCGTCGACGCGATCCGCGAAAAACAAGGCACGGAAGCGTTTGTGGCGGGGGCGATCGGGCCGCTCGGCGTACGCATCGAGCCGCTGGGCAAGACCAGCCTCGACGAGGCCCGGGCAGCGTTCGCCGAACAGATCGAGGCGCTGGCCGAGGGCGGCGTCGACCTGCTGATGATCGAGACCATGATGTCGATCGACGAGGCGGAGCAGGCCGTGCTCGCGGCACGAGAAGTCGCGCCGCACCTGCCCGTCGTTGTGATGGTGACGGTGGACGAAGAGGGCAACGCGCTGGACGGGTCGAGCCCGGAGGTGGCCGCTGGACGCCTGGTGGCTGCGGGTGTAGACGCGCTGGGCTGCAATTGCAGTTCCGGCCCGGCCACCGTGCTGAGCGTCATTGAGTGCATGAGGAAGGTCACCAAGCTGCCGCTGATCGCGATGCCGAACGCCGGAATGCCGCGCAACGTCGAGGGCCGGAACATCTATCTGACCTCGCCCGAGTACATGGCGAGCTTCGCGCGCAAGTTCGTAAAGGCCGGCGCCAACTGGGTGGGCGGATGCTGCGGCACGACCCCGCTCCACATCAAGGCCATGCGCGGCGCCCTGCGCGCAATGGGCGCACAGGATTCGGGCGAACACACCGGCGCCAAGCCAAATCTCGAAGTGTTGCTGGCGGAGCATCCGGTGCAGCCGCAGCCGCTCGCCGAACGCTCGCTGGTAGGAGCGAAGATCGCCAGCGGAGAGTTTCTGACGCTGGTCGAGATCGTTTCGCCCAAGGGCATCGACTGCACCAAAGAGCTCGAAGGCGCCGCCTATCTGCACGACCTCGGGGTCCATGCCATCAACGTCCCCGACTCGCCCCGCGCCAGCGCGCGCATGAGCGCACAGAGCCTGTGCGTGCAGATCCAGCAGAAGGTCGGCATCGAGACGGTGCTGCACTACACCTGCCGCGACCGCAACGTCCTCAGCATCCAGAGCGACCTGCTGGGAGCGTCGTCGATTGGCCTGAAAAACATCCTGTGCCTTACCGGGGACCCGCCAAAAATGGGCAACTATCCCGACGCCACCGCGGTCTTCGACGTGGACGCGATCGGCCTCGTGAACATCGTGCGCGGCCTCAACCACGGCCTCGATATCGGCCGCAACTCCATTGGCGAATCGACCGGCTTTACCATCTCCGTCGCCGCAAATCCGGGCGTCCCGGACATCGACCACGAGGTCCGCCGCTTTGCCTACAAGGTCGAAGCAGGCGGCGAGTTCTGCATCACGCAGCCGGTCTTCGACCTGCGCCTGCTGGAGGAGTTCCTGAAGCGCATCGAAGGCTTCCGCATCCCGGTAGTCGCGGGCATCTGGCCGCTCACCAGCCTGCGCAATGCGGAGTTCATGAAGAACGATCTCCGGGTCAGCGTCCCGGACGAAACCATCGCGCGCATGGCCGCACAGACTACGAAAGAAGGTGCCTTCGCGGAGGGCATCGCAATCGCCCGCGAGATGGTAGCGGCAGTCCGGGGCTCGGTGCAGGGCGTCCAGGTAAGCGCGCCGTTCGGCAAGTACCACGCCGCGGCGCAGGTGCTCGGGCTGGTATAAGACAGAGGATAGAGCGTAGAGGATAGAGCGTAGAGGTGGTTGTGGCGAGTTTTGAAGAACAGTTGGCGGAGTTGGAACGGGTGGTCGACCGGCTGGAAAGCGGCGGCCTGCCGCTGGAAGAAAGTGTCCAGTTGTTCGAGTCCGGGATGCGGTTGTCGAACGCCTGCAAGGAGCAGTTGTCGTCGGCGGAAAGCCGCATCCAGGTACTGCTGGAGCCGGAGAGCGGTGGGACTGTTCGGGTTGGGGAATTGTCGGTGGATGTCGATGATGAGGATGACGATTTTGACGCGGAAGAAGAGGACGAGGAGTAGGATTCAGATATGGGCAACTATGTTGATTCCGAAAAGTTCGATATTGAGAAGTTCGCGAATAGCTTAGTCCAGGCCGGACGCGAAGCTGTTAAGTGGGAACGCCGCAAACTCGATTGGATTCTTGAGGAAAAGAAAATCAAACAAGAATCCACGAGCGAAGTTGCGTGACCCCGGTTCTGACGATCATCGCGGGCTCCAATGGTTGCGGCAAGAGCACTCTGACTGCATCTTCGCGAGATAAGTTTCAGAACGCGCCTGTGCTCGATCCTGACGCCTTTGCGAAATCCCTTCAAGATACGATTGCCAGCGGGGCCTCAAACATTGAGGCCGGCAAAATTGTCTTGCAAAGAGCGGAAGAACTCCTCGCGGAGAAGCAGAGCTTCACAGTTGAGACAACCCTTTCCGGCAGTACTTACCTTCGAATGGCCGATCGAGCTAAGGAAAACGGGTTTTCGATTGCCGTGATCTTTGTTGGCACTTCTTCGGTGGAGATCAACATGGAGCGTGTAAAAGCTCGCGTTCTCAAGGGCGGGCACGATGTGCCCGAAGAAGATCAAAGGCGCCGATATCCCCGCACGCTTGCAAATATGAAGAAGCTATTGCCAATGGCCGATTTCGCTGTGCTTCTGGATAACTCAAGCGAACTGGGATACACGCTCGTTGCGTTTGGACACAAAGCTTATATGCACTGGAGCGAACCCGTTCCGGCGTGGGCTCAGCCGCTGCGGCAATAGTCAATGCCGAATCTCAATCGGCGTTCCAGTCGGCACCAATTTCCAAACCTCATCCATTTCAGGATTGGTGAGAGCGATGCAGCCGTCGGTCCAGTCGATCTGGGGCTGAAGCCGACCGAGCCATCCCAGGCCGCGACCAACCCCATGGATCATGATTGCCCCACCGGCTGGGACCCCGAGAGACGCAGCATGGGCCGAGTCCAATGCGTTCGGGTAGGAGACGTGTAGTGCGAGGTGGAAGCGGCTGCGTGGGTTGCGTGCGTCGATGACGTAAAGGCCTTCGGGGGTTTCGTGATCGCCCTCGCGTTGCTTCGCAGCGCCGGCGCCTCTGCCGAGTGCCACCGTATACACCTTCAAAGGCCGGCCGGATGCATACAGCGTAAGCGTGTGGCTGGATTTTTCAACCACGATCCTGTCGGCTTTGCTTCCGGAGGGCAGCTTGTCCAACGGACGGTTCGCCCATACGAGCAGCGCTACAAGCGCAACGACAAGCACTGAGAGAGCAGCGATGAACGAGCGCATCGGCTACCGGTCGCGGCTCGTAACGAACCCCGGCACCCACAACAGCGCGCGCTTGGCATCCGAGTCAGGCAGCTCCGCGATAGACTGCCGAGCAGCCGCGGCATACGCGCAGGCCGTGTCCATCGCATACGCAATCGAGCCGTGACTGTTGAGGATCGCCAGAATCTCGGCGTGCGAAACCCGCGTGAACGCGCGGTCGGCGAGCACCGTGCGGATGGCTTCGCGGTCGGCGCCCGTCCCGCGTTCCAGCGCATGAATGACGGCGAGCGTCGCCTTACCCTCGCGGAGGTCGGAAGCAACCGGCTTGCCCAGCACATCCTCAAGCGCGGTCAGGTCGAGCACGTCATCGACGATCTGGAACGCCAGCCCGAGGTTGCGGCCGTACTCGCCCAGCGCCTGCTCGGTTTCCTCGGGCGCGGTCGCGACCGCGGCGCCAAGCTGCATCGACACCTTGAACAGGCACGCTGTCTTGCGGAAGATCAGGTCGAAATACTCTTCTTCGTTGATCAGGTGCCCGAGCTTTTCCATCTGCAACAGTTCGCCCTCGACCATCTGTTGCGTGAGCGAAACCAGCAGGTCGAGGATGCGGAAGTTGCGCTCTTCCAGCGCCGTCTGAAACGACTGCATGTACAGCCAGTCGCCGGCGAGGACGCACTTCGCGTTGCCCCAGGTGGTGTTCGAGGAAGGCCGCCCACGGCGCGTGCTGGCTTCGTCGATAATGTCGTCGTGGACCAGCGTCGCGGTGTGCAGCATCTCGACGACGGCGCCCAGCCGGATGCGCGAATGCGTCTGGCAGTCCAGCGCCTTTGCGGAAAGCAGCAGCAGCAGCGGCCGAATGCGTTTGCCGCCGCCGGCGATCAGGTAGCGCGCGATGTCGGTAACCACCTCAACATCGGAGGCAGACTGCCGCGCAAACTCCCGCTCGATGGCGGCGAGATCGTCGCGGACGAGGTCGAAGACCTCTGTCGCAGTCGCGATGGAGATAGCACTCACGCTCGCTTAAGAGTATCAGGTTGAAGTAGCATCAAGCAGAGGTGATCTATGGGTATCACTGCGGTCGTGGAGAGCGATGGCCGGATCATTGTCGACGCTGTCGTAACGCGTGAGGTTGGTTTGCAGCCGGGTGACGAGCTGCTGCTGAACCACGTTGACGATCAAATCGTGCTCCGCCGGAAACGCGATCCCCAGGCAGTTTTCAAACGATGGAGCGGCTTCGGACAGGTTGCGCGGGAAAATCGTTGAGAGAGATCGTCGCTGAAGAACGCGAACTTCGTGGCGATGATGACTTGGATTGACACCAATGTCATGGTGGCCTTGTGGGAGGCAGACCATGCTTTACAGGCTCTGGCAGTGCGAGAGCTTATAGAAGCCTCTCGCACAGGCGCAATCGCGATTTCGGGGTGTGTCTACGCCGAATTTGTAGCGGGTCCCAAGCGGCCTCCAGGAGTTGTATGGGCATTCCTGCATGAAGCGGAAATCGATGTCGCGTGGGATGTCGGCGAAGATGTCTGGAGGCTTGCAGCGGAAAGGTTCAGCCAATATCCAGAACGTCGCAGAATGGATCGCGGGGAGCCCAAGCGATTCCTCGCGGATTTTCTAATCGGGGCACAGGCGACGGTTCGAGGCGGGCGGCTCCTCACCTTCGATCGACGCATCTATGCGGC
>DASRLB010000158.1:0-11663 GCA_035648695.1 Acidobacteriaceae bacterium | reverse complement strand
GGTGATGAGGTCGATCAGCGCAATCGGAGCGACGTAGCTGGCCGCGAACGACAGGCTGTTGGTGGGCACAATGACCAGCTCATTCGAAAAGCGCGCCAGCGGAGACAGCATGGAGTCGGTGATGCCGATGCAGTAGGCGCCATTCTGCTTGGCCCGCTGGATGCCTTCGATGGTCATGCGCAGGCCGCGTCGAAAGCTGATGCCGATGACGATGTCGTCCTCGCCGGTCGAGCGGACCAGGTGCGTCGCCCGCCCCGGCGTTACCGCCGCCACCACGGGAAGGCCGGCGATGGTGAGGTGGTACTCCATATAGTCCACCAGCGACGACGCCATGTCGCCGCCGAGCAGGAAGATGCGCTTGGCCTCATGAATCCGGACGGCGATGCTGAGCACCTGCTGAAGGTCGACCTGGTCGAGGACGAAGGCCAGGTTCTGCTGGATCTGCTTTTTCGAGCCGCGCAGAATTTTCGGGGTGCGGGTCGTCTTTCCGGCGGCTTCCATGCTGTCGAGGATGGTGGCGCTGGTGACGGAGAGGTCGTGGAGATAGTGCTTGAAGTCCTTGAAGCTGCGAAACCCGAGCGCTTGTACGATCCGCACGATCGTCGCCGGCCCTGTCGCGAGGCGGCGCGCCATGTCCCGCACGTTCAGCAGCACGAACTCGCGCGGGCTTTCCAGTACCGGGCGGATGATGTGCTGCCGCTTCTCGCTGAGTTCCTCCAGGCGGGGGAGCGTGCCGAATTGGAGAGTTGAATCTCTTGGTTCTTTCCTTGGCGGCATACGGGTGGCTCAACAGTACATCATTTTGCGGAACATTCGTACCGTTTGGTACAAAAAATGACATGGTGGCCGAGCGAAACAGAGTGGTCAGGCAGGTTCGTCCCGCGAGCAGACACCGACAAAAAGCGCGTCATTGGCGAAGACGGCGCAGGTTCGCGGGGACAGAATGTTCTTGACACCGCGAGAGCGTCAGAATAATGTCACGGTACGTCCTGAAAATTCTGTACCACCTGAAACAAATGCTCCACCTTCGAGTTGCCTGTAGTATTGGGACTTTATTTCGGCGCTGTTCTCTTTAATCAATGTCGCCAGGCCGCCAGTTTGGGGCATAATAGATATTCTTCATCACTCTGTTCCGCGCTGCACGAACGCGATCCATCCGGCGGTTCGATGGGAAATGTTTAGACTGCGGAACAGCAGATGCAGCAGCCCGGAGACCCTGTCCGCATTGGGCCCGAGGCAAGCGTCCTTTGTAGAGGACACAACACAGACGTAAACCTTCTTGGAGGCAAGACAATGACACGACGCGTACGATGGATGTGGACCCTGGTAGGTACGGTTCTGCTGGCTACAGCGATGACCGCGGCGAGCGCGCAGGATGCGAGCACGGGCAGCATCAGTGGAACGATTACGGATTCTTCAGGGGCCTTGGTCAGGGGCGCCACTGTGGCCATTGTCAACACCGATCGCGGCGCGACCGAACGTACCGTCACCACCAATGGTTCGGGCTTCTATACTGCCGGGTCGCTGCCGCTTGGACACTACATGGTCAAGGTCACCGACAAAGGGTTTAAGGTTGCGTCCGTAAGCGGGATCGAGTTGCACGTGAACGATACGCTCACGGTCAACAGCGCGCTTACCGCCGGCAGCGAAGGCGAAACGGTGACGGTTACCGCCGAGAACCAGAACGTGAACCTTCAGGATGCGACTCAGGCCGGCCTTATTAACAGCACCCAGATCAATGAGTTGGTCATGATCTCCCGTAACTACGAGTCCCTGATCAACCTACAGCCCGGCGTCGCGTTCAGCGGCACAACCGACCAGTTGCAGCGCGGCCCGGTGGGTGTCAACGGCTCTTCGTCGCAGGCAGCCTTCTCCGTCAATGGTGGCCGGATCGGAGCTAATAACTGGACCATCGACGGTGCCGATAACCTGGACCGCGGCTCCAACCTCACTCTCTACGTGTATCCGTCGTCCGACGCGATCGGCGAGTTCAAGACCCTGCGCGGCAACTACAGCGCGGCCAACGGTCGCGACGCTGGTGGCCAGGTTGACGTGGTAACCAAGTCCGGCACCAACAGCATCCACGGCAGCGCGTTCGAATACTTCCGCAACGACTTCCTTGATGCCGATCCCTATGCCAACAATGCCATTCCCATTAAGGCGCCTGTCAACAAGTATCGCTACAATGACTTCGGCTTCTCGCTAGGCGGCCCCGTCATCATCCCGAAGATCTACAACGGCCGCGAAAAGACCTTCTGGTTCGTGAGCGAAAACTGGCTGCGTGAAATCACGTACACCGCTGCGAGTGCAACCGGAGCCATCGTACCGACTCCGGCCGAAATCGCCGGTGACTTCAGCAACGAGTGGTACAAGAACACCGCCGGTACGTGGGTACAGGGTCCGGTCAACGTCTGCACGGCCTATACCAATAACCCAGCGACGCAGATCAATACCTGTACAGCTCAAGGCACGAGTGTCGCGAGCAAGATCTCCCCGACCGCGCAGGCATACCTGAAGGACATCTACAGCACCATTCCCCAAAACAGCCCGGCCACGCAGCAACTCTACGCGTCAAAGGGTATCGATCCTCGCACCCTTTACAGCACGAATCTGCGCAACGAATACCCCAACCTGGATTCGGTCGTCCGTATCGACCAGCAGTTCGGTCAGAAAGTTACCGCAATCTACCGTTTCGCCCATGACACATTCCCCGAGTACATTGGCGCCGGCACCTTCGGTGGCGTACCGATTCCCGGCATTGCACCCACGAACTCGATCAACCCCGGCACGCAGCACCTGGGCAAAGTCACCTGGACCGCGACCCCTACCATCGTAGTTAACATTGGGTACGCTTACTCGCGCGGCCAGATCGTAACCAAGCCCGTAGGCAACCTACTCCAATCGAAGGCCGCGGACGTAAAACCGTCAGAGCCCTTCGCAAACACCACGGGGATCGTTCCGACGATTACTGTTGGCAGCTATACGACGATCGGCGCCAACCCCATCTACGACGACCACAGCCTCAATCATCAGGGGTTTGGCGACGTCACGAAGGTGTTTCATAACCACACGCTGATTGCGGGTGTTTCGTACAACCACTACAACAAGCGGGAGAACTCTACTGGTGGAAATCAACAGGGTAACTTCAAGTTCACAAGCGACGTAGCTTATCTCAATACCGCCGCCAACCCTACCGGCGTCATCACCGTACCGTCAGACTCGTACACGGGCGCGACTCCCACTGTTTCGACTACCGTCGGTGAAGCGCAGTCATTTGCCAACTTCCTGGTCGGTAACGCGAACAACGGTTTCACACAAAACGATCGTCTCCCGCAGGTTGACGTATACCAAAACATCTACGAGGCATATTTTCAGGACAACTGGAAGGCTACACCTCGCCTGACACTGAATATCGGCGTTCGGTACAGCTTCCTGGCCCAACCCACCGATTCCGCCGGATACCTGAGCAGCTTCGATCCGGATACTTACTCGGATTCGAAGGCACCGACCATCGCCAATACCGGACTGATCTGTGTCAACACAGTTGCCAGCCCCAATACCTCCTGCAGCCAGGCGGGCAGCAATGCAGGACAGGCCGGCGCTCCGAATAACGCCGCCGACATCGTCGGCGCCAACTACATCAACGGCCTGATCTATGGCACACCGAGCGCCGCTAACAACAATCAGGCCTCGCCTTATGGAAAGGCCATCAGTACTTCGCAAAAAAACAACTATGCACCACGCTTCGGCTTTGCCTATGACCTCTTCGGCGACGGCAAGACCGCTCTCCGCGGCGGTTATGGAATCGTGTATGACGAGCTGTCGGTCAGCCAGTGGGAGGTCCCGGGTATCGGGCTCAGCTATTCGCCAAATCCTCCAGCTGTGACCCCATACAGCGTCACCCAGGCAGTATTGGATAGCCCTTCCGGCGGCGCTCTCAGCAACAATACATTTGCCAATAACACGACTGCGGCTCACCTGTACGCTCTTCCCCTCCATACGAATACGCCGTATACGCAGCAGTATTCTCTGGGGATGCAGACGCAGTTTTCCCCCAATCTCTTCGTGGAACTGGCGTACGTCGGTAACCATGGAACACACCTGGCTGGGGATGAAGAAATCAACCAGCCACGTCCCGGCGCGTTCCGCGGAGTTGTGCAGCCTCAGTACTCGGGTTATACAGCGGCTCTTCCTAACGGCACAGGTTGCAACTACGCAGCCGGTACGACAAACGTTCCTATGTTCTGGAACTCAACCTGTGACCGCGTACTCAACCAGGTCAAGCCGTATAAGGGTTACTACGGAATCGACTCGCTGGAGACGATCTTCAGCGCCAACTACAACGCACTGCAGGCCAAGATCACCTACCGTGGCCGTGGCAAGAGCTTCATCGATGGCAACTTCACCTGGTCGAGGGACCTCACCAACGATCCGAGCGATTCGGTCTTCGTGCAGGACATCTACAACGTCAATGCAGACTACGGTCGTGCAAATTATGACCGTAAACTCATCTTCAACATCGACGGTGTCTATGAACTGCCCTGGTACCGGGAACAGAACGGCCTTGTTGGCCGCCTGGTCGGCGGTTGGGAAGTCTCAGGCATCCTGGCGATGAACTCGGGTCTTCCTCTCACGGTGAGCGAATCGGGCTTTGGCACCGTCGTGTACAACGGCGGCTACTCGCAGCCCGTGACATACGCGGACAACCCGAGCAACTACGGCAACGATAACGCCGGCCTCGGGTTGCTGGGTAGCACCAATGTCGCTCTCCGTACGAACCAGATCGGCGACCCCAACAATGGCAACGGAAAGGCATTGAAGGTTGGTCATCAGTTTGAGAACGCCGCCAGCATGCAGTTCAACACGGGTGCCTTCTACAATACCGATCCCCTCAGCGACATCCCGGCGAATGCGAGGCGCGGCACCATGAACGGACCTGGCTTCATCCGGGCCGATGTGGGTATCTTCCGCAACTTCCGCATCTACGAGAATCTGAACTTCCAACTACGTGGAGAAGCCTTCAACGTGGCCAACCATGGCAACCCGGCGTCGGTTGCGACTGCGGCCAACTCTTTGTACTTTGGTGAGATCACGGGCTACCGCGATCCACGAATTCTGCAGATCGCCGGTCGCTTCAGCTTCTAACCCATCACAACGTCAGACGGCGCCCGCTCTGGCGGGCGCCGTTCTGTTTAAGATCCTCTACTGCGCATTCTTACAATCACCTCGAATAGCCTACCCGCCGAAACACTTACGGCATGGTGTAGTACCCGTTCCGCGTTCTAGCCGTCGCTCCGGGACGGTTCACACGTATCTCTATACTGTGAAATGGGGCGTTCTTGACCGGCGCGCCGGCATCGAACACTACTTCGTAATGGTCTTCCGCGTCTTCCAGACAACGCTTCATCGCAACCCCCAGGTCATTGAGATTCAGAACAAGGCCGCCGGACTGGGTGGCAAGGACCTGCAGGCTCAGATCGGCAAAGTCGGCTTTCGACGGCGTATTCACTCCCTTGAGATAGAGCCGATAGCGCAGGGCCGCTTGCGGAGACGTGTCTGTGCCTGCCGTGTTGAGCGCGTAGATCACTATGCGTGTTTGTCGCAGCATCGTGGAATAGTTTATGGCGTCCTTGAAGAGCTCTTGTCCCTGTGCGGGATCCGGATAGACGCCGCCCGACATGAGTGGCCAGCCGGGAGATAGCCACAGTACAAATCGCCGCCCCGGCATCTGCGATGCAGCTGATAGTACCTGATTGAGTGCTTTCAGAGAAATATTGAATCTCTGCTGCGCCGCGGCGCCGCCTGACGTTCGGTTGATCACCTGCGGTCCGACATTGATCTTCGATACCATGTCAGCCAGCGAATTGCCATCGGTCGTCGGGGTATTGGTGGCGTTGACGCCCGCCTCTGTCAGTACGGTCAATTCGGTCGGGTTCGCGAGCTTTCCGTCATTCAAACGGAGGAATTTTGCCAACTGTTCGCGCTGGCTGGTCGCATAAGTCACTGACCCATTGACCAAGTCGAGTACCAACATGACGGATACAGGCGAGTCCTCCTTACGTACCTCTGAAAAACTCTTCTGAGACACCGCAGATCCGTTATCCAGGACCACAAAATCTCCTTGCCCAAGGCCTTTGATGGAGTGGCCATCCCCGTCCTGTGTCACCACATCGAGGTGAACACTCGAGGGAGAAGAGTTCTGCGCTGGCATCGCAGAAGAGAGAAAGCTAAAAATCACCGGTACCGCAAAACATTGCCAAGTTCGTCTCATGCGTCTAAATCCTCCTGATGGAGTGCATCGCTCTTGCGAGCGAGGCACTCCCTTTCCTTGCAAAAGGATAACGAACTTACAGCAGATTCGTCGTCGCCCTGTGCGGATATAGGTATACAGCCAGCGAACCCAGACCTTCCTCCACGCTTGGGCCTTGCGCCTCACCTTCGAGCCTAAGAGAGGCTACCTGGATCTGGTTCGCCTGCGTGTACTTTGGACGATGACCGTCGGGCAGGTAGAATAAACATGTTCCCTTTGTCGATATTCTCGGCTCTGAGGAACGACCGGATTCCGTCTCCCAAATCTGCTCGCTATCTCTGCGAGCGTGTGCGGCGAGAAAGCCGGTCGTCGGGCGCCCTGCTTTGCCATTCCGGCTCCAGGCGGTCCGGCTATCTCGTTTCAAGGAGTTTTACTTTGTCTATTTCAACCGACCGTTTTTTGTTTACCAGTGAGTCTGTGACCGAAGGGCATCCCGACAAGATTGCCGACCAGATTTCCGATGCGATCCTCGACGCTTGCCTGGCCGAGGACCCTTACAGCCGCGTGGCGTGCGAAACGCTGACCTGCACCGGCCTCGTCGTCGTTGCGGGAGAAATCACGACCAAGGCCTATGTCGACTTCCAGACCGTGGTGCGCGAAACCATCCGCGAGATCGGTTACGACGATGCGCGCAAGGGCTTCGACTGCGATACGTGCGGCGTGATTTCGACCATCAACCGCCAGTCGCCCGACATCGCGCTGGGCGTGGACACCGGCGGCGCCGGCGACCAGGGCATGATGTTCGGCTATGCCACCAACGAGACTCCGGAGCTGATGCCGACACCGATTTCGCTGGCCCACAAGCTGGCGCTGAAGCTGTCCGAGGTCCGCAAGAGCGGCTTGATGCCGTACCTGCGTCCCGACGGCAAGAGCCAGGTGACGGTCGAATACGACTCGAACCACAAGCCGGTGCGCGTCGATGCGGTCGTTATCTCGACCCAGCACGCCGAGTTCAGCGACCGCAACCCCAAGAGCACCCTGACCAACGAGCAGCTTCATGCCGAAATTCTGGAGCATGTGATTCAGGCTGTCATCCCCGCCGAGTTGCTGGACGAGAACACCAAGTACCACATCAACCCGACCGGGCGCTTTGTCATCGGTGGGCCGATGGGAGATTCCGGCCTGACGGGCCGCAAGATCATCGTCGACACCTACGGCGGCATGGGCCGGCACGGTGGCGGCGCGTTCTCCGGCAAGGACTCGACCAAGGTCGATCGTTCGGCTGCGTATATGGCTCGCCACATCGCGAAGAACATCGTCGCTGCCGGGCTTGCGGACCGCTGCGAAGTGCAGCTTGCGTACGCCATCGGCGTCGCCGAGCCGGTCAGCGTTCGCGTCGATACGTTCGGCACGGGCAAGGTGTCCGAGGCGCGGCTGGTGGAGCTGGTGCGCGAGAACTTCAAACTGACGCCGAAGGGCATCATCGAGAGCCTGAACCTGCGCCGCCCGATCTTCAAGAAGACCGCGGCTTACGGGCACTTTGGGCGCTCGGGCGACACCTTTACCTGGGAGGCAACCGACAAGGCCGAGGCGCTGAAGGCAGGCGCGAAGGCGGAGTTGGCCGCGAAATAGAGCAGGGGATACTGCGTAGAGGATAGTGAGCGGGGCGGGCCTGATGGCCCGCCCCGCTTTGCTTATGCGGACTTCAGATGCGGCTGCGACGGGCCGGCGCGCGTCTAGCTAGAGCGTGCAAGGCTGGCAGTTTGCGCGCAATCGGCGGAGTGTGGCCCGGACGGTCCCCGATGCAGGATACTTGTATGGCGACTCTAAGTGTTCTGCATGATGTGCGAGTGAGTGATGCGATGGCGAAACAGGGTGGCGGGACGAAACATAAAACTTCTGTTGTGCCTTCTATGTTTGCGGGCAGAGCGTGGCAGCAGGTGTTGGCCCGCGATGCGGATGCCGATGGTCAATTTTTCTACGGCGTGAAGTCGACCGGCGTGTACTGCAAGCCGAGTTGTCCGAGCCGGCGTCCGGAGCGGAAGAATGTCAGCTTCTATCCAACGCAGGCCGCGGCCGAGGCGGCGGGGTTTCGCGCCTGCCTGCGCTGCGAGCCGCAACGTGTCGCGCCGAAGGCCGATCCGCAGGCTGAAGCGATTGCGAAAGCTGCGGCGTTTATGACCGAACACGCGGGCGAGCGGACGTCGCTCGATGCGGTGGCACAGGCTGCGGGCGTCGGCAAGTTTGCGGTGATGCGGGGGTTCAAGCGGGTGCTCGGCGTTACCCCGGGAGAGTTTGCTCGGGCCCAGCGCAAGGAGCGATTTCGCGACAAGGTGCGGACGCCAAAAATCTCTCGCGCACCGATTACCGAAGCTGTGTATGAAGCCGGCTTCGGGTCGAGCAGCCGGCTGTACGAAGACGCGGACGCCATGCTCGGGATGACTCCGACGGCGATGAAGGAGGGCGGCGCCGGGGAGACGATTCGGTATGCGGTTGCGTCGTCGCCGCTGGGCCGCATGCTGGTGGGGACGACGGAGCGCGGCCTGTGCTGCGTGCTCTTCGCCGACAACGACGCCGAGGCCGCAGTTGAACTGCGCGAGAAGTTTCCGCAGGCAGTCTTGCGGCGGGACGACGTTGGACTGGCCGACGCGGTCCGGTTCGTGATGAGTAGTCTCCGCGAAAACGCAGGCGCGACGGCGTTGCCCTTCCACGTCCGCGCCACCGCGTTTCAGGAGCGCGTGTGGCGAGCGCTGCGGGAGATTCCGCGCGGCGAAACGCGCACCTATCAGCAGATCGCCGCGGCAATTGGTTCGCCCAAGGCTGTGCGCGCCGTGGGGACCGCTTGTGGAGCGAACATGCTGGCGGTGGTGGTGCCATGTCATCGGGTCGTGGGAAGCGGCGGCAAGTTGACCGGCTATCGCTGGGGTGTGGAGCGGAAGAGGAAGCTGCTGGAGATGGAACAGGCCACATAGCGACCCTCCACGCACTTCGGGTTTTGTACAGCTTAGAGCCCCGAGCTATTGAGCTTAGAGTTTTTCTCTACGCTCAATAGCTCATTGCTCTAAGCTCATTAAGACCCTGGCAGCGACGGAGGAACAATGAGGGATTTTCGAAACATCGACGCTTGGCATAAAGCTCACGCATTTACATTGCGGGTGTATCTCATCACGGAGGCCTTTCCCAAGGCGGAGACCTACGGCCTGGCGGCAACTTTGCGGCGTGGATCCGCGCAACTGACAATGAAAATTGCGGAGGCCTGCGGGAAGGATCTCGTGAGCGAATTTTTAGCAGCACTTTCTCAAGCGCGAGGATTGGGCATGGAGGTGGAGTACCAGCTTCTGCTCGCCCGCGACCTTAATTTTCTAAAACCGGACGACTACGATGCGCTACAGGGTAATGTGATCGAAGTCCGGAAGATGCTCTCCGGGCTGATGAAAACGGCATCCGTTTGATATCCTAGAGAGGTCAAACTAAGGAGATCGAAATGGCGTCAGCAACACTGGAGCAAACGGACTACAAAGTAGCGGACATCGGCCTCGCCGACTGGGGCCGCAAGGAAATCACCATCGCCGAGCAGGAGATGCCCGGCTTGATGTCGATCCGGCACAAATATGCCGCGGCCAAGCCATTGCAGGGCGTGCGGATCACCGGATCGCTGCATATGACGATCCAGACCGCCGTGCTGATCGAGACGCTCGTCGAACTGGGTGCGACCGTGCGCTGGGCGAGCTGCAACATCTTCTCCACGCAGGACCATGCGGCAGCGGCGATCGCGGCGGCGGGCGTGCCCGTGTTTGCGTGGAAGGGCGAGTCGCTGGAGGAATACTGGTGGTGTACCGACCAGGCTCTGCGGCATGAGGGCGGCACAGGACCGCAGCTTGTCGTCGACGACGGCGGCGATGTCACGCTGCTGATCCACAAGGGTTATGAGCTGGAGAAGGGTGAGCGCGAGTGGGTTGACGCGGAAGCGCATTCGACCGAAGAAGCGGTTATCAAGGCCCTGCTGAAGAAGGTCCACGAAGAAACCAAGACGCGCTGGACGGAGGTCGCAAAGGCGTGGCGCGGCGTTTCGGAAGAGACGACGACGGGCGTCCATCGCCTCTACAAGATGCTCGAAGCCGGCAAGCTGCTGGTGCCGGCGATCAATGTCAACGACTCGGTGACGAAGTCGAAGTTCGACAACCTGTACGGCTGCCGCGAGTCGCTGGTCGACGGCATCAAGCGCGCCACCGACGTTATGGTTGCGGGCAAAGTGGCCGTGGTTTGCGGCTACGGCGACGTAGGCAAGGGTTCGGCGGCGAGCCTGCGCGGACTGGGCGCGCGCGTCATCGTCACCGAGATCGATCCCATCAACGCCCTGCAGGCGGCGATGGAAGGTTATGAAGTCACGACCATCGAAGAGACCCTGGGGCGTGGCGATATCTATGTCACCTGCACCGGCAACCTCGACATCATCACCTTCGAGCATATGAAGCTGATGAAGGACCAGGCCATCGTCTGCAACATCGGGCACTTCGACAACGAGATCCAGATGGCGCAGCTCGATGAGGCGAAGGACGTCAAAAAGCTGAACATCAAGCCGCAGGTCGACCAGTACACGTTCCCCAACGGCAACAGCATCTTCGTGCTGGCCGAGGGCCGTCTAGTGAACCTTGGCTGCGCGACCGGGCATCCGAGCTTCGTCATGTCCAACAGCTTCGCCAACCAGACGCTGGCGCAGCTCGACCTGTGGGCCAACAAGGACAAGTACGAAGTCGGCGTTTACATCCTGCCCAAGAAGCTCGACGAGGAAGTGGCGCGGCTGCATCTGGAGAAGATCGGCGTGAAGCTGACGACACTCTCGAAAGATCAGGCTGAGTATCTGGGTGTGCCGGTCGAAGGCCCGTACAAGGCGGACCACTACAGGTACTAAGCAGCGAATAATGAGTAGTGAATAGTGAATAAAACGAAACGGCCGCCGAGATGAATCGGCGGCCCTCGTTATTTCCCAATCCCTAATTCGTCGCGCTGGGCGAGTCGTAGTCCTTGCCTTCAACCACCGCGACTGCGGGAGCAGTTGTGACGGCGGCGTCCACCAGCACGTAGGTCCGCACCGCGCTGCCGGAGTACGCGATCTCCGCTCCTGTATAGAGTGTGAGCGTAGTTGCAAGGGGCGCGGTGCCGGCGGGGACCACGGCGATGGCGTAGGTGTCGGTTGGGACGTTGATGTAGCCGGTATTGCCGCCGAGGACCACACTCATGGCGACCGGCGCGGTGGCGATGAGCTTGCCGCTGGATGGAACGAGGTAGATATCGACCGCGCCAATCTTGGTGGCTTCGTTGATGAAGCGGATAGCGACATTGCCTGTTGGCGCGGGCGTGGTCTGGTCGAGGAAGATGGTTTCCTGCAGGTTGGCCGCGATGTTGCCGATGA
>DASRLB010000157.1:0-13448 GCA_035648695.1 Acidobacteriaceae bacterium | reverse complement strand
GCGCTTGAGCAGCTTTGCGGCGGACATGGAACTACGGCGGCAACCGGTGGTTCCATTGCGATTGACCTTAGTAAGATCGAAGCCGCCCGCGAAAAATCCCCACGATATTTTCGACTCGGTCAACATATCGCCGATATTCCGCCCCGTCATATGTACCAATGCATCGGAGGTAGATGAGCAAACATCTCCCGAAGGTTGCGGGTCGCCGATCAGAGTGAATCCACCGTTACCATCGGCCACCATTCCGCCTTCGGCATTTTGATCGGTCACTACACCGTTGGTCTGGCCGGAGGCGAGGTTGATTGCGCCCAGCGTCGAAGGCCCGAACTCCACGTCGAACTGGTGGTCGCTCATAGCGAAATGCTGCGCGTAGTTCCAATAGGCCGTCACCGTGTTGCCGTCAAAATACCCCATCGTGAGCCCGGTGGTTGACGGGATGCCGACTTTTTCGCCCGGCACGCGCGGTCCGTCTGGCGTGCCCACCGACTTGGGAAAGAGGTCCATTCTGCCGCCATCGAAAGCTAGCTGCTCAGGCTGATAGGCGTGGTCCTGGTCGGCCGTCGCGGCCTGATCGCGGCGCAGCCGAAAAGGATTGGCGCGGCCCGCTCCGTTCGCCGCATTCAGAAAATTTGGATTGGCGGTGAGCAGGCTGCCAGTCAACCCTTCGACCGCGGGAGTGCCAGGCAGCGCGGTAAACTTCGGCTCGCCCTTCGGATTGAGGGCGTTCGGATACGTAGCGAAGTAGTGGTCGAACGAAACGTTCTCCTGGAAAATGACGACGATATGCCGAATCGCATCCTTCGGCTTAATGCTCTGCGCACCATACGCCCAACCGCTTCCCAACCCCGCGACAAGAATTGCAGCCGCCGCGCGACCTATGAATTTCATTGCATCTCCGTTCGAATAAAACCTGTAATGGTGCGGCGCTGCAACAACTTTCAACTAACGGCAATTTTATCAGGATGGAAAAACTCTACGTCGGCCTCGCAAAGAGACCGCTCCCGAAAACAATTTGGCGTTCGCCGGTTGCTCTAACTCCCACTGCCTTCGTGCAAGATGGGCGCGGGGTTGGCATCGAAGAGACGTTCGATTTCTTCGAGGCTCTTGCCCTTCGTTTCGGGAAGAAAGAATGCTGCCGTAATAAAGTAGACCACTGTGCAAGCCGCCAGGAAGGCAAACATCGCGTAGTAGCCATAGTGTCCGACAACGGGCAGAAAGACGCCGGCTATCGTCATCGACACGCCCTGATTGAGCACCAGCGCGATCCCCATGCCGGCAGAGCGGATGCGCGTCGGCATCAACTCGGAAAGCGCCAGCCATACCACGACGCCGGGGCCCGCGGCGTAGCACGCGATGAACAGTGCAAGGCAGGCCGTGACCAGCCAGCCGGTGCTCTGCGGCGGAACGCTGCCGTAGGTTGCGCGCTTGATGGTCAACGCTGCCGTGGGCGGAGTCGCGGCTTCGGGCTCAATTTTTAGCGTTGGGTCTTTGTCGTCGCTGAGGACCGAGGCGACCTTGTCGCCATCGCCGTAGGAATACATCACCGCCAGCACCGCCGGATGAGTGCTGTCCGGCGACAGTCCGCCATGAATGGAGGCGATCGGAAGAGTGATCGCGCGGCCAGCCACACCGGCTTGCACCTGGTCCCTCACATCGACCCGCTTCGACTCGAGTCCATAAAAGACGAACGAAGCCAGCAGCAGAGAGACGACGATTCCGCCGGTGCCGATGGTAAGCAAGAACTTTCTGCCGCGGCGGTCGACGAGCACCACAGCGACGACCGTCATCACGCAGTTGAGGATTTTTACGGCGAGGTCACCCTGCGTAGCCTGCGCCACGCTCATGCCCGCCTGGCGCAGAATCACGGCGAGATACGCGAGGATCGAATTGATGCCGGTCGTTTGATTGCACGCCAGGATGACGCAGGCGAGCACGAACGGCACAACATATTTGCGCTGTAGCAGAGACTCGGATGAGCCAAGCGCCTTCGCCTTCTGCTTATCTTCCTCGGCGAGTTCGACCATCTCGCGCATTTGAAGTTGCGCTTCCTCCTCAGACGATGATCTTCGCAAGACCGCTAGCGACTCTTCCATGCGACCGCGCCGGAACAACCAGCGAGGACTTTCGCTGAGGAATATCGTGCCGATAAAGAAGAGTATCCCGGGATAGATGACAGAGAGGAACATGCCGCGCCAGGCGTGGTCCTGTGCGTTTTTGATGAGCGTCGCGTTGCCGGCGGCGGCTTGTATCGCGGCATCCGCATGATGGATGAAGTAGAAGCCGGTGAGCGATGCAACCACGATGCCGACAGTCAGCATGAATTGAAATATCGCCGAGCCCTGGCCGCGGTTCTGCGGCGCCAGGCATTCGGCGAGATAGAGCGGAACGACGACCGCGATGACTCCGCCGCTGATGCCTTGCAACAGCCGCCCCGTCAGCAACCCCGCAAATCCGTGCGAAGAAATAATCATCAGCACGCTGATGATGAACAACACGGCGCTGACGATCATCATCTTTTTGCGGCCGAGCCAATCGGCGAACAGGCCCGCGACGAGCGAAGCGGCGGTGCCTCCACCCAGTACAGCCGCGACGATCAGCGACGTCTGCGCGACGGTGAGGCTGATGGTTTTATCGAGGTACAGCAGCGCGTCCGTGATGATGCCGACGTCGATTCCGTAGAGCAGCCCGCCAAGGCCGGCGACGAAAATCAGGAACCTGCCATAGAGGACCGGGTTGGGACGGCTTGCCGAAGTGGTCAAAGAATTCCTCGCTCGATTGCTATCGATGTCCCCGCAATCTTATGACAATTGAGCGTAAGGATGTTGGCGATGCCAATTCATTTCTTTGCGGGTTCGGTGGAAGCCTGCGGAAGCGGGATGGCCTCTCTCATGGCCAGAAGCTCATCGAGGATGCGGTCGGCCATCTCTCGCTTTGTTGCGGGCGCAAGGGTCCTTGTGCGGTCCGGCGTGAGGAAGAGGCCGGCGTTGCGCTCGGAATCAAAGCCAAACTCAGGCGACGAGATATCGTTTGCCACGATGGCGTCGGCGCCTTTGCGGAGGAGCTTGGCGCGGGCGTTGGCTTCGAGGTTTTTCAATTCGGCGGCGAACGCGATGACGATGGTCCCGCGACCTTTTCGGGCGACGACCTTCGCCACGATATCTTCCGTTGGCTCAAGTTCGAGCGTAAGCGGCCCGCCTCGGCGCAACTTGTTGCCGGCAACGTCGCGCACGCGAAAGTCCGCAACAGCCGCGGCTTTGATGACGACCGTCGCTTCGGGGAGTTCGTGCAATACCGCTCGTTCCATTTCCGCCGCAGTGGCAACGCGCAGTACCTTGCAGCCTGCCGGGTCCGGCAAGGGGGATGCCGTCACCAGAATCACATTCGCGCCGCGCGCTATCGCCGCATCGGCCAGCGCATGGCCCATTTTACCGCTCGATCTGTTGCCGATAAAGCGCACAGGATCGATGGGCTCTCGCGTGCCGCCGGCGGTGATGAGAACTGTTTCGGCGGTCAGGTCGTTTTTAGGCGCGAGAACAGATAGCACCGCGTTCGCGATCGCATCCACATCGGCGAGGCGGCCGCTGCCCGTCATACCGCAAGCCAGGTAGCCCGCGCCGGGTTCGACGATGCGAACGCCGCGCTGCTGAAGGATTTGCAGGTTCGCCTGTGTCGCCGGATGCTGCCACATGTTGACGTTCATCGCGGGCGCAATAATGACGGGCTTCGTTGTCGCGAGATAGAGCGTCGAAAGAAAATCGTCGGCGATGCCGTTCGCGAATTTCGCAAGAATGTTCGCTGTCGCCGGCGCGACGACCAGCGCGTCGATGGCCTGCGCCACGGCGATGTGTTCGATTTCAAAATTTGAGGATTCGCCCTCCGCCGGCTCGCCCGAAGGCTCCCACAGCGAAGTGTAGACGCGCTTGCCGGTGAGGGCGGCGAACGTCAGCGGCTTCACGAACTCCTGTGCCGACGCGGTCATCGCGACCTGCACATCGACAGCGCACTCCTGCAATGTACGCAGCAGTTCTGCCGCCTTATATGCCGCGATGCCGCCGCAAACTCCCAGCAAAATTTTCATCGCCGACTTCCATCTATTGACGGCGGAAGAAAAATGTTGTCGATCAGGCGCGTCGTCCCAACGTGCGCCGCGACCGCGACCAGCGCGCCTTCGCGAATGTTGTCGAGCGGCAGAAGCGTGTCGGGATCGACGATGTCCGCATACTCCACGTGCATGTTCGGCGACGACTGCAAAACTCGCAGCATCGCCTGTCGAAGAGCCGCGGCGTCAGCGGTTCTTGCATCGGCCAGAATGCGGACGGCGCTGAGCGAGCGCCAGAGAGCGAGCGCATCCGACCGCTGTTCGGCTGTGAGATAGCGGTTGCGTGAACTCAGCGCAAGGCCGTCGGACTCACGCACGGTCGGGCACACGCGGAGTTGCAATGGGAAGTCGAGTTCGCGCACCATGGCCCGCAACACGGCAACTTGCGCGGCATCCTTCTGGCCAAAAAATGCGAGGTCGGGCCCGACGATGTGAAACAGCTTCGCAACCACCGTGGCGACGGCGCGAAAATGCCCCGGACGGAACTGGCCGTCGAGCCTTACCCCGATATCGGGCACATCGACGAGTGCCTGCGCGACGCCGTGCGGATACATTTCCTCGGCCGAGGGCGCAAACACGAGGTCAACCTCCTCAGCCTCCAGCACGGCGGAATCGTTCTCGATCGGGCGCGGATAGCGCTCGAAATCTTCGCCGGGAGCAAACTGCGTAGGGTTGACGAAGATCGAAACGGCGACAACATCGCATTCGCGTTTGGCCGCGCGTATCAGTGATAGATGACCTTCATGCAGCGCGCCCATCGTGGGCACGAGGCCCAATCTGCAGCGCGCGCCGAATGCTCCGCGGGCCTCCGCACAGGCGTCGCGCATGGCTGCGATGGTCGAAAGAGTCTGTGTTGTCGCGAGAGTTTGCATGGTCATCACGAATGCCTCGCGACGAGTGCGGCGTCGGTCTCGAACTGCGCGGCGACTTCGGCGGAAAGGTGATAGCTTTCCGCATCGGAAGGAAATGCTCTCTCGCTTACCGCCGTTTGATAGCTCTCAATCCCCTGTCGCAGCAAGGCGTCCGCATCGGCAAAGCGGCGAACGAACTTCGCGCCATCCGCAAACGTGAGTTGCATCAAGTCGTGGAAGACGAGTATCTGTCCATCGCAATCGGGGCCGGCGCCGATGCCGATCGTGGGTATCGACGCGGCCGCCGTAATGCGCGCGGCAACCTCGCGCGGAACGCCTTCGAGCACCAACGCAATGGCGCCCGCGCCTTCCAGTGCTGCTGCGTCGGCGAGCAGAATCTCGATCGCATCCCGCGAGCGCCCCTGCACCCGATAGCCACCCATGCGATGCACCGATTGCGGCGTGAGGCCGATGTGTCCGACCACCGGGACCTCGGCCAGAGTGAGTTGCTCGACCAGCGCGGCGCGGTGGCTTCCACCTTCAATTTTCACTGCCTCCGCGCCGGCCTGCTTGATGAAACGCAGCGCGTTGCGCACCGCCTGGTCCGCGCTTGCCTGGTAGCTGCCATACGGCATGTCGACGGCCAGCAGCGCACTGCGGACGCCGCGCCGGACCGCCCGCGCGTGATGCATCATTTCGGCCATCGTAAGTGGGAGGGTGCTGTCGTACCCGAGCACCGTCATGGCCAGCGAATCGCCCACGAGGATCAGGTCGATTCCAGCTTCGTCGAGCAATCTGGCGGAAGGGTAATCAAAAGCGGTGAGCGCCGTGATCGGCTGCTGCTGCCGCTTTTTCTCAAGCAGGGTGTGCGCGGTCACTTTGCGCGCGCGCCCTCGCTCCGGAGTACGAATCTCTGTAAAGCTCATTTTTCTCCAGTGCCACTCCGCCAGGGTGCGCGGATGTCGCCCGAACAATCCAAGTATATGCTGCAACTCTTCGATGAGAAAAGGGCCTCATCGACTCGACGTATGATGGATTGGTTTTGATTTCCAGGAAATTTCCTCAGGAGTTTTTCGTGGCCGTTGTAGCCGGTGTGGATTTTGGAACCCTGAGCGCCCGCGTCACCTTGCTGGACAGCGTTCATGGCCGTTTGAGCACAACCAGCGCGCCGTATCCGCTGCATCGCAAACGCGACGATCCCGACTATGCCACCCAGTCGCATGCGGACCAGATGGACGCGCTGGTTGCCGCTGTTCGCGCCGCTGTTGCAGAGGCGGCCATCGATCCGCAGTCGATCGAAGCCATCGCTATCGACACCACCGGATCGAGCGTGATCTTCGTGGACAACGAGCTCCAACCCATCGACGACTACTACCTGTGGTGCGACCATCGCGCGCTCAACGAGGCCCGCGAAATTACCACGCTGGCTCATGCGGAAAAGCTCGAAGCAATCGAATGGTGCGGCGGCGTTTATTCGCACGAGTGGGGTTTCGCGAAGCTGCTGCACTGGCTGCGGCACAATCCAGATAAGCGCAAGCGCTTCGCCACGGCGCTCGAAAATTGCGACATGGTGGCCGCGACTCTCGCCGGGCATCGCGACCCGCGCACCGTGCCGCGCAGCGTTTGCGCGATGGGCCATAAGTGGATGTGGAACCCCAAGTGGAATGGGCTGCCGCCACAGTCATTTTTGTCGATGCTCGATCCGCTCTTCGATGGAATCCGCGAGAAGCTCGACAGCCCGGTGCAGACATCGGACCGGATCGCCGGCCACCTGTCCGCGGAGTGGGCCGAGCGCACCGGCCTGCGCGCCGGCATTCCGATTCCCGTCGGCGCGTTCGACGCGCATTGGGACGCGCTCGGCGCCGGATGCCGCGAAGGCGACGTGGTCAACGTGGTCGGAACCTCCACCTGCATCATCGCGATGCAGCGTACAAACTCGCTTATTCCGGGCGTCTGCGGCGTCGTTCCCGGCAGCGTCCATCCGGCGTTCACCGGCGTTGAAGCGGGGCTTTCGGCGACGGGAGATATTTTCGAGGCCATTGCAAAGCGCGCCAATACGCCTCTCGCGGAGTTGTCGCAGGGGCTTGAGAATTTTCGCCCCGGCCAGACCGGCCTGCTCCGCATGAGTTGGGACAACGGCGACCGCACGGTACTCGTCAACTCCGAACTTGGCGGCGTCACCATCGGCTGGAACCTGCTGCACACCGCGCAGGATGAACTGTTCGCCGCCATCGAAGGCACGGCGATGCACACCAGGATTATTCTCGAACGCCTCGCCGAAAATGGCGTGCCGGTGGACCGCGTCATCAACGCCGGCGGCATTCCGCAGCGCAACGAAGTCCTCAATCAGGTGTACGCCAACGTGCTGCAAAAGCCGGTCCTCGTTCCGAACGGCGTGCCCACCAGCCTGGGCTCGGGCATCATGGCGTTCCTCGCCGCCGGCACCTTCAAGAGCGTGGAAGAGGCGCAGCAGGCGATGTGTCTTTCGTTCCGCACCGTCATGCCGGAACCAGCGGCGACGAAGGTTTACGACCCGCTCTACGCGATCTATCGCAAGCTCTACTTCGGGCTGGGCAGCAGAGCGGCAGAGCCGATCGCAATCGGAGATGTGCTGCCCGAACTGCGCCGGATCGCGGAGGAGCAGCGGGTGGCGCATCCGTAGCATTGCGTCATGAGGTATTTTGAGGACCCACTATGACACTGTTGCAAATTCGTCGCTCGTATTTGTATTCACTGCTGGTGGCCGCTATGGCCTTCGCTGGCTTCGCGGCCCCGAACCTCGCGCAGGGAGCGGCGGCACACTACGACGACGCGACCAACGTATTCCGTCTGGATGGCGGCGACGTTACGTACGCCTTCGGAGTGAACGAGCGTGGCGAGATGCAGCCGGTGTACTGGGGCGCTCGTCTGCAACCCGGCGACCGCTTTCCCGCGACGATGGCGATCAAGGGGCGCACGACGTTCGAGCATACGAACAGCGAATCGCCGCAGGAGTATGCGGGCTGGGGCGGCGGCGTGCAGTGGGAGCCTGCGCTGAAGGTCACGTTTGCGGACGGCAACCGCGACCTTGTGCTGCATTACGTTTCGCATGCGATGGTGAAAGACGGCGTCGATGTTCAGCTAAAGGACATCGAGCGCGATGTGCGCGTCATTCTGCATTACCGCATCGATGCGGACACCGGCGTGCTGGCGCGGTCGGCGGAAATCACCAATGGCACCGGCGACAAAATCGTTGTGGAGGAAGCCGCGGCGGCATCCTGGAACCTGCCGCGCGGCACCGAATATTCTCTGCATTATCTGACTGGGAGATGGTCTGCCGAGTGGCAGATGCAGACCCGCGCCATCAATCCGGGCGAGACTGTTTTGGAGAGCCGCATTGGCTCGACCTCGCACGCCGTCAATCCATATTTCT
Source organism: Acidobacteriaceae bacterium (assembly GCA_035648695.1). Classification (GTDB taxonomy): domain Bacteria; phylum Acidobacteriota; class Terriglobia; order Terriglobales; family Acidobacteriaceae; genus Granulicella. The sequence goes on along the minus strand of DASRLB010000157.1, from coordinate 5,086 downwards.
CCATTGGCCGCGACGCGCAGGTCAACGACACCACCGGCGACGTGTGGTTCGGCGAGCTTGGATGGAGTGGGTCGTGGCGCATTACGATCGAGCAGGATGCGTTCAAGCAACTGCGCATCACCGGCGGCTATAACCCGTTCGACTTCGGATACACACTCGCGCCCGGCGAATCGCTGAAGACGCCGATTTTCTACGGTGGCTATACGGACCATGGATATGGTGAAGCGGCGCGGATTCTGCATCGCTTCCAGCTTGCGAACATCGTGCCGCAGGCGCCGCATCCGCGCACTCGTCCGCTGCTGTATAACTCGTGGGAAGCCACGGAATTTGCGGTGACTGAGGCGGGGCAGATGCAACTGGCGGAGAAAGCGGCTTCCATCGGTGTGGAACGTTTTGTGATGGACGACGGTTGGTTCGGGCAGCGCAAGGACGACCATGCGGGACTCGGCGACTGGTATGTGAATAAGGAGAAGTTTCCCAACGGGCTCAAACCGCTGATCGACAAAGTAGATTCGCTGGGCATGGATTTCGGACTCTGGGTGGAGCCGGAAATGGTCAATCCAAATAGCGACTTATACCGCGCGCATCCTGACTGGGTAATAAATTTTACTGGACGCCCGCGCACCGAGGGACGCAACCAGTTAGTGCTCAACCTCGCGAATCCAGAGGTCCGCGCTTATGTCTTCCATTTTCTCGACGACTTACTTTCGAAGGACGAGATAGCGTTCCTCAAGTGGGACTACAACCGCCCGTGGATGGAGCCGGGATGGCCACAAGCGCCGGTGGACCAACAAAAGAAAATATATGTCGCCGCAATTGATAATGTGTATTCCATTGTTGCGGAATTGCGGGCGAAGCATCCGAAGGTCGAGCTTGAATCGTGCTCCAGTGGCGGCGGGCGAGTGGACCTCGGCATTCTGCGGTACTTCGATCAGGTGTGGACTTCGGACAATACCGACGCCTACGACCGCCTCGCAATTCAGGAGGGCTTCTCGCGCGCCTATGCGCCGCTGCTGATGCTGGCGTGGGTAACGGACGTTCCGAACAATGCCGACAACCGAACAACTTCGCTGGACTACCGGTTTCTGGTGGCGATGCAGGGCAGCCTCGGCATTGGGAATAATTTGAATAAATGGTCGCCGGATGATTTTGCTACCGCCAAACACATGATTGCGGAGTACAAGACGATTCGCGATACCGTGCAGCATGGCTCGCAGTATCAGCTTGTATCCAACATCAATCAAAGCCCAAATTCAGCCAGCGAAAGTGTCTCAACGGACCGGCGCCAGGCGGTGCTGTTCGCGTATCTGCACTCCAGCGAAGATGGGTACGAGTATCCGCGTCTGTTCTTACAGGGACTCGACCCGGCGGCGCAATATACGGTCCGCAGCATTTCCGGAAAACTCAGCGCGGACACGCCCGCGACCGCCAGCGGCGCGTACTGGATGCACCACGGAGTCGACGTTTTGCTGCGCGGCGATATGCAGGCCGCGGCATTCGCGTTCGAGCAAGGCAAGAAGTAGCGGGGCGTTACCTCTGGCAACGCACACAAGAAAGAGCGTGATCGAGCCATAGTGCGTCGTCTCGCGATATCCTGAAAGCTGGAATCAAGGTGCGTTCCGCGATGGCGTCGAATATTTCTTCTGCGTTGTGCGAAAGGAACAAAAAATGTCCAGAAAGATCGACACCGCCGGCAACGACGTCAAGAACGTAGCCTCCGAGCTCACGGTCGCCGGGGTTGGCGACATCGGCCTCGACGCTCCTTTCAACAGAAGGAGCTTCCTTGCCGGCATCGCGGGCACGGCCGTTATCGCAGCGGTCCGTCCGTCCAAAACATTTGCCGCAACCGATGATGCCTCTGTCAATCTCGCAAAAGTTGCCACGCCCTCCAGCCTCTACACCTCCGGCGACACCAAGCTGTCTGCCCTGAACGATGGCCTCACTCCGGCCAGTTCTCGCGACCGCGAACATGGTTCCTACGGCGCCTGGCCGCGCACCGATACGCAGTGGGTGCAGTATGACTGGAGCAAGCCCATCGCTACCAACAGGGTCAACGTCTATTGGTGGATCGACCGTGAAGGCGTAGCCGCGCCCGCATCGTGCCGGATTCTCTACTGGAACGGCGCCGGCTTCGTCCCCGTCTTGAATCCTCAAGGCCTCGGAGTCGCGGGCGACACCTTCAACACCACCATCTTCGATGAAATACACACCACCAAACTGCGCCTCGAAATGGTCTCCGACGGCACCCACTCCGCCGGCATTCTGGAGTGGCAGGTTTATAGCGCAGGCCCGGTCCCCAACTTCCCGCCAGTCGTCAATGCGGGCATCGACCGCATCGTCGTTCTCGGCGGCCAGACGTATCTCGCCGGCAAGGCAGAGTGGCTCAAGCCCAGCCCCGGCAATCGGATGCGCTGGACCAAAGAGAGCGGGCCGGGTCACGTCGCTTTCGCCGACGCTTCCCTGCCCAGCACCACCGCGACATTTTCCGTTCCCGGAGATTACGTCCTCAAACTGACGGCCACGGGAGACAAAGAGCAAGCCTCCTCGACCCTCAACGTCCGTGCCGAAACCGCCCCGCCGAAGCAGCGCCTCGACGTCGTCTACACCAAGAAATACGCCATCGATAGCCCGCTCTGGAACGCCCGCGCCAAGTCCCTCATCGTCGATTGGATCCCCCACTGCATCCGCCAGTGCGAGCGCACCGACCTCACCCAGGGCCAGGGCGGTCTCGACAACTTCATCGAAGCCGCCAAGGCCCTTCGTGGCGAGCCCCATGCCCGCCACAAGGGCTATGTGTTCTCCAACGCCTGGGTCCACCAGACGGTCGAATCCATGTGCATCGCGCAGATGGTCGCCCCCCAGGGCGACCCCGAAATCATCGCGGCCCAGGCCAGGATGAAGGACACGCTGGAGCGCTGGATTCCCATCATCCTCGCCGCGCGCGAGCCCGACGGCTATCTGCAAACCGCCTACACGCTCGCCGACCGCAAGCGCTGGCCCGAACGCTGGAACCCCCCGCAACGCGCCAACCATGAAGGCTACGTCTCCGGCTACTTCATCGAGTCCGCCATCAACCACTACACGCTCACCGACGGCAAGGACTTGCGGATGTACGAGGCCGGCAAAAAGCTCGCCGACTGCTGGGTCGCGCACATCGGCCCCGGCAAAAAGGAGTGGTTCGACGGACATCAGGAGATGGAGCAGGCGCTCGTGCGCTTTGGCCGCTTCGTCAACGATATGGAAGGCAACGGACGCGGCGACGACTACATCAAGCTCGCCAAGTTCCTGCTCGACTCTCGCCGTGGCGGCCAGGAGTACGACCAGAGCCATCTGCCCCCGGGCCAGCAGTACGAGGCCGTCGGGCACGCCGTCCGCGCCACCTACTTCTATTCCGGCATGGCGGACATCGCCGCCGAAACCGGCGACCGCGATTATCAGAGCGCCGTCATTTCGCTCTGGGACAACATGGTGAACCGGAAGTATTACCTCACCGGCGGCATCGGCAGCGGCGAAACGTCGGAAGGCTTCGGCCCCAACTACTCTCTCCGCAACGAAGCCTATTGCGAGTCGTGCTCCAGTTGCGGCCTCACCTTCTTCCAGTACAAACTCAACCTCGCCTACCACGACGCGCGCTACGCCGATCTCTACGAGCAAACCATGTACAACACCCTGCTCGGCGGGGTCGATCTGCCCGGCAAAACGTTCGCCTACACCAACCCGCTGGTCAACACGCAGCGCACGGAGTGGCACGTCTGTCCGTGCTGCGTGGGCAACATTCCCCGCACGCTGCTGATGTTGCCGACCTGGAGCTACGTGAAGGGCCCCAACGCCCTCTACGTCAACATGTTCGTCGGCAGCCGCATCCATGTGGGCAAGGTCGCCGGCACCAACGTCGAGATGGTGCAGAAGACCAACTACCCGTGGAGCGGCAAGATCAGCATCACGGTCAATCCGGAAGAAGCGAAGACCTTCTCGGTCTACGTGCGCATTCCCAACCGCTCCACCAGCAAGCTCTATACGGAGACACCGGCGGTCGGCGGGATGAAGAGTTTCGCCGTCAACGGCCGCGAAGTGAAGCCGCGGATGGAGAAGGGCTACGCCGTCGTCACACGCGAGTGGAAGGCGGGCGACCGCATCGACCTTGAACTGCCGATGGAGCCGCAGCGCGTCAAAGCCGACCCCCGCATCAAGGCCGACGTCGGCGCGGTGGCGCTGCGCTATGGCCCGCTCATCTACAACGTAGAGACGGCTGACCAGCACACCATCGACCAGCCTCTCAGCGATGCTCCCTTGAAAGCGGAGTGGCGCCCCGACCTGCTCGGCGGCGTTGTGGCCATCACCGGCAAGTGGAAGGACGGCACGCCGATGCTGGCCGTGCCGAACTACGCTCGCATGAACCGCGTCGAACCTCCGAAGGAGCAGACTGTAGGAGATTTCTCCGTCAACTACGATCCGGGCGCCACGGCAAGTGCCGGCATAAACACTGCTGACACCGCTCGCCGCCCTCACGCTCGAACAATTTCATCCAAAGTCTGGATGCAGGATCGAATCTAACGACAGATAACACGGGTCCCGCACCGGCGGTCCGCCGCAGGTCCTAAAGTTGTCAAGCCCCCCAGCCTGTGTAAAACTCCCAAACACCGCATGAACACTGGCGAAACTATTTTTCAAAAACGTGCGTGTTATATCTCCCAACTCTATACAATTAAATCAGGACTCAAAACTCACAACTCAAAACTGAACAGGAGACCTCCAGGCGCCAACCGCGCCCACAAACCTCTACGCTCGATCACTCCAAGCTCTGAGCTGTCCAAAACCCTCGCTCCTCAACAGAAAGGCAGGCACTTCCTCACCGCTTCGCTCCTCTACAACCCGAACCTGGCAACTGGAAACTGGTAGCTGGTAGCTGGTAGCTAAAAAATCGACCCCAATCGCCAACCCAGCCTCTAGAGCATTTCTAATTTAGTGAGATACATATCCGCAAGAAGTAAAGAAGTTGGAGCATTCGTTTGGATCGATGTTGTCGAGTATTTGTTTGATCTCTTTCCAGAGATCGCCGAGGAATCGTTTTGCGGCTTTGCGGAGC
>DASRLB010000156.1:0-4913 GCA_035648695.1 Acidobacteriaceae bacterium | reverse complement strand
ACCTCACCCAGCCTGTCGACTTCGACGCAGCCGCGAAATTCAACCAGTTCTTCTACAAGCTGGTCGACGCCGTAGGCGACGCCCCCAACCGCCCCGCCTTCGCCAAAGCCAGCCCCCTCGCGCCGAAAAAGTAGCTGTATCCTCCAAAAAAACTCAGTCTTCCCGCGATCAACGCAGCGTCTTTGCCAATGCTGTAGAGGGCCAACGGCCCGCGCTATACCAGCATGGGGCGCAGCCCCATGTTTGCGCAGGGGACGGTCGGAGGGCTGAAGGCCCGGCCTATATTCCCGCCGCATACCATCAGCCAATCGGCCCTTTAAACCACGCATCCTGCGACAATAAGAAAGCCGCGTCCGTTTCCCTACAAACGACCGCAATCGACTCAAAGGAATTCAACGCCTTCAACATGGACATTCTGACCCAATGGCTGCGCTCGTATCTCCCCGCGCTCCCCGTCGACGACCGCCAACTCGCCGAAGACCTCACCCTCCGCGGCATCGCCGTTGAAGGCGAATTCACCGTCCCCGGCGGTTCCCGCTTCGAGATGGACATCACCACCAACCGCGTCGACGCCATGAACCACTACGGCGTCGCGCGCGAGGCCGCGGCGATCTACGGCGTCCCGCTCCGGCCACTCGAAGATTGGGTGCCCCATTCATCGGTGGCTTCATCGCCGATGAGTGGGGTCGGCGACGCCTTCCCCGTCCGCATCGAAGCTGACGACCTCTGCGGCCGCTTCACCGCCCGCGTCATCCGCGGCGTCACCGTCCGCCCCTCCACCGGCCTCATCGCCGACTACTTCGCCGCCCTCGGCCAAAAACAAATCTCCGCCCCGGTCGACGTCACAAACTTCGGCTGGCTAGCCATCGGCCAACCCACGCACGCCTTCGACCTCGACAAAATCGAAGGCGGCATCGTCGTCCGCCGCGCCCGCCCCGGTGAAAAGCTCCAACTCCTCGACGGCACGGAGCGCACCCTCGTCGCCGACGACCTCGTCGTCGCCGACGAACGCAAACCCCTCGCCCTCGCCGGCGTCATGGGCGGTTGGGACTCGCGCGTCACCGGCGAAACCAAAAACATCCTCGTCGAAGCCGCATGGTTCTCGCCCGCCTCCATCCGCGCCTCCTCACGCCGCCACGGCCTCCACACCGACGCCTCCCACCGCTTTGAACGCGGCGCGGATTTCGCCATCGCACCCACCGCCAACAACCTCGTCGCGCGCCTCATCGTCGAGCAATGCGGCGGCGAAATCACAGGCCCATTAGCGGACATCACCATTCCCGCCATCGCCGCCCAAACCGCCAACCGCGCCCCCATCAACCTCAGCGTCGCCGAAGTCCAACGCCACCTCGGCACCACGCTCGACGGCAACGGCATTTCAGCCGACGTAGTCGAACGCTTCCTCACTGCGCTCGGCTGCACCCTCACCCCGACCGGCCCGGGCACCTACGCCGTGCAACTCCCCTCCTGGCGCCTCGATCTCGAACGCGAAATCGACCTCATCGAAGAGGTCGCCCGCGTCTACGGCTACAACAAATTCGCCGACACGCTGCCCACCTTCACCGGCACCGTCATTGAGCTCCCGCACAGCGACCAGGAAACCACCATCCGCGAAACCCTCCGCGCCCTCGGCTTCAGCGAGGCGATTTCCAGCACCTTCGCTTCGGCAGACGAAGCCGCACTCTTCGGCAACGCCAGCGGCTCCGTCGCCATGGGCAACCCGCTGAGCGAAGAGGCAGGCATGCTCCGTCCATCACTCGTCCCCGGCATGGCGACCATGCTCGCGCACAACCTCCACCGCGACGTCTCGGACGTGCGCCTGTTCGAGCTTGGCACCGTCTTCACCGGCTCCACGGCTCAGGTCGACGAAGCCACCGGCCTTGCCATCGGGGCAACCGGCGCGCCTGTTGCAACGTCTCTGCACTCCGCCAACGACGCTCTCTTCTACGAAATGAAGGGAGCCCTCGAAACCCTTCTCGCAAAATTCGACGGCACGGTCACCTTCGACGCCGCCGATCTCCCCGCCTGGCTCGAACCCGGCCGCACCGCACGCGCCCTCCTCGACGCCACCCCCGTCGCCTGGTTCGGCGAACTCGCCTCCGCCGAAGCCCACCGCCGCAAGCTCCGCCAGACCTGCGTGCTCGCCGAAGTCCACTCGGCCGCTCTGCTCACGCGCCCGCTGCGCCAGCCCGCGTCGCGCGAACTCTCCCGCTTCCAGGCCGTCGAGCGCGACTTCTCTTTCATCTTCCCCGACACGGTCCGTTGGGAAGCCATCGCGGCGGCGCTCGCCGCCCTCAACATCGCGGAAATGCAGCGCGTCTCTCCCATCGAATTTTTCCGCGACCCAAAGGGCAAAGCCGTCGCAGCCGGCAGCTACTCCGCGCTCATCCGCGCCCGCTTCCAATCCAACGACCGCACCCTCACGGAAGAAGAAATCCTCGCCTGGTACAACAGCATCATCGCCACGCTCACCACTCTCGGCGGCACACAACGCGCCTGAGAACGCAGCTCGCTCTGACTGGCAACTGATAACTGGCAACTCGTAACTCGTAACTCGTAACTGAAAATCGATCCGCCTTCCAGAGCGCAACCCCGAAAGTCACGGACACAACCGAGAACCCACAACCGAAAACCCCTAACCCGTTCCGGGGGGACTCAACTAGGTTCGCCCCTGCATTCGCATTCTCATATCCACAAACCAAATCGCTATACTCCGACTTGATTCGATGGTGGAGGCAGCAAGCCGATGGGTGCAGTGGCAACAGGTGCGGGAACGATCAGCGCGGACGAGTTCCTCGCGCTCGAACAAAAAGTATTGCGCGCGGTCGAGCTCATCAAGAAAGAGCGCGAAGCCCGCGCCGCCGCCGAAGCCGAACTCGCCAGCGCGAAGTCCGAAATCGCCGATCTGCAAAGCAAGCTCGCAACAGCGGGTTCGGCGCAGACAGAAGTGGAAACATTGACCCGCGAGCGCGAAACAGTTCGCCTCCGCGTAGAAAAAATGCTCGCCCAAATGGACGAGTTGTTGTGATGAAGTGAATAGGGAACAGTGAATAGTGAATAAGACCAAACCCAGACCGCTGACTCACCCCAACGCCTTATTCACGATTCAGTACTACCTATTCATTAAAGGAACACCTTGGCGGAAGCACAACAGATGAGCGCGGCGGAAATGTCTCGCGCCGAAATGGCGGCGCAGAGTAGCGGCGCCGTCGTCGTCGAAATTTACGACCAGGTCTACCAGCTCCGCGGCACCGACCCCGCCCACATCCACCGCCTCGCCGACCTGGTCAACGCGAAGATGCGCGCTGTCTCCACCCACAGTTCCACGGTCGATTCCCTCCGCGTCGCCGTCCTCGCCGCGCTCAACATTGCGGACGAACTCCTCGCCCTCCGCGCCCGCAACGACTCGCTCACCGGCAGCATGACGCAGTCGCAGACCACCATGCGCACCCGCGCCGGCTCCCTCTCCGGAATGCTCGACGAAGTCCTCGAAGAGCGCAAAGCCGGCTGACCGCGGTTCCGGCGCGGGCCCGCCCTGCAAATAATTCGCGAATAATTCTTGCCCCCGCGCGCAAATCGTCGGATGATGGTTGGCAACCTCATCGGGGTGTCCCCATCATGAATAACTCCGCTCGCATCGTTCTCCGTCGCAGCGTTTTCACACTTTTCCTGGCAGCCCCCGGCTTGCTGGCGCAGACCACCCACGTTCTGCCGCTGCATTTTGGATGGCCGGTCACCGGCGCGCCCGTTTCCGCGACGCGCACGCTGGACTATCAGCCTGCCGAAAACTCCCCCGACCCGGTTGCCGTCCATGCGGAAGAAAAATTCTTCCGCGATGCGCAGGGCAGGACCCGGTCGGAGATCAAGTATCCCAACCAACTGCCCACAATCGACATCGTCGATCTCGTCGCGCGTATTCATTACCACTGGACGATCGGCGACAATGTCGTCACCCGCAGAAACATCAAGGACCCGTCCACCCCTCCCCAGTCCACCCTTCCCGTGGAGCTGCCCGAGAACGCGCCGCTCATCGAAGGCGTGGCAACACGCTATACGCGCACCGTTCGCGGCGCCGACGGCGAAACTCCCGAGGTCATCGAAAGCTGGTATTCGCCGGATCTGCACATCGCGATGACCACCATCGACGACAAGCCCTCGACCGGAAAGACGACCTACCGCTTCCAGCATGTTAGCCGCGCAGAACCGGACGCCGCTCTCTTCCAGGTCCCGGCGGGATTCACCATTCAGGATCCCAACCATCTGCCTCCCCCGGTCGAGCTTGCCGCGAGCGCGCCACTACCGTCAGTTGCTACTTCGCCAAGCCCCGCTCCGGCTTACATGAGCGACCCGAAGTTTCAGACCGCGCTCGCGCGCGCCAAAAACGGGCGTCAGACAATGGATGACCGCCTCGACAATTGGAAGCACGCCAACAAGGTGGCGCATGAGCAATGCCTGGAATGCCTCCACCAGATCGTCATCCTGCAAATGGAGACCGGCGCCTTTAAGGACGCCGTAAAGAGCACGCAGCAGTTGGAATCGCTGTCGAAAGATCAGCACGAAATCCTGTTCGCCCAAAGCGAGCAGGGCATGGCGCTGATGCGCTATAACTTCGGCCAGCCAAAACCTGAACAGGTGAAACAGGCGGAAGCCGAATTCAGCAGCGTGCTTTCCAAAGCGCCGCGCGCGCATGACATCGTGTTTGCGGAAGGCCGTGCGCTGGCTATGCTCGGCCGCGATGCCGAGGCGAAAGCGATGTTCGAGCACTACGTCGATATGGTGCCGGCCAGCGACAAACTGCGGCTGCGCGCCGAACGCTTCAGCGACGATCCGCACCTGGCCACGCTGCAAATGGCCCCGCCCTTCCGGATGGTGACCAGCGACGGAGAAGAGCTGCAGTTGGACAACATGAACGG
>DASRLB010000155.1:0-10106 GCA_035648695.1 Acidobacteriaceae bacterium | reverse complement strand
TAGACGCCGCCGGGGATGTTGCGCTCGCGGTCCTTGACGCGCTTCACGATGCGGGTGGGCTTGGAGCACTTGGGACAATCGGTGCTCTTCTGGGTATCCATGACCTTCTTGCGGTCGCCGGTCTTGGCAATCTTCGCCATTGCTGTAAATCTCCCTCTTGCGAATGTGTGGCTGCCCTGCTGTGTGCGCAGATTTTCTGCGGAAATCTTCGATGCGTTGTCGCTGATATGGAGGCGGCGTGCAGGAAGGCGTACGGCGGGTCAAGCGCAGTTATCAGTTTACACGAATCCGTCCGGCCCCGGACCTCGTCATGCCTCTCTACAGGGACGCCGGACTCGGATCGCCCGGCAGCCAGTGCGGCGGGGTGCCCGCGGTCGCCGGCTTGCTGTCGCCCGGAATGACCACCGGCCCCATTTCGCCGGCGTTCGGACTGCCCTCACCCGGCTTGCGCAGCGTCGGGGCCGTCCCCGGACGGTTCCCTTCCTCGCCCGGCTGCGCGTCGCCGGAAGCAATCACACGGACATTCTCCGGCAACTGCGCCGGCCCAACCTGGTTCTTCGTCCGGATCTCCACCGGCTTGCCCAGCTCCGCAATTTCCAGCCGCACCACGCGGTCGTTGCGGAAGCGTACAAACTGCAGCGGCTGCGGTACGACCCCATAAATCCACTCTTCATATCGCTGGCTGTTCTCATCGTTGGCGTCGACGTGCTCGCGTTCCTTCGAGTTCGGAGCGCCCATCGCCGCCAGCACCATCTGCTTGGTCATACCGACCAGCACCTCATGCGCCGCCACCGCTTCGCGCAGCTTGGGCGGCAGCGTGTCGGCGTAGGCTTCTTCGCCAGTCTTGGCATGGAAATCGATCACCGGATCGAGGAGCGCCTTCACCTCGGCCCCGCTGATCTCCGGAATGCCGCCTTCAAACACCAGCGTGATCCGGCATCCGGTCGCAGTCGGGCCGAGCTGCGCCACCGGGTTGTCATTCAGTTCGATATGGCTCAGAAACCGGTGCTTGGCATACGGGCCGCCGTTCAGGTCGAGAATGATGCGGTCCTTTTGAAACACCACAGCGGTAATCGCGACCCGATCTCCGGGTGCGGCCGACTGTCCCTTCTTATAGAGCATCTGCCGATACGCATCGCCGCTGGGCGTCATGTTGCCATTGGCGAGCAGCGTCAGCCCAGCACCCAGCGGCAGGTTCCGATGCGCAAACCCCTGTTCGGAAACGAGGTTCTGCAACAACTCCCTGCGCCCGCGCTCGGTCAGCGGATCGCTGGGAAGCGGCAGCCGCGTCGGGGTGAAATCGGTCACCGCATCGGAGGTCGCGGTCTTCTCGCCCACCACAAAAACCTGCGCCCCCGCAGTCGCGACGGCAAGACAGCAGATAGCTAAAGCGGTTGGCGTGCGAAATGTGCGCGGGCCCATGGCATCACCTCGGGATGAGGAGATTCTGCGCCTTTTGGGGATTCGGACGCAAGAGCGTGCCAGAGTTCTCCGCCGAAGTCTCCCGGCACTGCACCGATGCGTCCGCGTTCGCATCGACACCGCTTCCGCTTTTGTCTTTCGCTCACACCCATAAAAATGTGTCATCCTGAGCGAAGTAGCTCGCCGCACTTTGCGAGCTACGCAGCCGAAGGACCTGCAAAGCCGCCCGCATTAGCGATAGCGCCCGACCCGTTCAACCACTGCACCCAAACAGAGATTCAAGGGGAACACCATGAAACCTGGCTACACCTACATCCTTGGAAGCCTCACCGGCGTTCTCTATATTGGAGTAACCAGCAAGCTCGGCCTCCGCATCTTCCAGCACAAAAGCGGCATCTTCGAAGGCTTCTCCAAAACCTACAACTGTAGCCGCCTTCTCCATTTTGAACGTTACGAAGACATCCGCAACGCCATCGCTCGCGAGAAACAACTCAAAGGCTGGCGTCGCGAAAAGAAGCTCAACCTTATCCGCACCACAAACCCCGACTTCAAAGACCTCGCCGAGCCCTGGGGCTCGAAGCTGATTACTAGACACGAGCGGATTGAAGACAGCGATTAGGCGTCAAGGCACCCTACCCAATCATCGAAAGCTTCGTTTTTGCGGGGAGACTTTTGTATAGAGAATGCGGAGCCTATCATGGACGGTCGATAAATCTGTTGAAGAGAAATCTTGTCGGAATTGTTGGCTATTGCTTGCAGTTTGGCAGGTTCGCTGAGTCATAGTGGTTGAACGGATCGAGCGGTTGCGGTGATACGAGCGGCTTGGCAGGTCCTTCGGCTGCGGCTCGCAAAAGCGCGAGCCTTCGCTCAGGATGACGAATTTGTGGTGATTTGAGAAAAGCAGATTGTCGAGGTGGCAATTTGCTATAGGTCGAGCCAAAACAATCGCTATAGGTCGAGCCAAAACAATCTAGGAGTCGCGCTCCCCATCCCCACGCAAGTGCTGCTCAATCACCGGCATCGTACTCGCCTCACTCGGCGTAGTCGCCAGTATCTGCACCAGCACCGGAGCCGCAGCCGCCTGCTCCATCTTCGCATGCTCCGCCGGCGGCGCAACATCCATCGGATAACCCGCCGCCACGATCACCGGCTGCGTGTACTCCCAAGCCAGGTCGCGCGTCAGGCTGTACATCACGCCCATCCCCGCCACCGCGACCACCACCGTAAACAACGCGCCCTCCGGCCCGTAAAATCCGCCGGTGATCCAGGTCGACCCATTCGTACTCGTGTCCACAACTGACGAGAAAGAATTCCACCCACCTACAGGCAGCCCAAACAGCACGCCGATGCACGCGCTCCAAGCGAAGTGCAGACCCCACGGCAGCCACAGCGCCCGCGTCCGCAGGTACGCCATCGAAAACACGATGCTCAGCAGAAACGTCACAAAAACACTCAACGGCCCCGCCCACGGATGGACCGCGGAAACCGCCGCCGCAATCGCCGACATCAACAATGTCGCCATCGTCGGCCCCGTCGCGCGAATGAGCCGTGCAAACAGATAGCCGCGATAGACCGCCTCCTGCGCCATGCTCAGCACCAGCAGGATCGCGACCTCCAGCAGCAAATGCCCGAACGCGGCAGGAGCAACCCAGAAGTTCGGATGCAGATCCCCCGCCAGCATCATCGGCAGGACAGCCACCACCACCATCCCCCATCCCACAACTACGCCGAGCCCCCACTCCCGCCGCGCCGTCGCCCGCGCAGGCAGTGCATTGACGCTCCGCACCGTCGCATTCCGCGTCGCAATCCAGCTAATTCCCGCGAACCCGACCAGCAGCAAAAACAGCAGAAACAGCGCCGTCAGCAGCGGCTCGTAATAATTCTGAAGATGCAGACCGGAGACAAATCCGCTGGCCGCATGTTCCGCCGCCGTACGCGCGGCCAGCACCCACAGGCCGCCGCAAATAAACAACGCAAACTCCATCGAACGAGGAGTCGGCGCCGGGCTTTGATTCAATTCAGACAGGTGCTGCTCCTTGGAAGGCTGCTCGATTTACGCCACGCTATAGAACTGGGCAATGTTCCGGAACTTCTCGTAGCGCCGCTCCAGTAGCGTCTCGACGGCCATCCCCTTCAACTCGCCAAGATGCCACTCCAGCCGTTGGTTGACCATCGCGAACGCCAGCGCCGCATCCGCCTGCGTCCCACCCGGCGGCTCCGGAATTACATCGTCGACGCATCCCAGCGCCTTCACATCGGTCGACGTATAACGCAGCGCGGTCGCCGCCTGCTGCTTCTTGGTCGCGTCCTTCCACATGATGCTCGCGCAACCTTCGGGCGAAATCACCGAGTAAATCGCATTCTCCAGCATCAACACACGGTCGGCGACAGCCAGCGCCAGCGCGCCACCCGACCCGCCTTCCCCGGTAATCGTCGCAATCGTCGGAACGCGCATCCGCGCCATCTCCAGCAGGTTTCGCGCGATCGCCTCGCCCTGCCCGCGCTCTTCCGCGCCCAGTCCAGGGTTCGCTCCGGCGAGGTCGATGAAGGTGAAGATCGGGCGGCCGAACTTTTCCGCAATCTTCATTGCGCGCAGCGCCTTGCGATAGCCTTCGGGGTCGGGCATGCCGAACTTGCGGGCTGCGCGCTCCTTCAGTGTGCGGCCCTTCAGGTTGCCGACGACCAGCACCGGCTCGCCGTGAAAGCGCGCCATGCCCGCAGTCATCGCGGCGTCGTCGCCGTACTGGCGGTCGCCGTGGATCTCGCTGAAATCGGTAAACAGTGCCTCGATATAGTCCATGGGATAGGGGCGCTGGGGGTGCCGCGCCATCTCCGTCTTGATCCAGGCCTCGGGCACAACCGCCCCAACTGCCTGCACCTGCGCCAGTTTACCTGCGTCTTGGTCAGCCATCTGAATCATTGTATCGAAGAGGGACACTTCCGGGACTTCATCTGCACTAACGAGGGGACAAGCCAAAATGCTCGCGGATGAAGAAGGGCCGGTAGGTCACGGGTTCACCCGTGATAACAACCTGCGGGACTGCGGAAGACGCATGGGTAACGAAATAAAAGTTACTTAAGTCACTCTTTGGTGTTGACACCGCGGTTGGGGGGTGTGTACTCAGCGCTTACCCGTGCCAAATTTCTCAGTAAGAAAGACCAACCATGCGCCCGATCGTTCTTGCGTCCGCTCTCCTTGCTGCATTGGCAATTTCTGCCACCGCTCATGCCACTCCGCTCACAACAACGTAATTCCACCTCAGCGAGGACGGCGGCCCAACAGAGAGCTTCATTCTCAATTCATCCGTGCGTCAGGCTATTTTTCCCGACGAGGAAATCGAGTATGTCTCGGTCACTGTGTCCCGCCCCAATGGTGTGGACCAGTCTGCGAACGTGACCTTCCTCGTGCCTACCTTTTCCGAGAGCATGGGCGTCGGGCCTGGGAATTTTCAGCTGATCGGTTCCTACTATTCCCAAGGGTGGCTCTATGACGGTCCGCAGCTTTACACGACTGCGAGTGACGGCAGCAATCCGAGCTTCATTTCAGGCACTTATGATCTGGTCGCCGATCCCATCGATGCACCTTACACGGGGACCGCACATCTCACCATCAGTTCAACCCCCGAGCCATCCTCCCTGCTGCTGCTCGGCACAGGCGTGCTGGGCTGCGTTGGCGCAGTTCGCCGCCGCTTCGTCAAAGCCTGATTTCCCCGTGGCAAAAAGCCCTCTTCGCCCGTGCGAGGAGGGCTTTGCTATTGCCGAGCGAATTTACGGCCGGCGACCGAAGAGGCCGGGCCACGAGAGGTCGTAACGGGCCCGTCCAAACAGCAGCGCCGCCAGCACCAGCCCATACCCAAGCTGCGTCCCGGCAGTGGCCCAATCCTGCTTCATGGTCACGCCGAACATCAGCACACACATCAGCAGCAGCGCCAGCGTCAGGGCAAACCGCGTCGCCACCCCGGTCAGCAACAGCACCCCGATCACCAGTTCCACGCACGGCACAACGTACCCGGTCGCCAACACCAGACCCGCCGGCAGCGGGCTGCTCGCCATGCTTTTGACCATGCCCTGCGCGAAGCCGCTGAGATGCGAGCCAGTAAAAATCCGCGCGAAACCGTGGCCGAAGAAATCGAAGCCGGCAAGCACGCGGAGCAGAAGATAAGCCTGACGCTGTTCCGTCGTTGCCGTTGAATTTGGGAGAGCATCCATAAGAGGTTGGACGCCGTTTCGTGCTGCCGCGCTACGGATACAGCAACACAATCCGCAAACACTCCGCCCCGGCGCTCAGCCGCGGAGCCGTAGGAGTATTCGCCCGCAGCCACACCACATCGCCGGCCCGCAGTGGATGGTCCGCGCCATTCATCTCCAGGTGCGTTGCATGGACGGCGACCAGCAACGACCGCGCCCCCTCATGCGGCAGCGCGCACGTCGCCGTCGCCGGGCAAACCGTCCGCTCGACCCTTATCGCCGGGTCCTGAAACTCCACGCGCGTGCCCGCGGCGATGGGCTGGGCAGGCGCATCGCCCCGAAAAACCTTCTTCAGATCGTCCGCCGGAATCCGCTTCAACTCGATCCGCAGGAAGTCCGAAGGCGTATCGCCGAGGTTGGCAATGCTATGCCGCTCCTTCGCTCCGGGCGCCACCCGAAACGCCCCGGTATGCGTCGGCGGCCGCCGTATCACGCCATGCGGCCCCTCGTGCTTGATCTCCACCTCACCCGAATCGTTCAGGTATACGTACACCGTTGGATACGCCGAATGGTCGTGCATCGGCACAAATTCATGCGGGCCGTAATGCACCTTCATCACGATGACGTCGGGATTGTCGAGGGTGGTCTTGTAGTTTGGCGGCAGCTTTGTCGAAGGAGATTGTGCGCTCAACAGCGCACCGGAGAAAGCGGCAATCATAGCGGCGAAAACAAGACCTTGGCGCATCGCTGGGGGAAATACAGAGCTTCGCATCGACACTCCACCTACGCGTTACTAGAAGAATTAAGAGCCGCTGGAAGTGAGAGATGTTTGCTCCGCTTGCGCGGCTTCCTGAGCGCGCAGCCTCTCCTTCAACCTCGCGACTACGCCGGGGCCGGTAGTTCCCTCGCGCGCGGACTTGATAATCTCCGCACCCACTTCCTCGCGATGGTCGTACCACCAGCGGGCTTCTTCGGCTTCATCTTTGAAGTACGGCAGTTTGCGTTTTTCCATGTTTATCAAAATTTGGCCGCTACTCAATAAAATGGCGAACAAAATGAGCTGTGGCAGTTAGAAGCCTTGCGCCTCACTAAATATTATCCGCCTAATCGGACGCGGTGACGTCTTCGCCTGCCAAAATATTCTGAATGCGGAGGTTGTGGTTCTTGTCGCTTCTGATTCCGCTCCGTACCGCAACTCTTGCTACTCGTTGATGAAAGAGTTCCTGAGTCCAACTGAGTTCTGGGAACGCCTCTCGGTCCTCCCAATAGGCTCCAAAGCGCCCAATCAGTCCGCAAATCCAGTCGGCTGCCTGAAGCGTCTGATAGCGGTGACTCTCTACCTGAACTGGCGGTTCGATCAGATGCCGACGTGGTGTATCTCGGCTAAACATCGACCGACTGGCTTCGGTGACAAGAGCGTCTCGTTCCGAGTGCTCATCCATGAAAATCATCACTCGCGATTCCTCTTCGCAATCCTCCGCGCAATACTGATCGAGCCGCTTGATGATTTCACGAAGAACCGCACGATAAAGCGCCTGAGACTGATGATTGATCGGAGCGGATGTTTTCCGCACGCCCACATAAATTATCTTTCCACCAACGCGGTCAATTTTGTTGAGAAACCGCGCCGTGAATCGCTGCAACTCCGGATAGCGTCTTATATTCGCGGTAGTGAAAAGAGAAGCACCCTTCTTCTCCCATTCGGCGGGATGCTTTCCAGAGCGACTAATCTCAAAGGCTAAGAGTTCGCACTTGCGTTTATAGAACCAAGTACTGAAGTCGCGAACTTCCGCAGCGGGCAATATCAGGCCCGCAAGACCGAAGACGGGGCTCTCGTTGTAACGTGCGTCGTTCCGGTTCACATAGGGCCAATGTGGCCGAATTCATCCAGGTAAGCAAAATGCACAATCACCTCCAGAACGCGAAAACCCACAGTCGCCTGTGGGTTTCGGAAGGGGGGCGGATATCCGCGTCCCGAAATAATTATCACATGTATTGAGGTAATTTACTAGCCAATAACCTGCACCGCGCCCCTGCCCACCAGCTCCTCTACTTGCTCGATAAACAAAACATCCGCCGCCACCAGAATCCCTTCCGGCTCAAGATCGACCTGAAAAGTCTCCGGCTCTTCCAGCCGCAGCATCAGCCTGCCGCTGCCCGGCGCAGCCAGAAACACAGCGTGCAGCTTCTCCAGCAACGCCGCATCCGGACTATGCAGCGGCACCTTGATCCGCAACGCCTCGGGCAGCTTGATCTTGATGTCCTCCAGCGCCTGGATGCTTGAAACCGACAGCTTCGGCGCCGCGTCTTCCTCGCCGCGCAGCGACCCGCGCACCACCACCGGCACATCGATCTTCAGCTTCTCCGCCAGCTTTTCGTACGTCGACGAGAAGGCAATCAGCTCGATCTTGCCGACCGTGTCTTCGAGCGACGCCTGCGCGTACAGTTCTCCCGACTTCTTCGACTTCGCCACCTTCAGCCCGGTAATCACGCCGGCAATCGCAATCTCATTCTGCGGCTCCGACTGCCCCCGCCGAAACACCTGCGGATCGGGCTTCATCTCGCACGCCGTCACCGTATCGACGACTTTCATGTTGCGCAGCTTCTCCCGATACTTATCCAGCGGATGGCCCGAGACAAAGAAGCCCAGCACATCCTTCTCATTCTGCAGCCGCGTATGCTCGTCCCAATCCGGGGCCGTCGGCAACGCCTCTTCCTTCGCTGCTTTGCCCCCTGCGGGAACCTCGTCGAAGATGCCGAACAGCCCATGCTGTCCTGCCGCCGCATCCTTTTGCGACTTCTGCGCGCGCTCCATCGCCTTGTCCAATGCGGCGAATACTTCCGAACGCTTGCCGAAGCTATCCAGCGCGCCCGCCTTCGCCAGCGACTCCAGGACGCGCTTGTTCATCAGCCGCAGATCGACCTTTTCGCAGAACTCCCACAGGCTGGAAAAGCCCGGCTTCCCTTCCGCCTGAAGTTCATTGCGCGCGGTAACGATGGATTCGATCGCGTTGTGGCCGACGTTCTTGATCGCGCCCATACCGAACAGAATGGCTTCGCCTTTGGGCGTGAACGACGCAGCAGATACCTGCACATTCGGCGGCACGACCGCGATGCCAAGCTCGCGGCATTCACCTATGTACTTGACGACATTTTCCGGCTTCGACGTTTCCGACGTCAGCAGCGCCGCCATAAACTCCACCGGATAATGCGTCTTCAACCACGCCGTGTGATACGCCAGCAGCGAGTATGCCGCCGAGTGCGACTTATTGAATCCGTATCCCGCAAACTTCGCCATCAGGTCGAAAATTTCACCCGCGGCAGCCTTGGGAAACTTCCGTTCAGCAGCACCCGCCAGGAAAATCTCGCGCTGCTTCTCCATCTCCGCCGCGTCCTTCTTACCCATCGCGCGCCGCAGCAAATCCGCGCCGCCCAGCGAGTAGCCGCCGATGACGTTCGAGATCTGCATCACCTGTTCCTGATACACCATAACGCCAAGCGTTTCCTTCAGCAGCGGCTCCAACTCAGGCAGCGTGTACTCAACAGGACTCCGCCCCCATTTGCGCTCAATAAAGTCGTCGATCATGCCCATAGGTCCGGGCCGATAGAGCGCATTCAACGCAGTCAGATGCTCGATGGAATCCGGCTTATACCGCCGCAGAACATCCCGCATCCCGCCCGACTCAAACTGAAAAACTCCGCTGGTCAGCGCCTTGTGAAACACCCTCTCAAACACATGCTTATCGTCCAGATCGATCGTCGTCATATCGACATCGATCCCCTGGTTCGACTTGATCAGCTTCAAACAATCGTCGATCACGGTCAGCGTCGTCAGGCCCAGAAAGTCCATCTTCAGCAGGCCCATCTTTTCGACAGCCTTCATGTCGTAGCTGGTAACGATCGCGTCGTCCTTAGCCCGCGTCACCGGAACCAGCTCCGTCAGCGGCTGCGGCGCAATCACCACGCCCGCCGCATGGACACCCGCCCCGCGCACCAGCCCTTCGAGCCGCATCGCTGTATCGATCAGCTCGCGAATCTTCGGGTCCGTCTCATACGCCGTCGCCAGTGGAGGCGAGTCTTTCAGCGCCTGCTCGATCGTGATGCCAATCGTCAGCGGAATCAGTTTCGCAATCCGATCGACCTCGCCATACGGCATATCCAGCGCGCGTCCAACGTCCTTGATCGCCGCCTTCGCCGCCATCGTGTTGAACGTAATAATCTGCGCGACCTGATCGTTGCCATACTTGCGGCGAACGTACTCGATCACCTCGCCGCGCCGGTTCATGCAGAAGTCAATATCGATGTCCGGCATCGATATGCGTTCCGGGTTCAGGAAGCGCTCGAACAGCAGATCATTCTGTAGCGGATCGATGTCCGTAATCCCCAGCACAAACGCCACCAGCGACCCCGCCGCCGACCCACGTCCCGGCCCCACCGGAATGTTCTGCTCCCTCGCATAGCGGATAAAGTCCCACACGATCATGAAGTATCCGGGA
>DASRLB010000154.1:0-2091 GCA_035648695.1 Acidobacteriaceae bacterium | reverse complement strand
CCTGCGCGAACTGGAAATCGCTTTAGCGGATTGAAAGCATTTTGTTTTCAGAGACGTTGTACCTTGCAGCTGTGAACCAGTCCCCTCTGGCCCTTCCCTGCGCGATAGTGTCTCGTACGACGAATCTCCTATTCGGTTCGGCCGCAATTCGTCGAAATCCGCTTAAAATAGGGTTCGTCAGAAAAAATCGTGGGGAGATTCGGGCTCGGGCAGCTTTCCAAGTGAGTGATAGAGCGCGAGTTCGAGGCAGCGGAAGGTGCGAAAGCCGTAGGATTTTCTCATAGTGACTTTGGCCTTGTTGTTCAGGCCTTCAACAACGCCGCTGGAAAGCAGCTTTTGAGCCCGGAAATAATTGAGGATCAACTCGCGATGCTCACGCATCGAACGGGCGATCTTCTTCATGGGCTCGATACGGGATCGCATCACCTGACGGCACCATTCGTCGAGGAATTTCCCGGCCCAGGTGGCGGAGTTGTAATCCCAGAGTTGCTGAAAGGCTTCCTTAAGAAGGTAGGCACGAACGGTCTTCAGGTTGTACCGGAGCAGATCGCGGAGCCGGAAGCGCTGTTCGGTTTTCAGATTCTCTTCCCGTTTGAGCAGCAGCCAGCGTGACTTCTTCAGCACCGGTGCCAGACCTTCGCGCGCCATGCGGCGCGATTCCCCGGCGCGGACTTCGTCCAAAGCCTTGTTCATTTTTGCCACGATGTGGAAGCGGTCGAGGATATGCAGGGCCTCGGAGCATTTCTCGCGGATGACCTTCAGATAAGGCTCCCACATATCGGAGCAGACAAAGACGATCTTCGAAGCCAGTTCGTCGCCAATGACTTTGAAGAATCCCTGAAAGGATTCGATGGTCCGCTCGCGGCCTACCCAGAGCAGGCGGGTGACGTCGAGATCGATCTGATAAACCAGCGTCAGATACTTGTGACCTTTGGCGTACTGAATCTCATCGACCCCGATGGCGTCGATCTGGCCGAACACCCGATGCTCCAGGCCAAAGGTGACGACATGTTCGACAGCATCGAAAACCTTGTCCCATGAAGTGCGAAACGCCTCGGCCGTTTCCTTCCAGGAGAGCCGGCGCGCCCAGCGGGCCAGAAACAGCATGTACGCCCGGGTCAGCGTACGTTTGCCGTCGCCCCAGGGAACTTCCTCGACGACGACCGCTTCACAGCGGCGGCAATCGACCCGCCGCATCGAATAAAGCAGAAAAACCAGAAATCCCCGGAAAGGAATAAATTCGAAACGGCGCTCCGGCAATTGATCGTATCCGGGGGCGCGCTGATGGCAGCGCGAGCAAACTGCCGCCGAACGCTTGCGCGGGCGAACATCGATCTCAATACTCTTGTGATCGGAACTGAAGCGGGCCTGCTGGTAAACGAATCCTGGAAAACGGTGACATCGGTTTAGAATCGTGATGAGCTGCAGCATGAGGTGGAAAATGGTGAGGGCGAGAACTACCAAAATAAACCTCGCCACCACCGCGCCACGCCACGGCCTTGAACATTACTGCCGGGATCTGAACGGCTGGCCACGCTCATGGAGGGGACTGGAAAAAGATCTGCCGCCCGGCGAACAGTTACTGACTTTGTTCCGTCCATTCCTCGAATATCTTGCCGCGTCGGACCTGTCGCCAAAGACCATCCAGAAACACGTCGATAATATGTGGGCACTGGGTGGCGAGTACATCCGCGACCTCAACGACGACCCGCCCCTGCGAAAACAGCCCGTTGAACAACACCTTCTCAAAATGATCGGGGATGGAGGCCCGCTCCTGTATCACGGCGGCGAGGATCAGCAGAGATCGTTCGATTCCACCTGCCGCAAGTTCCGCCGATTCCTCACCGCGACGGCTCGCTAACGCTCGCCGCCACCCACAAATTCCCCCGACGAGGCTTAATCTTAGACATGCGACCAACTCCTTTCGTATGCGGCTCTGCGCCGCTGGTTTCACCTACTCGCAGCGTAATCCGCGTCACTGCGATCGGTGGTTGGTCGCTCCATCTTGACTGATATGGAGCGATCCCGACTCACCGGGAAGATATTCTGAACATTGCCCCCGGTTGAGCTCACAGAACCGCGCCATTAGGG
>DASRLB010000153.1:0-11136 GCA_035648695.1 Acidobacteriaceae bacterium | reverse complement strand
GTATGCGCTGTTCCAGAACGACAATTTGCTGCGGCTGTTTCCGGCGACTCCGAACTACGACTTCAACATCGATCCGGGCGGCCAGCAGATCATGAAGGGCGCGGCGATCCGGGCGGATGTGGTGCCGGAGTATCTGGGTGTCGGCTACATTATCGGGATTCGGGTGGCGTCGATCATGCTGGCGGGCGGCGTGTTCAGCTGGCTGGTGCTGATGCCAACGATCGTGTTCTTCGGCAAGCACCTGACCGGGCCGCTGTATCCGGGGACGATACCGATCGGCCAGATGGACCCGAGCGATTTGTGGAAGACCTATGTTCGCCCGATGGGCGCGGGCGCGGTGGCGGCGAGCGGCTTGATTACGCTGCTGCGGACTGCTCCGACGATTGTGAGCGCGCTGACCGCGGGCTTTTCCAAGATGGGCAAGAACAAGGCTGCGGCGAGGGCCGAGCCGACTCGCACCGAACACGATATGCCGATGAGCGTGGTGCTGGGTGGAAGCCTGGTGCTGGTTGTGTTGATGGTGATCTTCCTGCAGTTCAAGCCGGTCCCGGGAGCGCAGGTGGGGTGGCTGGCGAACATTGCGGCGAGCCTGCTGGTGGTGGTGTTCGGGTTCCTGTTCGTGACGGTGAGCGCGCGGATTGTGGGGATCGTGGGGTCGAGCGCGAGCCCGGTGAGCGGCATGACGATTGCCACGCTGATGGCTACTTCGGCGATCTTTCTGGTGAAAGGCTGGACGGCGCCGGCGTTTGGGGCGTTGGCGATTACGATCGGCGGCATGGTGTGCGTGGCCGCGTCGAACGCGGGCGACACGTCGCAGGACCTGAAGACCGGCTACCTGATCGGCGCAACGCCGTGGAAGCAGCAGTTGGCGGTGATGATCGGGGTGGTCGTGTCGGTGTTTGCGATTGGGCCGGTGCTGACGGCGATGAACACCGGCTTTGAGAGCTTTCAGAAGATGCCGCAGGCGCGGGTGATGCAACTGGGGGCGCTGCCGGACGGCGTGACCGACCAGGGGGCGTTCAAGCGCGATACGCTGACGCTGACGGCGCCGGGGTCGAAGAGCAAGGGGAACGGTGGCCAGGTATCGAATGCGCGGCAGTATGACGTGCTGAATTCGATTGGGTCGGCGACGCTGGAGGATGGGAAGTATCTCTACAACCCGGCGACGGGGCAGATCGAGATCCAGTGGGTGCAGGGGATCGGGAGCGAGGAGGTCGCCGCGCCGCAGGGACGGCTGATGGCGACCGTCATCAACGGCATCCTGAGCCGGAAGCTGCCGTGGAGCCTGGTGCTGCTGGGGGTGGCGCTGGTGATCGGGATCGAGCTGCTGGGGGTGCGGTCGCTGACGTTCGCGGTGGGGGCGTACCTGTCGATCGGGACGACGCTGGCGATCTTCTGCGGCGGTTTGGTGCGGTGGTTTGTGGACCGCGCGCTGGCGAAGTCGGGTGAAGCGGCGAAGACGGAGGCGGAGAGCGAGGTTTCGTCGGGGAGTCTGCTGGCTTCGGGACTGATCGCGGCGGGCGGGATTATGGGGCTCGCCGGCGTGGGGCTGAAGCTGATGGAGAGCTTTGTGACGCATCGGCCGACGTGGCATTTCAGCGAGACGAACCCGCTGTATAAGGACTGGGTGAGCGTGCTGGCGTTTGCGGCGCTGATGTTTGCGCTGTACTACTTTGCGCGGAAGCCGATGCCGTCGGAGGCGGTGCTGGAAGAGGTGGAGCGGGAGGGGTAGCGGCGCGGGGTGTTTGGCGAGCGGTTGCCAGTTTCCAGTTGCCAGTTCTTGTGGAGGCAAAAGCAAAGGCCCGGCGGGTTGCCGGGGCTTTGGGTTAGGAGCAGCGTGAGGCGTTAGGGCTTGGTGCCGAAGGTGTTGTTGGCGGCCGCGGCCGAGAGCGGTGTAACGACCGGAACGGCGGCCCCTACGATCTCAGTGATCCAATTGGGGAAGGTAGACGCCGTGTTGGTCACCCAGACATTTCCGGACGGGTCGATCGCAAGGCCGCGAGGGCTAGCGAACACAGTTGCTGCCTTCTGGAAACCTCCGTTTTGCGTTGCTGCACCGGCGGTACCGGCAGTGGGAGAGAGAGCTACACCCGCGCTGCTGAGTTCCGTTACTGCAAACAAGCCGGATGAAGCTGCGCTGTTGTTGGGGAACCATACGTTGCCGGCACCGTCCACTGCAGTCTGACGCGCGGTGCTCAGACCGCCGGCGGAGATTGCCGTGGTATTGATGGGCGTACCGAAAACGACGGTGTTAGGATCTCCGGCTGTCGTGCTGCTGTATGTAACCGGGGTATAGTCCGTGAAATCGCCGGGCGTTCCACTCTTACCAGCCGAGTTGCCGACCCAGAAGCCGCCGTTGGAGTCGAAGGCAAGGCCATACGCTCCGACATAAGCCGCTGCGTTTGTGAGCGCCGTGCCGGCGGCAGGGTAGGTGGATCCGCCGACTGTGGTCGTCGGATACGCGGTGATGGTTGTACCGCTGGCGCCCGATTGAGCGACAACGACGGTGCCTTTGCTGTCCACCGCTATCTGATAGGGGCTGCTGGTGGCCACGGGGCCAATAAGAGTGGGCACGGTCGTGGCAGTCGCGCTCGAAGGGAGTTCGTAAAGCTTTAGGCCGGTGACATCGGCGAAAAAGACGTTACCCCTACCGTCGGCCGCGATTCCGTAGATGAATGTAGCGCCGGGAACGGGAATCGTGGTGGTTGTGGCTCCGTTGAACTTATAGACTACGTTCGTTGCATCGCTCGTCGCCCAGACGTTCCCCGCAGTATCGATGGCAGCTCCGCCGCGCACCTTGTTATAGGCAATGTCACTACAGGCCATTGGAGCGCCACTGGGGCCGATCTCCGACAAGCCGCTGGTAGTCGCGTTTCCATTCGCGGTCCAGACGTTTCCGTTCGCATCGACGCCTATCTGATACCCGTACTGGAGAAAGTTCGATCCGCCAGCGCAGTTGGTGGAAGAGGAGTAAGTAACGCCGATGGTCCAATCAGTGGGTGCGGCGGAAAGGACGGGCTGGAATGGGACGATTCCGGTTCCGCCAAGAGTGAACAGGTTGTTGAGGGCCGTTGCGCCGCCATCGGTCGGATTGACCAGCATATAGTAGCCAGCCTGTAGGGTATCGACGGCGGGCAGGTATGTCGTTCCGGGCTGGCTGGTTACATTCGACGACGCCGGGGGAACGGCGTTGTCAAAGAGCGTCTGGCAGTTCGCCGAGACGTTTCCGGACTGAGATGACGTATTGACGCAGGCGGCCAGAATGTTGGCGATGGTGTTGATCTTTGCCGTCTCCGGCGTGGCGGTCACTGTGACGCCGGCTACAGAAGATGCGGGGGTGAACGTTGTATTCGCGCCCGCGCCCCCACCGGCCGGATTGGCCAGCGTAGAGATGGTCGCAACGCCGTTGGCGAAGCCGAGTGCGGACTGCGCTGTGGTGTTGTAGCCGAAACCTTCGGTGGCGGGGTTGAAGAACTGCTGCAAGGCCGCGAGGGTGGCTACGGTGGTGGCTTCGTCCATGGTGACGTATGCCGACCCGGCACCGGAGCACGGGCCCAGCGCGATGATGAATGCCGCGGCGGTATTGATCGGGGTTGAAGGCCCACCGGTGCTGCCATCTTTGGCAACGATGTACATCTGGGGGTCGCCCGTCGAGGGGCACGAATACACGTTGGTGGTGGCATTGTCATGAATGCCGGTGGGGAAGTTGACCGGGTCACGGGCCAACTGGCTGAACGCAAATGAGCCGCTTCCATCGTTGGACGATGTGGTCGTTGCGAACAGGGTCGGCAACGAACCGTAGCCGTTGGCTCCGGCTGCGTAGAGATTGATGGTCGCGTCGCTGACCGCCTGCTGGCCGCCATGCACGCTACCGGCGACGGTGGCCGCGGGCGCGGCGGAATGATTGTCTGTCGTGACCATGTTGGCGCAGCCGGTCATGAGGGTTAGGGGAACGATCGCCGCGGCGAGAAGGGCTAAACATTTAAACTGCGGGGTAGAATGCGACATCGATAAGCCTCCGTGCAACTGTAGTGCGCATGCGTTTTGGTGAACACATCATGGTCCCCGACTTGCGAGGGAAATAAACTGGTTACCGAGATAATACCTCAGTGACGATAAGTCTTTTGTGATGCAAGGATGAATGATGGAGTTGTTGAAAGAAAAATAAATGGACCCGATTTACCGGTGAAACGGGCGGTAAGACTGGTTTTTTGGCGCTTCCGGCGACGTAGATGCGGACTCCTCTTGGATGTAGGGATCGTCGCAGGCCAGGGCTGAAGCCCGTTCCCCTGGTGGCCCCTTTGCCGCGGGCTGAAGCCCGCTACTACTCCGGTACGGCGCGCACCAAGGAGTTCTATATACCATCTTGGAATTTGTTTTAAAGCTCGAGGATGATGGGCATGATGAGCGGGCGGCGGTTGGCGTTCTTCTGGATAAAACGCTTGAGGTCGCCGCGGATCTTGTCCTTCATGACGCCGTAGTCGCGGCGCTCCTCTTCGCTGGATTCGTGGAGGGTGCGGGCGACGATGTCGCGGGCGTTGCGGAGCAGGTCGGGATCGTCGGCGACAAATCCCCGCGTGGTGATTTCAGGCTGGCCCTCGACCTGGCCGGTGCGCTTGTTGATGGCGATGATGGGCAGGAAGACGCCGTCTTCGCCAAGATGCTTGCGGTCGCGGATGACGGTGTCTTCGACGACGTCGGCGGTGGAGTTGTTGTCGATGCAGACGCGGCCGGTGGTGACTTTGCCGGTCTTTTCGGCGGAGTTGGCGTCGAGGGTGAGGATGTCGCCGTCTTCCAGCAGAAGGACTTTTTCAGGGATGCCGGTGGCGAGGGCCAGCTCGACGTGGCGCTTGAGGTGCCGGTAGTCGCCGTGGATGGGGATGAAGAACTTTGGCTTGACGAGATTGATCATCAGGCGAAGCTCTTCCTGCGAGCCGTGGCCGGAGACGTGGATGAGGCCGTTGGCGCCGTCGTCGTGGATGACGCGGGCGTCGCGGCGCTCCAGGTGGTCGATGACGCGGTAGATTTTTTTCTCGTTTCCCGGAATGACACGGGAACTGAGCAGGACAGTGTCGTTGGGCTCGATTTTGGCGAACTTGTGGTTGTCGACGGCGGCGCGGGAGAGCGCGGACATGGGCTCGCCCTGGGTGCCGGAGATTAGAATGGCCAGCTTGTGGGCAGCGAAGTCGCGGATCTGGGAGGGGTTGATGATGAGGCCCTGCGGCGGGTCGAGGTAGCCGAGGTCCTGGGCAATTTCGGTGGAGTTGTCGAGCGAGCGGCCGATGATGGCGACCTTGCGGCCATGCTTTTCGGCCAGCTCCATCGCGATGCGGATGCGGTGGATCGAGGAGGAGAAGCAGGAGAAGAAAATTTTCTTGGGCGCGGCGGCGAAGATGTCGTCGAGGCGCGGGATGACGGCCTTCTCACCCGGCGTAAATCCTGTTCGATCTACGTTGGTCGAGTCCTGGAGGAGGCAAAGGATGCCCTGTTTGCCGAGGTCGGCGAAGGTCTGGAGGTCGAAGGGATGGCCGTCCGGAGAGCTGAGATCGACTTTGAAGTCTCCGGTGTGGAGGACGATGCCGACGGGGGTGTGAATCGCCAGCGAAACGCAGTCCACCAGCGAGTGCGTCACGCGGATTGGCATGATGCTGAAAGGCCCGAGGGTGACGCGGCGGCCGGGGAGGATTTCGATGAGCTCGGCGTCGTCGAGGAGACGATGCTCTTCGAGCTTGCCCTCGACATAGGCCAGAGTGAACTCGGTGCCGTAGACCGGGACGTTGAGCTCGGAGAGGATCCAGGGGAGGCCGCCGATGTGGTCCTCGTGGCCGTGCGTCAGGACGATGCCGCGGACGAAGGCGCGGTTCTCGATGAGGTAGGAGATGTCGGGGACGACGATGTCGACTCCGAGCAACTCTTCTTCGGGAAACATGAGGCCGGCGTCGATGACGATGATGTCGTCGCCGAAGCGGAGGGCGAGGCAGTTCATGCCGAATTCACCCAGACCGCCGAGCGGAATGATTTGAAGTTTATCTAATGCCATGGATCTCCAGTCTACCGCAGTGGTGTCGGATGTGCGACGGAGCTATCGATGTGGCGCAACAGTGCCGGGTTTTGTTCAGCTTAGAGCTCAGAGGATTTGAGCTTAGAGAAACGACTGCTGTCGAGGTCAGTGATGTTGAAGAGGAGCGCTGTCTTCGGGTGGGGTGCTGGCTCGCGCCTGGCGGATGTAACGACCGCTGACCATGCCGTGGACCGTTTTCCAGACGCCGATAAGGAAAAAGGTAAAGCCGGCGGCGCCGGCTGACTCGGGTGGCAGAATCCGAGCGGCGATGCAGCAGATGAGGCCGACGCAGGCGACGCCGAACTCGTCCCAGAAGTAGACCAGGGTGAGCGTCTTTTCCAGCGGACTGAGGCGAAGCTCTTCACGCTGCCGCCATGCGTTGAAGTACATCGCAGCGAAACAGAAGTAGATGCCGGCAAAACCCAAACCGTAGACGATCATGAGCTCGCGGCTTTGCAGTGCGCTTGTGAAAACAGGCTCCGATGCGGTGGCGCCAACCAGTTGGCCGGCAACCAGCGTGAAGAGAAATTTGAGCGGATAGACGTAGAAAAGCACCATGAACAGGAGCGTGCAGTTGATCAGGACCGTGGGCAGATCGTGCAGGCCGTAGCGGCGAAAGAACTTGAAGTGCGACCACCAGATGGTGAACAGCAGCACAAAGCAGATGAGGAACGGCACGAAGCCGAGCAGAATTTTGTGCAGCTCGTTATAGGTGTGCGGGACTTCGAGCGAAACCACGATGAGGGTGAGCGCGAAGCCGAAGACTACGTCGGAGAATCCATCGATGCGCGACATCGCGACACCGCGGAAGCGGAAGCCGTCTTTGGCGATGTGTTCGTGGACCGCTTGCATGGCTGTGCAGACAGCGTATCAGGTATGGGCCATCCGGCCTGGATTTGGTTTTTCACGGGCGACGGCGGGACAGCCTCTCGAGGTTAGAGGATCGGTACCTTGGGCGGGGGCGGCGGTGGAATGGTAATGACGACGCTGGACGCATCGGAGTTCGTGACATCAACCGAGCTACCGGCGGGTGGGTAGGCAAACGGTTTCCTGTCGTCGCCCTTGGCCCTGACGGAGCGGGGCGGAAGGTTCGAA
The DNA here is from genome assembly GCA_035648695.1 of Acidobacteriaceae bacterium. Lineage (GTDB taxonomy): Bacteria > Acidobacteriota > Terriglobia > Terriglobales > Acidobacteriaceae > Granulicella. Next base: position 3,980 of record DASRLB010000153.1, on the reverse strand, counting down.
ACGCGTTTCGCGGAGAGGGTGTATTTGGCCGCCGGCATGAAAGAGAACTGAAAGGAGCCGTCGGGGCGGACGACAGTGAGGCGGACAAGGTCGGGATCGTCCACCGCGGTGGCACTCAATGTGCCAAAGACAGGCGCAGGTTCGCTTGGATCGGCCTTGATCACACCCGTGATGGTGCGCAGCCCGTCGAGGGAAATTTCGATGTCGACCTGCTGGCGCTCGCCTTGCTTCAGGTCGCAGATGACGGCTGCTTTGCGGTGAAAAGTACGGGGAGGATAGATGTCCACCTCGTCTATGCTGGCAAGAAAGCTATAAGGGTCATAGTCGGTAAAGTTGTCGGAGAGGATGTTCATCAAATCCTCGGAGGGGTGCATTCTTGCACTTACGATGTAGCGTCCTTCGGCGAGGCCCTGGATGCTGTAGTGACCGAAGCTGTCCGTTTTGAGGTTTCGGTCCAGGCTGAGACCGGTGCTGGGCACGTACTCATTGCGGGTGGCCGAGGAAGGGCTCACCGAGATTTCGGTGTCGATCGCGGGTGTGCCATCGTCGTAGCGAATGGTTCCGGAGATGACTGCTCCCCGCAGCAGCGTGAAATTCGCTGTGGCAGACTTGCCGGCTTCAACGTGCGTGACGGGAATGATATCGGTGAGGGACTTCATCGCTGCGGGGTCGTGCGCTGTGATTTGCTGGAGGCTCACGCCGGCGACAGGGGTTGCGTAGCCGTCAAGCTCGGCGACGACGAGATAGTCTCCGGGGGGAAGTTGCTTGAGGATATATCGTCCGCTGAGATCGGTCCTGGCGATGTTATGGTTACTGACTACCGGGGCGGGCGCGGGGGAGGCTTGACCGGTGGCAGGGATTGGAATGGGAATGACGGTGGCGAAGCGCGCCGGGGAGTTGGTGTCAGAGCATACGACCAGTCCGCTTACCGAGCCGGTGGGTGCGGGCTTGGGGGCAGCCTGAGCGCTGGTCTGGGCGTTGGCGCCGTACTGTGTAGAGCAAAGGAGCAGGAGCGCGAGGAACGTTTTGCGGTGGGTCATGAGGGGAGTGTAGCGCGGGAGGAATTAAGTCGTTTTTGCTTCCCGCGTTAGGGCCTCGTGGATGATCATCTTGAGATAGGTTTGATACTTCAAGCCACGCTTTTCCGCCTGCTTGCGGGCGAGTTCGATGTCGACGGGGTCGAGGCGGATGGTGGTGGTGGGGAGGCTGCCTATGCGGGCAGCGGTGCCACGACCGAGACGGCCCTCTTTGGCTGCCTGCTCGAAGTCCTTATCAAGTTCTTCTTGATTGTCGAACCACCACTTGGCTTCTTCGGCTTCGGATTTGAAATCAGGAAGGACTCTCTTTTCCATCTTTGACGTAGCCTCGGTAGTTCAAATATGTGGCCTGCAAGGATCGACTCGGCGGGTAAGACGTCACGACTCTCGTCTTGCCGCTGCGCAGGGTGCTGATGACAACGAGATATCGTCTTGCTGCCGTCTCGCCCACTTGTCGGATACGGATTTCTCCGTTGCGCTCGGCGTAGTCGATATCCAACGGGCTGTTCGTGATGACTTCTTCCGCTTCCTGCGGCGTAACGCCGTGTTCTGCGATGTGGGCGATGTTGGCTTCGTTCCAATCAAACATAAATAGGACTCCGATTAGAGTGATGATTCGACCGGCAGTTAATTCCAGAAGTAGTCAAGGGCGTTGCCAAGGTATTACCGGATAGCTCCGTGGGCATTACCAAGACGCCTTGTCTGGCATCGAGAGCGGAAGAACCTGCCTCCAAGCGGGTCAGTCCAATTACCAATACATCGTAGCTACGTCGTAGCTACGATGTCAAGTACTCACCGAAGCAAATCTTCGAGCGCGGTCGACAGGTCGGTCTTTTCGTCGCGGTATTTGACGATGATGGGCGTGTAAACGCTGAGGCCGAGGGACTTGCCGGGTTCGGTGGTGATGGCGCGGGAGCCGGGGACGACGACTGCGCCGGAGGGGATGATGAGCGGCGTGTCGGCTGTAGCTTTGAGGATGGTGTTGTTGGGGAGGTCGTAGACCGGGGTTCCGCGGGTGAGGATGACTCCGGCGGCGAGGACGGCGCGGGCGCGGACGATGGTGCCTTCGTACACGCCGGTGTTGCCGCCAATGAGGGCGTCGTCTTCGATAATGACCGGGGAGGCGTTGATGGGTTCGAGGACGCCTCCGATTTGCGCGGCGGCGGAGAGGTGGACGCGCTTGCCGATCTGAGCGCAGGAGCCGACCAGGGCGTGGGAGTCGATCATGGTGCCTTCGTCGACGAACGCGCCGACGTTGACGTAGGCGGGCGGCATCATGACAACGCCTCTGGCGAGGAATGCGCCGGAACGGACGGAACTGCCGCCGGGGACGATGCGAATGCCCTGCTCAGGGGTGAAATGGCGAGCGGGGTAGGTGGCCTTGTCGACAAAGGAGAGGATGTCGCCGCTACGGCCTCCGGGGCTGCGACCGCTCATCTGTTCGAGTGCGCCGAGGCGGAAGCCGAGCAGGATGCCCTGCTTTACCCAGGCGTTGACGCGCCAGGCTTGTCCTCCAGAGACGAGGGGGGCGGTCGGGTCGGGTTGGGCGGAGCGGAGAGTGCCGGCTTCAAGAGCGTCGCGGAGTTGCACGAAGGCGGTCAGCGCGTCTTTGTTGCCGATGGCTGCCGGGCCTTGCGCAAACCAGTGTTCGATGGAGGCTTGGAGGTCGTTCTGCATGGATGATACGAGGATACAACGCGCCGGGTGGGCGGGTTACAGGGCCGCTCGCAGGAGGTGTGATCGACCGCAAATTTTACGGGGTCTTGCCAATGAGGGAAGCAGAAGAGGCCGATTGCCGCGGCGATATGCTGATGCGGCAGGTGCTTGTGCGGGTGGAGTGCGGGTCGCGGAGCCGGATTTCGAGCTTGCGGCCGGGCTTTATCCAGCGGGCATAGAACTCGGATGGATGGCTCCGCGGAAAGGTGATGCCGCAACGGTAGGTGAAGTTCAGATTTTCGCCTTGCGGGTTGAAGATGTGGCCGTCTCCGCCTCCGCTATAGTTCGCGCCGTTATAGCCGTTATAGCCGTTGTAGTCGATGGCGAGGCGGACGGTGATGGGATAGCGCGGGTTGGGGCGCATGTCGGCCACCCATGCCGGTTGGGGAGGCTGGTATTGGACATGGCTGTCCTGCGAGACGAATTCGTCGTACTGACTCTGCGCGTGGGCGGGGATTGCGGCGGCGAGCAGAAGCGGGAAGAGCAGGAGCAGGATGCGACGAGACATGGAACCTCCGACGCAGAACAGTGGGCCAATTATAAGCTTGGCGGACTGCGATTGGAGACGAGGTGAGCGCGGGGGAAGACTCGCAGGTGAAGCGAATAGCCGGATTATTTTCGGCTTAACTTCCAGTCTTGCGGGGCCGGCCGCCGAGTTTTCCGTTGGCGCGGGCGGCGGCGACCTTGGCTTTGCTGCGGGAGGCTCCGCCAGCGGAGCCGAGACGGGCGGCCATCCATTTACGAGAGCCAAAGTTGCCTTGCATGAGGGCTGTGATATCGAAGTGAGCGTCGAGGAGTGGAAAGTGAAGGCCGAATCCCGAGGGGCTGATTTCGATTTTCTTCAGTTGGGCGGGGGTTCCTTCGCCCAGCATCTGAGCATCCTCGGGCCGAAAGGCGAACCAGGCATGATTGCTGAGGGATACGATAACGCGACGAAGCTTTGGATCGTAATGTGCCTTCACAATGTGAGGTTCATTGCGTAGACGTTCTTCGCCAGCTTCGGTTGCAGCACGGTACTCTTCAGCCCAGGTCATTGTGGACCTCTTTCCAATTGGCGCAAAGTTCAGCTTGATGTGCCTGAACCAGGCGAACGACTTTCTTTAGCTCTTGCGACTTGAAGTTGCGATTCTTTCGAACATGAACGATGTCATCCGGACAAGACAACTCGACGATTGCTTCACAGCCATGGGCAAAGACGTGAACGTGATGCGGCAAATGGTCGTTCAA
>DASRLB010000152.1:0-8458 GCA_035648695.1 Acidobacteriaceae bacterium | reverse complement strand
CCTGATCCGTTGGCAAAAATCAGTCGGCGCTCACCAAAATCCAGCCCACACATCCCCCACACACCTCAGCACACACAGCTACCCCACTCTCATCAGCAAAAAACATCACATGCTTACCTCTCGTGAGAAATGCGGGCTAGTTTAGGAGTTTCGATATGAAGGCTTTGCGAGGTACTTCTAAGCAAAGATGGGCCCCTCCTTTGGAGGGGCCCATCCATAGCCGTAACTCTTGCATCGAACGCGATGCCAACGTTCGGAACGTTGCGCCGGCGAACGTTCTGGTTATGCCTTCAACCTACGACGCCCCACTCCGACTGCCGTCAACAGACCGGTACCCAACAGCAAGAGGCTGCTCGGCTCAGGTACGGATGAGAGCCTTGTTGCGTCATGTGAACTCACAACAAGGGCGGGGCCATTAACCTGGGCTCCGTCCTGGAAGTTGATTTTCCCGTCCGCGGTGAGGGTGGCACCCGTAAAGATCACCAGCTGGACGCTATGTACATTTTTAGCAAGCACCGGGTCAGTGTAGCCGAAGGTGATAACGCCTCCAATATTGGAAACCGAGCTGGGGACATCACCCGGACCCGAAACATAACCCTCCGCCGTAGCGACGTTTCCAAAGCTGGTTATGCTGACCACGTCGATAAAATCTGATTTCGAGCCCGTGTCCGAGATGTCGAAGACGAGATTAAGGCAGCCTGGGCACAATGCACTCGATCCACCCCTGTAGACGGTTTCAGTGAAATGCGCCGTAAATGGATGTGGATCTGAGATCGTCGCTAACGGTGTAAGAATTCCGCTTGCGGTATCGCCCGTGGCAAATCCGAAGGTGGAGCTATTGGGGAAAGAGGTTAGAGTATCGGCCATGGCGAACGTAGTCGATGCAGCGAAGAGTGCTGCGACGGATAGAACCTTTAGCATCGTCTTCATTTTGAAGCTCCTAAAACTGATATGAATGTCATGGGACGCAGCGTTGCTGGGCCGGCTTGCGATCATCGTTCTTGCAATTGAGGCAGCATGCACATTCCGCTTCCTGGCGGCGCATCCAAAAAAGAACGGAAACGTACACAGAGCCGCAGTGCGACGGATGAATGTCTGATGTCTTCTGGGGGTAGCGCGCACACTTTCGCAGCGCTACTTACGTGATCGAAGGAAGTAGCGGCAACACACGCTTACGCATTGCCGCTCAGCAAGATAAAAGTATCACGAGACCCAAAAAATGCAACAAATCTTTGGTAACTCTTTTGCCTGGGTTACCCCGGGCCCTATTGTTTCGTGGCGGTAAGAAAAACCGGTGGTAAAGCCGCGAACCCCTCCATTTCGGGAGGGGTCCGCAGATTTTGCAGCAAGCGAGATCCGAGCGTTCCGGTTATGCTTTGAACTTACGACGCGCCACACCGACTACCGAAAGCAGACCGGTACCCAGCAGCAGGAGACTGCCCGGCTCCGGTGCAACGGCGAGCACGTCCGGCACGATAGCCAGACCATTAACCTGTGCTCCGTCCTGGAAGTTGATGACTCCGTCCGTCGTGAGTTTGGCGTTGGTAAAGATGACCACCGTATCACTGCTTTTACCCTTCACAATGGTGGGGGTGGTGTAGTTGAAGGTGATAACGCCGAAAATATTGGAAACACTGCTGGGAACATCATTGCCGGAGCCGGTGACATAGCCTTCAGTCGTAAGGTATGGCCCGAAGTTGGTTATGCTGAGCGCGTCGATGAAGTCGGGTCCCGTAGTCGTATTCTTGATGGTAAAAACGAAATTCAGGCAGGTAGCGCAAAATCCACTACCCAATCCATTCACATAAACCGCCTCAGTGTAAGTCGCGGTAAAGGGATGCGGATCGGGGACGTCGGGAACTGGCGTAAGGGATCCGCCGGCAGTGACGCCATTGGGGGTGCCAAAGGTAGAGGTATTTGCATATGGGGTAAGGGTATCGGCCATGGCGAAGGTGGTCGATGCAGCAAAAAGTGCTGCGACGGATAGAACCTTTAGCATCGTCTTCATTTTTTGAGGCTCCTGAAACTGATATGAATGTCGTGGGACGCGTCGCTGTCGGGCCTGGGTGCGTTCGTTCCTTGAACGTTTAATGAAGCAAGATGCACATTCCGCTTGCTACTGACGTGTCTGCTAGCCGGTAGCGCGCACAACTTCGCTATGCTACTGACGAGTTCAATTTGTCGTATGGAGGCAGCACGCACAATTTTGCAGCACTGCTTACGTGGGCGAAGGAAGTAGCAGCAATGCACACTTACGCGTTGCCACTTGATAGACATGACAATATCACCGGACGCGCGAAGTGCAACAAAACTTGAGTTCAAAAAAACGCATCTTTGGTAACCTGCATTTTTGGTTACTAAAGGCGCTATGCGGACGGTGCTCCGAAGCCTCGTCCACCCGTCTCAAGAACCAAGCGGGCCGCTAAGTCGCAAGTCAGGACCGTTTTTCAGGCGATAACAGCGGAAGGCAGCTTTCGAAACGCTGTGGTTGCAGTCCCCAACGAGCGTCCTCTATTTCCGGAATTCGCTTGACCCTCTCCTTGCGTCAGACCGCACACTTCTTGCAGGAGAAGGAAATCGACCATGTTCCGCATCCAGCAATTCGCCGCGCTCGCCAACGTTACGGTCCGGACGCTGCATCATTACGACCGCCTCGGCCTGCTGAAACCCACCCACCGCTCCGCGAGCGGCTACCGGCTCTATCGCAACGAAGACCTCGGCCAGTTGGAGCGCATCCTCGTGCTCCGCTACCTTGGGCTGCCGCTGCGGGAGATTGCGGACCTGCTCGCCACCGGAGGCCCCGATTCCGAACACAGTCTGCCGTCCACGCTCGCTCGCCAGGCTGCGGTGCTGCGCGAGCGGCGCGCCGGGATCGACCGCGTTCTTGAGGCGATCGAGCGGGCGCAGCGGCAGTCGCAGAAGAATGCGGAACCCGATTGGTTTCTCTACCAAACCATTCTCAAGGAGATCAATATGGAGCAGACACAACACTGGATGGACAAGTACTACAGCCCCGAAGGCCGTGAAGCCCTGCAGGAACGCATCAAGACGTGGACGCCCGAGTTACAGGCCGAAATTAACGTCAAGTGGCAAGAACTCTTCGCGGCTATACAACAGGCGATCGACACCGGGCTTCCACTGGACGGCCCAGAGGCGCGGGCACTCGGCAAGCGCTGGTTCGAGCTTGCGGATGCGTTTACGCAGGGGAACCCTGCACTGCGCGATGGGATCCGCAAGGCGTTTGCCGACCGCCAGAACTGGCGGCAGAGCGACATGCCGGAGGAGGCCGTACGCAGTCTCCCTTCTGAAGCACACACCAAGTGGCTGGGCGAAGTGATGCGCGCCCAACTCGTAGCGTAAAGAAGGGTCCCGTTTCAGTTGCCAGGAACAAACACCGGGGCCGGGCACCCCATTCAGGGCGGTTCCATCGTCATGAGTGGGGTTTGCCTGCTATTCTCGCCACATCATGCTGAAGCTTGCCTGCCTTGCAGTTATCGCCTTCGCTCCCTTCGCCTCCGCTCAGATCGACCCCGGCACCAAGGCCAAAATCGATGCTGCCACACAAAAAGTCCTCGCCGATACCGGTGTGCCTTCGGCCTCGGTCGGCGTGGTGAAGGACGGCAAGATTGCCTACACCCAGGCTTATGGCTTGGCGCGGATCTCTCCGCCGGAGCCCGCGACGCCGGACATGGCGTATGCCATCGGCTCGATTTCGAAGCAGTTCACGGCGACCGTGGTCCTGCTGCTGCAACAGGATGGCAAGCTTTCCATCGACGACCCTGTCGGCAAGTATTTTCCGGAACTGACGCGCTCCAATGAAGTGACAATCCGCAACCTGCTGACGATGACCTCCGGCTATGAGGACTTCGCTCCGCAGGACTATACGATCCCCGACTGGCTGAAACCCATCGACCCGTCGAAGCTGGTACACGAGTGGGCGACCAAGCCGCTGGATTTCGATCCGGGGACGAAGTGGCAATACTCCAATACGAACTACGTGCTGGTGTCGCTGATCGTCGAGAAGGTTTCGGGTGAGCCGCTGGGCAAGTTCCTGCACGAGCGCGTCTTTGGGCCGGCGGGGATGAAGGACCTGTTCAACACCTATTCGCAACGCGAAAAGCTACAGGTGACGGGCTATGTTTCGAACGCGCTGGCGCCGCCGCGCGTCGAGCCGATGGAAGGCACCGGGTGGTACTACGGCGACGGCGATCAGGCGATGCCCGCCTTCACGCTGCTGCAATGGGACCTTACGTTCATCAATCAATCGCTGCTGAGGCCGGCCAGTTACGCCGAGCAGGAGACCTCTTTCAAGCTGAAGGACGGCACCGACACGCGCTACGGCCTGGGCATCTACAGCTTCGATAACCACGGCCATCACATGATCGAGCACGGTGGGGAAGTCGGCGGTTTTGTATCCGAGAACATTGTGTATCCGGACGACGGCGTGGCCATCGTCGTGCTGACCAACGAGACAGCGAGCGAGGCCGCCAGCGAGATCGGAGCGGCCATTACGCCGTTGCTGATTGCGCCTTCTGCGCCGCACACGGCAGGCCAACCTGACGCATTCGCTGCCGAGTTGCAGACCATCCTTACCGGGCTGCAACAGGGCAAGATCGACCGCACTCTGTTTACCGCGGACTGCAATTTCTATTTCGATAAGGACGCGCTGGCGGACTTTCAATCGACGCTTGCTCCGATGAGCACAATCACCACTGTAACGCTACAACGCACCGCATTGCGCGGCGGTATGACCTTCGGCCTGTACCGCGTGACGTTCTCGGGCGGCGCAAGCATACTGATCACGACCTACCGCATGACCGACGGCAAGATCGAACAGTTGCTGGTGATCGGAAAAGGCTAGAGCAAAGAACAACTCCTAAAGTTTTCGTTGACACGCACCATCTTCTCGGCGTAGTGTCCTAATTCATTAGGAGGCTGTGCATGGCGAAATCGGAAAAGAGCGCGCTGACGAAGCTCGAACTACAGATCATGCAGGTGATCTGGAAACGCGGTTCGAGCAACGTGAGCGACGTGCAGCAGGGGCTGGAGCAGGGGCTCGCCTATACCACCGTGCAGACCATGCTCAACATTCTGGAGCGCAAGGGAAAGCTGACGCGCGAGTTGTGCGGACGGGCCTTTGTCTACAGCGCGACGGTGTCTGAAGCGAAGGCGTCGAACCATGCGGTGAGAGACCTGGTCGACCGCATGTTTGGCGGGTCGAGCGAAGACCTGGTGATGAGCCTGGTCAAGAGCAAACAGATCGACGCCCGGACACTCGCGAAACTGAGCAAGCGGCTGGAGAAGGAAAGAGGCGAAAAATGAGGACCCTTGAGTCATCCATGCTGGCGTATCTGCTAAATTCGGCGTGGCAGGCGCCGTTGATATTTGCCGCCGCGTGGGTCGCGGCCCGCGTGCTGCGGCGCAACGGCGCAGCGGCGGAACATCGCGTGTGGACGATTGCGCTGGTGCTCGAAGCCGTTCTGCCCGCGTGTACTGTTCGTCCATCCGAATTGCTGGGGCTGGCGGCGCGAATCTTTGGTGCAGGCGCGCGCGGCGGCGATGTCCGCGTAACGGTGACGCAAGGCGCGGCCCTGGCGCACCCCAGCCTGAGGCCAACCGCGGAAATCCTCGCGGTTGTCGCGGTGGCGTATGGATGCGTTGTCGTGTATTTCGCAGGGCGTCTGGCGGTGGGACTTTGGAAGACAACGGCGATACGGCGCCGTGCACAGCGCGTTTTTCTGACGGGCGCTGCCGGCTCAACGTGGCAAAGGTGCTGCCGGCTTTTCGGCGTCTTTGATGCTGTAGCCGCGGTCTCCGACGCTATCGACGGCCCAATGACGATCGGCATTCGCCGCAAGGTCCTGCTGCTGCCAGCGGAGTGGCAGACGAGCCTGCGAGAGGAAGACCTCGACGCCGCGATTGCACACGAGTTCGCACACATGCGACGCGGAGACTTCGCGAAGAATCTTGTCTACGAGGTGCTGTCGCTACCGGTTGGGTACCATCCGCTGCTTTGGATGACTCGCACGAAGCTGGCGGAGAGCCGCGAGATGGTTTGCGACGCGATGGCGGCCAAAGCCGTCGCGGGTCGGGATGAATATGCGCGATCACTACTGAGGCTGGCGTCCATTCTTTCCGAGCGGATGCCGGCCCGGACACTTCAAGCCATCGGGATCTTCGATGCCAACATTTTCGAGAGGAGAATTATGAGCCTGACAGAACTGCATGTAGAGGTAGGAAGTATGCGAAGGATGGCAACAGCGGTGGTGTGCGTGCTGCTCGGCGTGGGAACTTGTGCATCCGCGCTGGCGCTGCGAATCAAGATATCGGCGCCGGTGGCGCAGAGCGAGGCTCAACCTGCGCAGCATTCCGGCGGTGTCCGTGTCTCCGCCGCCGTGATGGCGGGAAATGTTCTCACCCGCGTCAATCCGGTCTATCCGCCGGATGCGAAAGCGGCGGGCGTCAGCGGGACGGTTGTTCTGCACGCAATTATCGGCAAGTCCGGGGAAATCGAGTCGTTGGTTGTAGTCTCTGGACCGGCGGAACTCCAGACGTCGGCGCTCGACGCGGTGAGGCAGTGGAGATATATGCCGTATCTCCTCAATGGAGAACCCACCGAGGTCGATACTACAATCACCGTCAATTACAACCTCAACCGGTAGCGCTAGAAGTCCGCGGGCTGAGACCGAATTGTGCATCCGGTCTCAGCCAGTGTTGCGCAGGCCCGCGCTGATGCCGTTGATAGTCGCTGTAATCGCGCGGTCGAGTTCCGGGCCGCGTTCGCCCGCGCGCTTGCGGCGCAGCAGTTCCACCTGCAACAGGCTCATCGGATCGACGTAAGGATTGCGCAGGCGGATCGAATTGCTCAACACCGCGTTGCGCTCCAGCAGGTCCTTTTGTTCGGTGACGGCGAGCACCATGCGGCGGGTGCGCTCGAACTCCGCTTCGAGCACCGTAAACACTCGCTCGCGGAGAGCTTCGTCTTCGACCAGCGAAGCGTACAGCCGCGCGATGCCGAAGTCGGCCTTGGCCAACGCGAGTTCGACGTTGCGAATCATGTCGAGAAACAGCGGAAAGCTGCGCATCATTTCGCGCAGAGTTTCGAGGCCGTTGGGGTGCTCGTTCGCAAAGCGTTCCAGCGAGTGTCCGACGCCGAAGTATGCGGGCACGACATGGCGCGACTGCATCCATCCGAAGACCCAGGGGATCGCGCGCAGGTCGGCCATGCTGCGCTGTTTGGTGGCGCTGGCGTCCTGGCGCTTCGCGGGGCGGGAGCCGATGCGTGCGTGCTCCAACTCGGCAACCGGCGTAGCCTGCTCGAAGTACGTAAAGACTTCCGGATCGTCGACGATGTGCTTCTGATAGAACTCGAGCGAGGTCGCGGACATTTCATCGAACGCTGCTTCCCACTCGGGCAGAATTGCTCCGGTGAGGTGCGTTGGCGACGCGCCCGGGGTATGAAGGTCGGGCCGCGCCAGCGCGTCGAGCGACGCCGCGATCATCAGCTCGAGATTGCGTTCGGCCAGCACCACATCGGAGTACTTCCAGTTCAGTACCTCGCCTTGTTCGGTGAGGCGCATCGCTCCGCTGAAGCTTTCGAGGGGCTGCGCGAAGATGGCGCGATGCGTCGGGCCTCCGCCGCGGCCGACCGTGCCTCCGCGGCCATGGAAGAGGCGCAGCGTCACGCCGCATTCACGCGCGACATCATGCAGCGCGCGGTGGGCTTTCCATATCTCCCATGTGCTGGCGATCATGCCGCCGTCTTTGTTGGAATCGGAGTAGCCGAGCATCACTTCCTGATGTCCGCCCCACGCCGCGAGCAGCGGCTTGTAGACTTCGCTCGACCACAGTTCGCGGCACACGGCGGGAGCATTCTGCAAGTCTTCGATCGATTCGAAAAGCGGCACCGGCTGCAAACCCGGGTCGGCTTCGCGGTCGTTTGTCGCCTCCGCGCCTTCGACGCGAACGCCTCCGAGGCGCGCCAGCCACACCACTCGCAGCATGTCGTCCGCGCAACTTGCACCGGAGATCACGTACTGTCGAATCGCTCCCGGTGATTGCTGTTTCAACTTTGCGATACCGCGCACTGTGGCGAGGACCTCAGAAGTTTGCGGCGTCAATTCCGTGGGCAATTGCAGGGACGAGTTGCTTGCGGAGTGCGAGTTCGCCCATGCGGAAAGTTCGTCGATCGCAACGGCGTGGACGCGGGCATGCTGACGAATGTCCAGCGTTTGCAAGTGCAGGCCACAGATGCGGACCTCGACCAGCAGCGGATCGACGAGCATTTCGGCGAGGCGGCGACCGCGGTTTTCCGCCAGCGAATCGCGGAGGATGCTGAGGTCGTCGAGAAGCTCTGTCGCGTTGTCGTACTGAGGCAACGCAGGCTTGGCGGAGGTTTCGCGCTGGACCGAAGTTGTTGGGCCACCGCCGAGGCGGAGCATGATGCAGGAGATGAGCA
>DASRLB010000151.1:0-4928 GCA_035648695.1 Acidobacteriaceae bacterium | reverse complement strand
CAGCCGCGCCCATTTCGCCGACGAGCAGACCGACCTCGACGCCATCGTCGCCGCTGAAAAGCGTGCCGACGAAGCCGCCAAAGCCGCCGGCCAGCCTCTCCCAAAACATCCGTGGCACCCGTTTGGCGAGTCATACGAGCCCGCCGCCCTCTACAACGGAATGATCGCGCCCTTCACCCCAATGACCATCAAGGGTTTCCTCTGGTACCAGGGCGAAACCAACTCCGCGCCCGATCGCGCCCCCTATTACGCCGCGCTCTTCGGCGGCCTGATACAAGACTGGCGCAGCCATTTCCAGCAGGGCAATCTTCCCTTCCTTTACGTGCAGATTTCGAGCTTCAGCTCTCCCGGAGAAGACTGGGGTCTGGTCCGCGATGCGCAGCGCCGCGTCCTCGGCCTCGCCAATACGGCCATGGCGGTCTCCATCGACGTCGGCCTCGCCGCCAACGTCCACCCACCCGACAAGCAGACCGTCAGCGCCCGCCTCGCGCTCGCCGCGCGCGACATCGTCTACGGCGAAAAGGTGCAATACCAGGGCCCGCTTTTCCGCGAAGCCACCACCGAACTCAATCCTGACGGTTCCACCAACATGCGCGTCTGGTTCGACCACGCCGCCGGCCTCACGTTCCACGACAACCCCGTGGGCGGATTCGAGCTCGCCGGCCCCGACCACGTCTTCAAATCCGCCGGCGCGCGCATCGAACACGACACGGTCGTCGTATCGTCCAGCGCCGTTCCTCACCCGATGTACGTTCGCTACGGCTGGATGGGCGTCGTCGCCAGCAACCTTTACAACGCCGCGGGCCTGCCCACCTCCACCTTCACGTCGGAGCCAAACCCGGTACACTGAGCCTGACGTCCAACGCAGCCGAAGCATTTCCGTGAATCGCCAGCCTGCATATTCCAGAGGAATGTTCGTTTAGATTCCAGAGGAATGTTCGTTTAGATTTAGATGGAATTCGCCAATGATAATTCGCTGATGATGAGGATAATTCGCCGATGATGTAAAGGGCCAAAGGCCCGCGCTATACCAGCATGGGGCGAAGCCCCATGTTTGCGGAGTGGAAAGGATCGAGGGCTGAAGGCCCGACCTATAGGTGCCGCCAGACATCATCAATTACTCTGCTCAGAGTCTTGCTCGCACTGTTTTTGCCGTTGCTTCTAAGATAGGTCCGGGCTTTAGCCCGGACATTTCAAGCTGCCACGAGTTTGGGCTTTAGCCCCGGGGACATACTCTCTATCTCGGCGGCTATATGTCATCGGGGACCACGCTCTAATTGGAGATGATTTGCCATGGCACGACCCGCCCGCATGAGTGACGTCGCCAAAGCGGCAGGGGTCAGCATCATGACCGTCTCCCGCACGCTCAGCGGCCACCCCAATGTCACTGACGAGACGCGCAAGCGGGTCTTCGCCGCCATCGAGCAGCTCCACTACCACCGCAACGAGCTTGCCCGCTCCCTGCGCGAAAAACGCACCCGCCAGATCGGCATCCTCATCCCCAACCTCTTCGACCCCTTCTTCGCGAACTGTGTCCACGTCATGGGCGTCGTCGCCCGCCAGCACAACTACTCCGTCATCATCGCCACCTCCAACGAAGACCCCGACTGCGAGTTCGACGAAGCCCACCGCATGTTGTACCGCAACGTGGACGGCGTTCTCGTCATTCCGGCGGCCCCCATGCGCGGCCCCACGCGCCTGCTCTCCCCCGAACTGAACAACCTCACCATCGTCTCGCTCGACCGTCCACTCGACGGCAACCGCTACGATTCCGTCCTCGTGCAGAACCGCAACGGCGGCCAGCTGGGCACCAACCACCTCATCGCTCTCGGCCACAAACGCATCGCGTTTATCAGCTTAGACGGCAACCTCTACACCATGCGCACGCGCCAGCAGGGTTACCGCGAAGCGATGACGGCAGCCGGCCTCACCCCCGACGTGCAGACGGCGACCGACGCCATCGAAACCACGGCCAGTATCTTGCGCAAACTGCTTGCCGCCAAGCGTCCGCCGACAGCGCTCTTCTGCGCCAATAACCTGATCACGCGGCACGTCCTCCGCTCGCTACAGGCTCTCAAGATGCATCCCCCCGAATCGATCGCCCTGGTCGGCTTCGACGACTTCGACACCGCCGACCTGCTGCAGCCCGGCATCACGGTCGTCCGCCAGCCCACCGAGTCGCTCGGCCGCCTCGCCGCCGAGGTCCTCTTCGCGCGCCTCGGCGAGGGCAAGTCCGGCCCACCCCGCCGCATCGTCCTCCCGGTCGAGCTGGTCGTCCGCGGCTCCTGCGGCTCCTGCCCGTCGTAGGTCATCCGCGACTCTCCCGCGCTGTCTATCTTACGTCCCGGACGTTCAACCGGAGGAGCGCTGTAGCCGAACTTAAACAAAACAGCGGCGCGGACTCTTCAGTCCGCGCCGCTTTTCACACCGTCCACTAGACCGCCTGGACCAACTTCCGCCGCCGGAACGCCAGCCCGCTCCCCAGGCACAGCAACCCAGTCGCAACCGAAACGATCGTTCCCGGCTCCGGCGTTTGCGCAACCGACACCGAATTGACAGTCACGCTGTTCGGGCAGCCGCCTACCGCGCAACCACCTGCAAGACCGATCGCAACCTCAATCTTCTCGATGCTGTCCCCAGACACGGAAGAATCCATGGACATCCAGTCATCCAGTGTATATTTGTGCTGTTGCCCACCCGCAAGATACACACCGGTATCATTGTCGTAAAGGTTGAACAACGTTGTTGCAGGATCGACTGGCATACTCGTTCCACCAACCACGTTGTTTGGTTGGAACTCGATGAAGAGGAGGTTAGCAGTGGGTGTCGCCACTGGTGCCAGGTTAGCGTCCTGGAATCCAAGGAAGAAAAATGGCTCATTGCCGTTGAGATCTGAGATGGACGCATTGAGGCCGCCAAGATTCCCAAAGGTCAGATCGCTGGGAAAACGGGGAGAGCTGGTGAGCCATTTCAGTCCGGCTTCATTGCCCGCTGCTGCCGGTATTGACATGTTGATACTGCCGGCGGTGCAGGTCCCACTCGGACCTGTTGGCGCCGAGCCAGCCGTGAAAGTCGCGCTGTTGTATGTGCCCTGCCCTGCATCGCCCGGACACAGAGTGCTCGCCATTGCAGGAATCCCTGCCATCAAAGCTGCTGAAATTGCCACTACACATACATTTTTCAAGTTGACGCCTCATTCCCCCGTGATTTTCCCGACGTATAGCCCGACAACAGGAAGGAGGTAGGCGTCCTTTATAAGCTCGCAAAGCGATATATCTACACATCTTTGGTAACGGTACCCCGCATCTTTGGTAAGTGACCGGAAGGCGCGAGTCTACCCGCCACCAGCGCCAAAACCATCGCTTATGGCGGATTCCCAGATCCTATATAGGACTCGTTACTGCGCTGTGCCGGAGTAGCAGCGGGCTTCAGCCCGCGGTAAAGGGGCCTGCAGAGAGTGGGCTTCAGCCTTGGCATCGGGCGAATGCTACAGCAAAGAGGGAATCCGCTATAAACGCCACCAGCACAACTGCTCGTCCACAAAGCCACCCGGCAATGGACAACGCCTATGAGGACGCCCACGCATCCTCGCAAAACAGCCGCGCCGAAGACGCTTCCACGCTGCCGGAGCGCAAGCGCAGCCGAAGCGACAAACTCGCTCTCTCCGATATCGCCGCCCAATCCCAGACAGCCCCAGCCCAGCCCAGCGCCTAGCGTTTACCCTTCGGCTTGCTCTTCTTTGCTGCGACCTTCTTTGCAGACGCCGCAACCTTTTTCACCGGAACAGTCTTCTTCGCCACAGCCTTCGCCGGGGCCTTCTTCGCCGGAGCCTTCACCGCGACCTTCTTCGCCGGGGCCGCCTTCTTTGCTGGCGCAGCCTTCTTCGCCACAACCTTCACCGGAGCCTTTTTCGCCGCCGGCTTAGCCGCAGCCTTCTTCGCCGGCACAGCCTTCTTCGCGGGCGCAGCCTTCTTCGCAACCGTCTTCGCCGGGGCCTTTGCCGCCGCCTTCACCGGCTTCGCAGCCGCAACCGGAGCCTTCGCAGCCGCAACCGGAGCCTTCGCAGCCGCCTTCGGGGCCGCAGCTTTCACCGGCGGCGTCACAACCTCAGCGACCGCCGCCACCTCCAGGTCCTCGCCCTTAGCCGCCGCAACCGCGGCCTTCTTGCTCCGCGACTTCGCCGGCTTGGCCTCACGCTTCACCGCGCGCCGCCGCATATTCACCGGAGGAGGAGGCGCAGGCGGAGAGTACGGCTCCAAAAACGCCTTAGCCGCCTCCGGCGTGTCCAGTTTCGAGTCCATGATCGCAAAGAAAATCTTCTCCACCAGATCGCCATACCCCGGCAGGTCCGGCGTAATCCGCATCTCCTGCATCAGCGTATAGGGAATCCGCTGCCGCGCCGTCGGCCACTCGCTGAAATAGGCCTTGAACCGCGCCTGCACCGGCGCGCTCTTGCTGCTGTGCGCCAGCCAAAGCACGCTCTCCGGCACGGCCGACCCCAGCAGCTTCCACGCCGCCGAAGGCGCCGCATTTTCCTTCGCCGAAAACTGCGCACCAAACGCCTTCGCCTCAGCCTCCAGCGACCCAATCTGTTTCGCAAAACCCGCCCGCGCAAAACTGGCCTTCAACGCCGTAACGTCCTTCGGCGCCAGCTTCGCCGTCAACAGCGGAAAATACGCCGCCGAAGGATCGGGGAAGATCCCCATCGAATTCAATTGCCCAACCGTGTCCCTGAGCCGGTTCAACTCCGCCTCGTTCGCCTTGGCCGAGGTCAACGCCGGGAACAGGTTCTTCATCCACCCCTCGGACTCCAGCCGCTGTACCACCCGCAGCGGGTCTTCCTCGCGGAAAATCTCCTCCGTCTCATACGCACGCTGCGCCGGATTCATCGCCGCAATGTAGTTTTCCGACTTGCCGGTCTCGTAGCG
>DASRLB010000150.1:0-13790 GCA_035648695.1 Acidobacteriaceae bacterium | reverse complement strand
GCATGGTGCCGCCGGTGGCGAGGAGGTCGTCGACGATGAGGACTCGCTGGCCCGGCTGGATGGCATCGAGGTGGATTTCGAGGGAGTCGGTGCCGTACTCGAGGTCGTAGCTGACTTTGGCCGTGGGGGCGGGGAGTTTTTTGGGCTTGCGGACAGGGACGAAGCCCGCGTTGAGACGGTACGCAAGCGCGGGGCCGAAGATGAAGCCGCGGGCTTCGATGCCGAGGACGACGTCGATGTCTTTGCCGATGTAGTGCGCGGCGAAGGCGTCGATGAGCTGGGCGAAGCCGGTTTTATCTTTGAGCAATGTGGTGATGTCGTAGAAGAGGATGCCGGACTTGGGGAAGTCGGGGACCGTGCGGATGAGCTGCTTGAGCGGCTCGCAGTTGATGGCGTGGGGTGTGGGCATGAGGTTGTTACCAGGCTCCTTCGATTTGGAAAGCGCCGAGGGATTCGGCTTCGCTTTCGGCGAGTTCGTTTTCAATGACAGCGTCGACGCGGCTGCCGCGCGAGCCCTTGTGCAGTTGCGTGCGGAGGTCGGCGAGGTCTTCGCCCGGGCCGGATGCGAGGACTTCGACGTCGCCGGCGTCGATGTTGCGGACCCAGCCGTGAAGGCCGAGCTCGGCGGCTTCGCGGTGGACGAACCAGCGGAAGCCGACGCCCTGGACTCGGCCGCGGATGAGGAAGTGGAGGACCATTCGAGTTCCAGTCTCGCAGAGCGCGCCGGGCGGAGCAAGGAGCGGCGGCAGATACTATGGAGGCTATGAAGACTTCGCACCAGAAGCCGGAGCCGCGCTGGCCGGCAGTGCTCGCGTTGCTGGCGGTGGGTGGGCTGAGTTTTGCGCTGCCGCCGGAGTTGTCGATTGGGCCGGATTGGCTGTTGCTGGCGGTCGTCGTGGTGCTGCTCATTCCAACGGTGGTGTTGCGCATGCGGGGCAATCATGCGATGAGTACGGTGCTGGGACACACGCTGACGGCGGTGGTTACGCTGGATATGTTGTGGTCGCTGGGGCGGCTGGTTGCCGCGCTGCCGTCGCATAAAGAGGCGCCGGAGAAGCTGCTGGTGTCCGCGGCGGCGTTGTGGGTGACGAATATTCTGGTGTTCGCGATGTGGTACTGGCGGCTGGATGCGGGTGGGCCCCGCGAACGGGAAATTCGCGGCGTGCATACCGATGGGGCGTTCCTGTTTCCGCAGATGACGCTGGACCGGGAGTCGAAGGAGAATATGGGCGAGGAGCGATGGAATCCGGGGTTTGTCGACTACCTGTTTCTGGCGTTCAATACCAGTACGGCGCTGTCGCCGGCGGACACTCCGGTGCTGTCGCGGTGGGCGAAGGCGCTGATGATGGTGCAGGCGTTGATCTCGTTTACGACGGTGGCGTTGCTGGCGGCGCGGGCCGTGAATATTTTGTAGCGGGCCGTCAAATCAACTGCGCCAGCTCGTCTTCCAATGCAAACCGCCTGGGGTGCGACCGGCTGAACTCGCCCACCTCGGTCGTCGGGACGGCCGGCGTGAGCCAGTTCCAGCGCAACATCACGCTCTCCAGCGCCGCAAAACATCGCGCGTCGTACTTCTTCGGGACATCCGCCGCGATAATTTCGAGAATTTTCGCCGGATCGAGTCCGGCGCGATACGGCCGGTTCTCCGCCATCGCCGCAAATACGTCGGCCACTCCCAATATGCGCGACTCCACCGACAGATCCGCGGCCTTCAACCCCAACGGATACCCCGTGCCATCCAGCTTCTCGTGGTGCTCGGCGGCGAACGCGGCCAACTCCCGGAAAGCCGAAATGCGCTCCAGTATCTCCCGCGTCATCTTCGGATGTTCCACCACCACGGTCCATTCGTCGAAGGTCAGCTTGCCGGCTTTATCGAGGATGATGTTCGGCACATACAGCTTGCCGATATCGTGCAGCAGCGCCGCCCGCCGCACCAGCTGGATGCGTTCGGAAGGCAGGTCCATCTCGAAAGCAATCTCCACCGCCACATCGGCGACGCCCAGCGAATGCTTGTACGTGAACGGCGATTTGGCGTCGACCACGCTGGCGAATGCTTCGCAAATGCGGTCGATGCGTTCCGATGTAAGCACCGTACACTCTCCGGGATCCAGCGCCAGGACTGCCCGCCGGGTCTCCTCCACCGTGCTTGTCTTCAGGCAATGGTCCCAGAAGCCGCCCTCTTCATGCAGTCGCTCCACCACCGACACAATCGCCGGGTCGAACCAAACTCCACTCCGCCGCCGCAGCACTTTCATCGCCGCATCGATGCTGTCTTCGGTGGAGAACACGTCGAGGTTCTGCACAATCGAGCAAATCCTCGACAGCAGCGGAATCTCCTCGCCCCTCTTCCCATCGGGATACCCGCGACCATCCCAGTGCTCGTCCAGGGCGCGCACGGCTTCGGCGGTAACGGCGTCCATCTCCAACTTGCGCACGATGTCCGCGCCGCGCTCGCAGCGCAGTTGGATCATCTCTTTGCGATTGGTGGGCGCATTGCGCGCAATCTCGATAAACCGCACCACCCGCTTCGCCAGACTCCTGCCGGGAAGAATGTTATGCCACAATGTCTTCAAACCGCGCAGGCTGACGCCGCTTTTGCGCCAGTCCTCCAGTTTGGTGGAAGCCTTCATCGCGCGATCGTCGCCGCCGATGATCTGCGTCATGCGCGTGGCATTGCTGGAGCAGCCAACGTCCTTCAACTGCAGCGCGTAGTACAGGTCCGTGCGCAGCTTCCCGGAAACTCCCAGCGCGTCCCCCACGCGCATTCCCAGCAGGCAACTGCGCAGTGCGTGCCCCGCCACCGCACCCTCGGTGAGGTCGAGCGCGAACGTCAATGCGGAGATAATTTCCGACAGCGAAACCGCCCCCTCGTTATAGGAGAGCGTCGTGCCGAAGCTGGAAGAAGTGTTTGGCATCCGTGTGTCGCCTTGAGCAACCAATAATTTCAAGTAATAGAACAAGATACCCATCGACCGTAATCCCCGATTCGACCGCGACTGTACCCAAAAGGGTCACAACGAGTAGCGGCCATTCCGCGAGCCGCCAACCCAACAGCCGTTGTCTGGGTCCGAACCCGGCAGCCCGACGAGCGCAGCCCTAATCGCCGCCACGGCATTTGTCTGGGGCCCGGCCTCAACTCTCATGCTTTGAAGACCTTGCATGCACCGGCCGGCAGCAGGACAAGCCCGGGCCGCAACCAGCGTCTGCGCTATGTCATCTGTCGCGCATAAAAAAGTTGCCGTCAGTCAGGCTAACTTACGGGGGATATCTAATTCCCTGCGAGCCTTTAAACTCAATAGGTTAGACCTTTGAGTAGCGTTCCAGATGAAGGTCTGTGGGGCCCCGAATGCCATTTACCGAAGTCGAGATTTTTCGAGCGATCCAGCAGAACCAGTTCCTACCTTACTTCCAGCCGCTGGTCGACCTCCGCGAGGGCAACATCCGCGGTTTCGAGGTCCTTGCGCGCTGGCAGCATCCCACGCGCGACCTGATCAACCCCGGCAATTTCATCCCCGCCGTCGAACGGCACGGCTTCATGAACGGCATGTCGATCTCGCTGTTCAAGCAGGCGTTCACCGCGGCACGCCTTTTGCCCTCCAATGTCGGCCTCTCCGTCAATCTTTCTCCCGGCCAGTTGCACGACCGCGCTCTGCCCAGCCTGCTGCATCGTCTCGCGGACGCCGCCGAATTCGACCTCAAGCGCCTCACCGTCGAAATTACCGAAAGCGCCCTGCTCGACGACCTGGACCGCGCCGCCCTCACCGCCGCCGACCTCAAGGCCCGCGGCGTCCGGCTTTCGCTGGACGACTTTGGAACCGGCTACTCCAGCCTGCTCCATTTACAGGCGCTGCCGTTCGACGAGTTGAAGGTGGACATCAGCTTCGTGCGCTCCATGGTGGCCTCGCGCCAGAGCCGCAAGATCACGGCCGCGGTCATCAGTCTCGGCATCAGCCTCGGGCTGGAGACCGTCGGCGAGGGCATCGAAGACCGCAGCCAGGCCAACCTGCTGCTATGGCAGGGCTGCACCATCGGCCAGGGCTGGCTCTACGGCCGCCCGGTCCCGGCGGCCGAACTGCCCGCTGTGCTTGCGCAAATCCGGCCGCGCACCGCCGCCGAGCCGATCCCATCCCTCATCGCAGACATATCGTTGTCGCTCGAAGGTCATCCCACCGAGCGCCTGTCGCAGTTGCGGGCCATCTACGATAGCGCCCCCGTCGGCCTCTGCTTTCTCGATTGCGAACTTCGTTACGTGAACCTGAACCAGCGTCTCGCGGCCATGAACGGAACAACCGTGGCGGCCCTGCTGGGTCGCAAAGTGGCGGACGCTGCCCCCGAACACTACGCCCAGGTCGAAGGACACCTCAAGCGCGCGATCCAGGGCGAGGCGTGCAGCGGCGCGGAAATCTCCGCTCCTCCCACCGAGCCGGGTGGTCCGCCTTCGACGCGCCTCGCCTCCTATCAGCCGGTCCGTGACGAAACCGGCGAGGTGCTGGGCGTGTGCGTTTCCATCGTCGATATATCCGCCTTCAAACAGAACGAAGAGACCCTGCGCGAAAGCGCGGACCACTATCGCCACAGCATTGGACTGAACCCGCAATCGCCCTGGGTCACCGATGCGGAAGGCCGCAACCTCACCGTCAACCCGCAGTGGCAGGTCCTCACCGGCTCCACGCCACCCCGCGCCAAAGATTTCGGCTGGCTCGACGCCGTCCATCCCGACGATCGCGAGCGCACCACGGTAACATCGCAGCAGTCGATCGACTCCGGTTTGCCCCTCGACGTCGAGTACCGTATTCGCGGCACGGACGGCGCCTGGCAATCCATGCGTTCGCGCGGCGAAGCCCGCCGGAATTCGGTCGGCGAAATCACTCGCTGGTACGGCAGCGTGGAGTGCATCGACTCTCCCCGGCACGTCATCAAACATCGGCGTCGGGCCTAGGCCCGAGCGGATTCGAAAACAAGTATCATGGTCGTGCCCATGCCCCGGACCGCCATACTCCTGATCGATTGCCCCGACCGCAAAGGCATCGTCGTCTCCATCGTCAATTTCCTCGTCCAGAATTACGACGTCAACATCCTCAATGCCGATCAGCACCAGGACGTGGAACTCGGCTTCTTCTTCATGCGCGTGGAGTTTTCGACCGAGGCCGGCGGCTTCGACGAGGCTGGTTTCCGCGCGGCTTTCGAGCCTCTGGCGAGAGAGTTCCGCATGAACTGGCGCATCGAGTTCGCCGACGTGTCGCGCAATGTCGCGATCTTCGTCTCGCAGTACCTGCATTGCCTCTCAGACCTTCTTCACCGCCATCAGACCGGCGAGTTCCAGTGCAACGTTGCTTTCATCGCCAGCAACCACCAGAACGCACGCCCTCTCGCAGAGTTCTACAACGTTCCCTTCCACTATTTTCCTGTCACCAGCGCAGACAAGTCACCGGTTGAGGCCGCACAACTCGACCTGCTGCGCGAACACGCTGTCGATCTGGTCGTCCTTGCCCGCTACATGCAGATACTTTCGCCGCCGTTCGTGGATGCGTACCCGCGGCGCATCATCAACGTCCACCACTCGTTTCTTCCCGCATTCACCGGCGCGCGCCCGTACCACGCGGCGTTCGCCCGCGGCGTCAAGCTGATCGGAGCGACCAGCCATTACGTCACCGAAGTGCTCGACGAAGGCCCGATCATCGAGCAGGAAGTGGTTCGCGTGACGCAGAACGACCAGCTGCCCTCGCTCATCCAGAAGGGCCGCGACCTGGAGCGCATGGTGCTCTCCCGGGCCGTGCAGTGGGACCTCGGCCACCGCATTCTTTCCTACGCCAACAAGACCGTCATCTTCGCGTAGCTCGGATTCTTCTTTGCTGCAGAGGCCTCCAGCGGGCCGGGATGAAGCCCGCAAGCACGAGCTACGAGGAAAGGCGTTCAGGCGCCAGGCGCAAGAGGTTGAGGAGCGAGGGTTCTGGACAGCCCAGAGCTTGGAGCTATCGAGCGTAGAGGTTCAGCTTCCGGCATGTTTGGCGCCTGGATGCACGGTTTTGGCTAGGTGACGCTGATCGGGGTTTCCGGTACGAGGCGAGAGCCGAGGTGGGGGACCAGGAGCTGGAAGATAATCAGCGCGAAGATATACGCCCCCGCAGCCAGCGAGAAGACCAGCAACTGGTGCAGCGAGAGGTTGCGTTTGACGATCCAGGTAAAGGCCGCTCCGCCGGCGGCCCCGGCGGCCCCGCCGATGCCCACGACCGTAGACACGGCCGTCGAGGGGAACATGTCGCCGGGGGTGGAAAAGATGTTGGCGCTCCAGCCCTGGTGGGCGGCCGTCGCAAGGCAGAACAGGCCGATGGCCGGCCAGGGATTGGTCGGGAAGAGGTGGCCCATGTACGGCACGAAGACGATCGGCACCACGCAGACCGCGCAGATGAGCATCGCCACCTTGCGGCCGCGGTTGACGCTGGAGCCGCGGTTCATCAGGAAACCGGAGAGCCAGCCGCCGGCGATCGAGCCAATGCTCGCCACGGTGTAGATGACGATCAGCGGGTACTTGACGTGGTTGAGATCGAGGCCGTAGTTGTCGTTGAGGAACTTGGGCAGATAGAAGAGGTAGAACCACCAGATGGGGTCGGTGAGGCCTTTGGCCAGGCAGAAACCGTAGAAACCGCGGCTGTGGAACAACGTGCGGTACACTCGGCCGCCCTGAATGACCGGGGCCAGTTCACGCTGCGTGGTGCTGGAGGTGCGGCGCAACCTGTTATACGGGAAAATCACCCAGATGACGCACCAGATGAGGCCCATCGAGCCGGTGCAGATGAAGGCCGCGTGCCATCCCCATTTGGCGGTAACGGCGGCGATCATGACAGGTGCGATGAAGGCGGAGGCGTTGGAGCCGGAGTTGAAGATGCCGACGGCTTTGGCCCGCTCCTCGGTGGGAAACCACTCGGTGGTGGCTTTGATGGCGGCGGGGAAGTTACCTGATTCGCCCAGGCCCAGGAAGACGCGGGCGATGCAGAAACCGAGCACGCTGGTGACCAGCGAGTGGCTGATCGAGGCGCAGGCCCAGACGAGGATGGCAAGCGCGTAGCCGGTCTTGGTGCCCAGCTTGTCGATGATGCGCCCGGCAAAAAGGAAGCCGACGCCGTAGGCGATCTGGAAGTAGATCAGGACGTTGCCGAAGTTGTTGTCGTAGGCGACCTGATACTTGGGGTCGAGCCCCGGGACCCAGCCCATGAACGGCAGGTGCAGCAGCGGCTCGATCAGCGAGAAGACCGAGCGGTCCATGTAGTTGATGGTCGTCGCGAGAAAGAGGAGGAAGCAGACAAACCACCGGACATTGGACTTATCGGGAGCGTGCGCGGTGAATTCGGAGGAAAAAGCTGCGGTCTTCGCTGACATGAGACTCCCGGTTTGGGTCGAATGCGGTCGCAGATGAGGATAACCGATAAGACAGGTTCCCGGCTCTCGGTTCCCGGTTCCGGAAGGTTAGTGGCTGGCGGTTATGCCGAGGACGTAGGGGTAGAGGAGCGAGAAAAAGACCAGGGTTGCCGCCATCAAGTCCATGTAAAGGCAGAAGATAACGCCGCCGTGGTAGAGGTCCCACCGGGGCCGGATGCAGCGGGCGGTTTCGACGATGCCAAGCACAACGCATAACGCGGGGAACAGCAGCAGCAAGGTGGCGCGATTGTGGGGGAAGTCGGAGAGCCAGAGGGTCAATACAACGCTGCCGACGACCAGCAGGTTGCCCCGGCTGAGCGAAGGTTTGCGCGGATGGAAGATTGCCGATGTCACGAAGACCCTACTTCGGTGCTGCGGGTGGAGACGTTGCCGGTGACGATGCCGCCGGTGGAGGCGTTGAGGCGGCAGGGGCCGCGGGTGGAGGTGGCGGAGGCGGAAGGCGGTCGACCGCGGTGGTTGGAATTTCCACGACTCCCATGCGCCCCGAGATAACGTCGTGGACGCCGATGCGGAGGAAGCTTTCGTTCCTGGCGGGCGCGCTGATCTGAAGACGATAGGCGAATGCGGACTTCAACGCCTTGGTATAGCTTTCCGGCGTCAGGTTCAGGTTGATCGTGTCGCCTTCGATGTTCAACAGCTTGCCATCGGCATCGTAGACCAGCGCGACGAACTCGATGGCGCCGTGGCGGCGGCCATCGCTCTGCAAGGGGATGGAAAAGTCCGAGGCGAGTGCCGCGAAGTCGAGGTCGTAGCGGCGGTAGGGGCCCTTCAGGTTGGCGCTGGGATTCAACTCATTTTTGGGGGCGACGGTAGCTTCGGTCGCGGTGGAGTCGGGCAGCACGCGGACTTTGAAGAGTATCTCGGCTGGTGTGGGCGAGCCGCGCTGCATGGACTGGAAGGCGTAGGCGGGACTCCCCGTCGGAGGAGCGGCGACCGGCGGGGCGAGGATTGAGGTGGAAGGGTGGCGGGCGTGGGGATCGTCGGCGTAGTAGCCGCGGCGGTACGAGAGCTTGAGGCCGCGCGCCGCGAAATCGCCTTCGAGCTGCACCTGGATGTTGCGGTACTCGCCGCGCTGCTCGCGGTTGGTGGGTGTGTACGTAAGGGTGTAGTAGTTGGAGCCGGCCTCGATGGCCTTGGTGACGGCGGCGGCGAGTCCGTTGGTGTTGTAGAAGGCGTGGCCGCCGGTGTCTTCCGCGACCTGCTCCATCGCCATGTGCTCCTGCGCGTTCTGCTGGTTGAAGGCGGCGATGTCGCGGCTCATTCTGCCGGGGTTTCCGACGTAGGCCCTGCCGGAACGCGAGGCGTCGAACATGGGCGTGGTCTGGAGGCCGCGCGCGTCGATGGGATAGACGGCGACACGGGCGCGGTCGAGCAGGTTGCTGGCCTCGCGAAGCTGGTCGCCGGCGTCGTTCTGGATGGCGAAGGGGTCGTCGAGCGAGGGGTCGGGGAAGATGGTCAGCGGAAAGGAGCCGGAGAACCAGATCAAATTCTTGCGGCCGGGAAAGGAGCCGAGGTAGCGGGCGATGTTTTCGAAGGCGGCGACGGTGTAATCGATGCGGAGCTGGGTCTGGAAGGTGGCGTTCTGGGCCTCGAACTGCTGCACGCCGGCGACGGCAGTGGCGCTGGCCCCGGCTTCGGTCATCGCGTCGGCCATGGACATGGGGTCGGTGTTGCTGCCGGCAGCGTCGTCGAGCAGGACAGAGGCGCGGGGGATGAGGCGGTGCTCTACCGCGGATTTGAGGACCTCGGGGTCGGAGCTGAAGCCCTGGAGCAGGATCAGGTGGTTGGTCAAACCGAAGATGGCGACGCGGGTACCGGGCTTCTCGTTCTTGACGAACTGCTGTAGCTGGTAGCGGACGTAGGCCTGGTCCTTCATCGGCGTGTTGAGGGCGTCGAGCAGGAGGACGTTGAGGGTGCTGTCGGCGGGGACGGGTTCGTAGTCGGTGAAGGTGCCCGGGGGAAGGTGGAGCGGCGGCGGAAGTTTGGCGTGGGAGAAGTCGGCGGCGGCGTGCTCGTCGAAGGTCTTGACGGCCTGCGGCTTCTTGTTTTCGCTGACGGCGAAGTCGCCGCGCGGGAGGCCGCGGACCGGGTTGCCGGCGTTGTCCTGGACCACCACGTCGACGACCACCAACTGGGTCCCCGTGGTGATGGTGGCGGTGGGAATTGGGACGGCAGGCTGGTGGGTTTGCAGCTTCGGCGCGGGGGCCGCCGGAGTGGCCTGCGGGGCCTGGGCGGCCGCTGCCACGCCCAGAATGAGCGTCGTGGATAGCAAGTGCGGAAATACGCGCATGGACCGTCTCCTGTTTCTCATACTAGACGGAGAAGGACAGGCAGAGGTTTCGCTGTCTCAACCATCCGCGCTATGCGGTTGCGCCGCGCGCGGCCATCGCGCGGATGGACTCGCCGAAGGGGGCGCGGAGGACGCCGCGCTCGGTGATGATGGCGGTAATGTACTTCGCCGGGGTGACATCGAAGGCGGGGTTTTCGATGCCGACGCCGTCGGGGGTCATCTGCTTGCCGTTGGAATGAGTGACTTCGCGGGGGCTGCGCTGCTCGATGGGGATCTGGTCTCCGTGGCTGGTGGCCAGGTCGATCGTATTGAAGGGAGCGGCGACGTAGAACGGGATGCCGTGTTCCTTGGCCAGAATGCTGACGCCGTAGGTGCCGATCTTGTTGGCGGTGTCGCCGTTGGCGGCGATGCGGTCGGCGCCGACGATGACGGCCTGGATGCGGCCCTTCGACATCAGGTGCGCGGACATGTTGTCGCACAGGACGGTGGTGGGGATGTTGTCCTTCATCAGCTCCCACGCGGTGAGGCGCGCGCCTTGCAGGAAGGGACGGGTCTCGTCGGCGAGGACATCGATCTTGTGGCCTCGTTCTATGGCAGCTCTGATGACACCGAGCGCCGAACCGTAGCCGCAGGTGGCGAGGGCTCCGGCGTTGCAGTGGGTGAGGACGGTGCCTTCCTGGGGCAGAAGTTCGGCGCCGAATGCGCCCATCTGCTTGCAGGCGGCGATGTCTTCGTCGTACAGCCGGCAGGCGAGGGCGACGACGCCGGCCTTGATGATCGGGACCGGGGTATTGGCCGCCGCAAGCTGGTTGTAGAAATCGCGCACCTGCCCAATGCCCCAGAAGAGGTTGACGGCGGTGGGGCGGGTAGCGGCGAGGAGGTCGCAGATTTCGGCGACTTCGGCGCCGAGCGTGGCGAGGTCGGTGGCCGTGCTGCGGTCGATGCCGATGGCTACGCCCATGGCGGCCGAGACGCCGATGGCCGGGGCGCCGCGGACGATCATGTCGCGGATGACGGTGGCGACCTGTTTGTAGTCGGTGGCGAGTACGTAGGTCTCTTCGAGGGGGAGCCTGGTCTGGTCAAGGAAGTTGACGCCCGCGGGCGTCCATTCGAGGGTGGGGATCATGTCTCCACCAGTTTAGACGATGCGGCTTGCGACACGATTGCAGTGGAAACTGTCTCCATTTCGCGAGGATCGGGGGGCGATATGAAGATTTAAGGCTCTTTTGGCATTGTTGTCCCGGTTTGCCCCTTCATGACTCTTGCGTTGAACAAGCTTAAGGCCCACTCTACAGAGACGATCTTTGCCAAAGAAGCGCCCTTTGAGACGTTCTACCGCGGATATGGCATTTGAGGCCACGGAGACGTGGCAGTTTTCTATCGAATTCCCTTTGAGGATGGTTCCCTGATGCGCCGTATTCTTTTGCCTCTTGCTCTACTCTCTCTCGCACTTCCTCTGGTGGCCCACGCCGACACTACCGACACCGTGGATCGATTCACCTTCACGAACGTCGCAACCAACGACGGCGCGACCGGTGGAGCGGTCACTGGAACTGTCGATATCGACATCACGGCTGGCGACTTCATCGCGATCGATGCGACATACACGTCGGTGCATGGCACCCAAAACTTTACGGGCAACGCCTTCGAGCAGGACCCCGATTTTGTTGGCGGGATCGGGTACGCGGTGTTCTTCGACTCGACGCTTGGGGACCAGTCGCAGCCCGGCGGCGCCCAGATTGCCATGATATTGCCGCCCAATTTCCTTGTAGGCTATGCGGGCGGCAATATCTGCTCTTTTGACAACCAGTGCAGCGGCAATGTTTCCACCGTGTACACCTATGACGGCACCGGTATTACGAGCAATAGCGACATCTTCAACACGGGCACACTGGATTTTGCCAGCAGCTACACGATTCAGGTACCCGACGTGAATACTGTCCCGGAACCGTCATCGCTGATTTTGATGGGGACTGGATTGATTGGCGCTGTGGGCGCCATGCGGCGCCGATTCCACGCCTAGTTTCATGTCAGTTCGGCAATGAGGGCGGCACTTCGGTGTCGCCCTTACTGCGTCCCGGCGGCGCCACTGACGATCAATCGCCCAAAAACTTCCAAAATCCCCCACGCTGGTATAGAATTGCAGATGGTGCGTGTACCTTCCGCCGTCTCCGTCTGCCTTTGGGCCAGGGGGACACCGAAAGCCCACGAAACAGTTGTCAGAGCTATAGAGCGGGCCCGCAAAGGCCCATTCGAGGAGATTGTTTGTCGAAGGAAGATGCTATTGAAGTCATGGCAGTGGTGACCGAGATCCTGCCCAACGCGCTGTTCAAGGTCGAGCTCGAGAACAAACACCAGGTCCTCGCGCACGTCTCCGGGCGCATGCGCAAAAACTTCATCCGCATCCTTACCGGAGACCGCGTCGCCATCGAGCTGAGCCCTTACGACCTGAACCGCGGCCGCATCGTTTACCGCTACAAGTAGGAAAAGGTTGTCGGTTCTGGGTTGTGGGTTCTCGGTAAGAGCGCTTTCACCCGCAAACCGCAACCAAGAACCCAGAACTGGAGTTGCAATGAAGGTCCGTGCATCAGTAAAGAAGATCTGCGACAAGTGCAAGGTAATCCATCGCCGCGGCGTCGTTCGCGTCATCTGCGAGAACGCAAAGCACAAGCAGCGCCAGGGCTAGTTATCAGAGATTGGAGCGGTTTCTCTACACTCTATCCTCTACTCTCTATCCCCTGCTTTTACGGCCCCGATGGGCGAGTTAGCCGAAGTCAAGGCTTGCGATGAACCCGTTGGAGACAGAGCCATCAGCACCGTGTTGATAGCCCAGGTCAGCCGTACAACCCATTACCCGGCGTTCAGTCCAGAACTGAAGCAGCCCCAACCGAAAGGCTAAACATGGCACGTATTGCCGGCGTCGACCTTCCTGGAAACAAGCAGGTCCGCATCGCCCTTACCTACATTTACGGCATCGGAGACCCCCGCGCCCTCAAGATCCTTGAGAAGGCCGGCGTCGACCCGTCCGCCAAGATGGGCACCCTCGACGAGGACCAGCTCAACAAGATCCGCCAGGTCATTGAGGCCGAGGGCGGGATCGAAGGCGACCTCCGCAAGGAAGTTTCGCTCAACATCAAGCGCCTGATCGAAATTCAGTCCTACCGTGGCCTCCGTCACCGCCGTTCGCTTCCTGTCCGCGGCCAGCGCACCCACACCAACGCTCGCACCCGCAAAGGTCCTCGCAAGGGCACCGTTGCCGGTAAGAAGAAAGTGACCAAGTAAGCCATGGCAAAGACCCAGAACAAGACAGCCGGCGCTGCGAAGGTCGGCAAGAACAAGAAGTTCAAGAAGCGCGAACGCAAAAACGTTCCATTCGGGCTCGTTTTTATCCAGGCGACGTTCAACAACACCATCGTCACCATCACCGACCAGCAGGGCAATACGCTGTCGTGGAAGTCTTCCGGTTCGCTCGGCTTCCGCGGTTCGCGCAAGGGCACTCCGTTCGCGGCGCAGCAGGCAGCGGTCAACGCCGCCAACGCTGCACGCGACCACGGTGTTCGCGCGGTCGACGTTCGCGTTTCGGGTCCCGGCTCCGGCCGCGAGTCCGCAATCCGCGCGCTGGCCGCTGCCGGTATCGATGTCCGCAGCATCCGCGACGTTACGCCGATGCCGCACAACGGCTGCCGCCCGCCCAAGCGCCGCAGAGTGTGATCCATGTCCCTCCCCGGTAAGTGCGACTTCTGTGAAGGACGTATCGAGGAGGGACAGGGCTTTGTCTGTAAATGTGACTTCATGTATGCGGTTTGCCCCCGTTGCGCACTTCGCATGATGACTTGCCCGATCTGCGACATGACGTATGTGTCGGCCGCATTTGCCAAGTCGAAGAAGAAGCTGACCTAACCGGATCGCGACGAAGCGCTGCCAGCGTGTAAAGCGATCGACAACCGAAGTACGGAGATAGAAACAAATGGCACGTTATACAGGACCCGTCTGCCGCCTTTGCCGCCGCGACGGAACAAAGCTTTTCCTCAAGGGACCGAAGTGCTTCAGCGACAAATGCCCC
>DASRLB010000149.1:0-7683 GCA_035648695.1 Acidobacteriaceae bacterium | reverse complement strand
GCCGGTCCAGAAGTCAAGCTTCGCTTGCTGGGTTGCGGGGTCGACTTTGGGGAGGTGCGACTGGACGCGGCCCCGGCGCTCGTCGTCGGGGGTCTGGTCGCCGCGCTGGGCGCGCTGCCAGGTGGCTTCGGAGGTGTAGATGTCTTTGAAGTGGGCGTCGGCGGGGGAAATGGTCGCGGGTGCGGGCGCGGGGGTTGACTGGGTGCAGGCTGTGCCCGAGAGGGCGAGCAGAAGGGCGCAAAGTAGAGAGCGGCTCATGAAGTTCCTCGGTGAGGATGAGTATATGGGTGAGCGCGAACGAGGGTGCAGGCATCACACGCTAGAATGGCGGCGGTGATGTGGAGGCGCGAATGCGGGTTGGGTTGATGACGCGGGAGTATCCGCCGTATGTGTACGGCGGGGCGGGGGTGCATGTCGAGTACCTGTCGCTGGAGCTGGCCAAGAAGATCGAGGTCGAGGTGCATGCCTGGGGGGACGTGCCGGAGCATGACTCGCTGGCCGATCCGGCGACTCCGAAGCTGCCGAACCTGCATGTGACGTGGGAGAACCCGTGGGGGCAGATTTCGCATGGGACGCAGGCCAAGTTCAAGGGCGCGCTGGAGGCGCTGTCGCTCAACCTGATTCAGCAGTTGCATCTGGACAAGCTGGATGTGATCCATACGCATACCTGGTATGTGTCGATGGCGGGGTTTCTGGCGAAGAAGCTTTATGGGATTCCGTTTGTGCTGACGACACATTCGCTGGAACCGATGCGGGCGTGGAAGGCGGAGCAGCTGGGGTCGGGGTATGCGCTGAGCTCGTGGATGGAGCGGACGGCGATACTCGATGCGGACGCGATCGTGGCCGTGTCCAATGGGACGAAAGCCGATATTTTGAGGGCGTATCCGGAGGTGGATGCAGGGCGTATCCATGTGATCTATAACGGGATCGACCTGAACCAGTATCAACACACGGACGACACCACGGCACTGCGGACGTATGGGGTCGATGAGACCAAGCCGTATGTGCTGTACGTCGGAAGGATCACTCGGCAGAAGGGGGTTACGCACCTCGTAGAGGCCATCAAGTACCTCCGTGCGGGCACCCAGGTCGTTTTATGCGCGGGAGCGCCCGATACTCCGGAGATAGCGTCCGAAATGCGCGAAAAAGTGGAATCTGCGCGCGTCGCGGGGGGAAATGTGGTGTGGATCGAAAAAATGGTGACCAAGGCGGAGGCAATCCAGCTTTATTCGCATTGTTCGGTGTTTTGCTGCCCTAGCGTGTATGAGCCGTTCGGGATCATCAATCTGGAGGCGATGGCTTGCCGGGCCCCGGTGGTGGCTTCGGCTGTGGGTGGGATTCTGGAGGTGGTTGTCGAGGGGGAGACGGGTCATCTGGTGCCGTTTACCGCCGACCCCGCGACGGGGTTTCCGGTGGATGCCGAGCAGTTTGCGAAGGACCTTGCTTTGAGGTTGTCGGGGTTGTTGGCCGATCCGGTCGAGGCGAAGAGGATGGGCGAGGCGGGACGGAAGCGGGTGGAGGAGTATTTCTCGTGGGGTGCGATTGCGGACCAGACGATTGCGCTGTATCGGGAGTTGGTGGAGGGGCGGGGTAAGTAGGCGGTGCAAAGGAAAGCGGTCGCGCGTTGCGCGATACGCCACGCTTTCGGGATGAGACTCCGAAAGGATGGGCCACCCGGCTTCGCCCCGACTGGAAGCCGCTGAGAAATTTTGAGGCGGGGCGTAGACTTCCTATTCCGGGGGAGCGTCAGTAGTGGACAAGTCGATGTTGGAACAAACCGTCCAACCCGCTGAAATGACGCTGGGGAATATCGAAGCTGAAGCCGTCACGCCGTTCGACGATATCGCTGCGGTCCATGCGATGTATGAGGCGCGGATCTTTCGCTATTTTCTGTTTTCCCTGCGCGACCGCGACCTCGCGCTCTCGCTGACGCAGGACACGTTTCTGAGTGCGTGGCGATCGCGGGCGAGCTTTCGCGGCGACTGCTCGATTGCGACGTGGCTGATGCGGATTGCCGTGAATCTGGTCCGGAACCATACGCGGACGGGCGGCTTTCGGTTCTGGAAGCGGGCTGCGGCTACGGCGGTCGACGTGGCGGATTTGCAGCAGCGGCTGGTGCATCCGGGGCAGTCCGCGGAGAAGGCGCTGGCGGCGCGGCAGCAGTTGGCGCAGGTCTGGGAGAGCGTGGAACGGCTGAGCGCGCGGCAGAAGACGATTTTTCTGCTGCGGTTTGTGGACGAGTTGGAGTTGAACGAGATTGCCGTCGCGACCGGGCTGACGCTGCCGACGGTGAAGAGTCACCTGTACCGGGCGCTGGACCATGTGCGGGCGGGCCAGACGGCGAGTTCGAGAAAGAGGGACCGATGATGCACCTGACCGGCGAACAAATGGAAAGCACATTGAGCGGTCGGCCTCCCGAAGAGGCCGCACGGCATCTGGGCGGGTGCGCGCAGTGTGCGGGAGAGTTGGCAACGTTGCGCGAAGTGTTCGGCGATCTGCGCGAGGCGACCGCCGCGAGCGCGGAGCACCATCGGCGATTTGCGTCGATCGCAGGGGCGCGACGCACGCCACGGATGGCCTGGGCGATGGCGGCTGTGGTGTTGTTTGCGGCAGCGGCGACGCCGTTTGCCATGCATCATCGCCAGGCGCCGCGAGTGGCGCGGGTGGGAGCGGCGGCGAGCGCCGACGCGACGATTTCAGATGATGCCCTGCTGGACGGGGTGCAGAACGATCTTTCTACATCGGTACCGGCGTCGATGCTTCCTCTGGCCGGCACTTCCACTTCAACTACAGATTCGGCAGCGGATACTGCCGCCGCACAAAGGAAAAATCCATGAACGTAAGACTGCTTTCTGCTTGCCTGTTGTTGGTTGCTCCATGCGCGTTTGCGCAAACGGCTCCGGCTGCCGCGGCCACGCCTGCTCCAACTCCGCCTCCGCCGATGCACCGACACTTCGACCGGCAGCCGTCGCGCGATGCGCGTGGGATGCCGGGCGGCGAGATGCACGGCCCCGGCGACAACATGCTGCCGGAAGGAACGTGGTGGCGGAACCCGGAGGTCGTGAGCCGGATCGGGCTTACGCCGGACCAGACCAAGCGCATCGACGAGATTTTTTTGCAGAGCCGGGTGCAGTTGATCGACCTTCATGCGTCGCTGGAGAAAGAGCAATTGCTGCTGGAGCCGCTGATGGATGCCAACCCGGTCGACCAGACGAAGGCGCTGGCGGAGATTGGCAAGATTGCCGACACGCGCGCCGAGCTGGAGAAGACCGACGCGAAGATGCTGCTCGGCATCCGCGCCGTGCTGAACGCGGACCAGTGGACGAAGCTGCGCGACCGTCATGCGGGTGGACGGGGCGGCGAGCGCCCTCGGGCGGACTGGCACCGTGGCCCCGACGGGCAGCGCGGGCCGATGGGACGTGCGCCGGGACAGGCAGGGCCGCCTCCGCAACCGGATTAGGTGTTTGTAAGTGATGCAGGGGAGCCGGTGGTCTCGGCGCCCCCTTTTATGGAAGTCATGAGTTGGGGGAGAAGGCTGTTGCCGGAGCCGCATCACCCACCCAAACCGTGGACCTCACGCTGGTCGTCACGCGCTTATGACCATCTTGCCTCGCAACCTCGAAGACGGCGCTGGACGCGGGCAGGTTCTGGCACAATAGCCAAAGCCCATGTCGCTGGATATTGTTGGTTTTGTCCGAAAATGGAACGCAAGCTCCCTCACTGAAAAGTCAGGCGCACAGACACATTTCCGTGATCTTTGCGATGCGCTCGGGGTCGCGCATCCCAACCAAGAGGATGTTGTCGGCGCGAGCTATATCTACGAGAAACGTGTCTCCAAAGCCGGCACTGGAGAACAGGGCTTCGCCGATGTTTGGAAGCGCGGCTACTTTGCCTGGGAGTACAAGTCCAAGGGTGGCGACCTAAAGAAAGCCTACAAACAACTCAACGAATACCACGAAGCGCTGGAGAACCCTCCGCTCCTCGTCGTCTGCGATTTCGTCCATTTCGAAGTCCACACCAAGTTCGAGAATCTCCCATCGCGCACCTACGCCTTCACGCTCGACGACCTGCTGAACGCCCGCGACACCCCCACATCCGCTCTTCCACCACTCAATGTCCTGCGTCACCTCTTCGGCGATTACAACCAGTTGCGTCCAAACGTCGCCGCGGCACGCGTCACGGAGGCCGCGGCAGCCGATTTCCTCAAACTCGCACAACGCCTCGAACTCGAACGCGCGACCGCCCCGGACCGCCCATCCAAAGAGCAGATTGCGCACTTCCTCATGCGCCTGGTCTTCTGTCTCTTCGCCGACTCGGTGGGCCTTCTTCCCAATCATGCCTTTCGGCGCTTAATCACAAACGACCGCTTCTCTCCGCGCGGATTCAACAAGAAGCTGCCTGTGCTCCTCGAAGCCATGAGCACCGAAGGCGGCACCTTCGGTGCGGATAACATTCCCTACTTCAACGGCGACCTTTTTCGCCCCAACGATCACATCATCGAACTGGACCTCGCCGATCTCGGCACTCTATATAACGCCTCCCAGCACGACTGGTCGCACATCGAGCCAGCCATCTTCGGCACACTCTTCGAGCGCTCCCTCGACGCCGCCAAGCGCTCCATGATCGGCGCTCATTACACCTCCACCGACGACATCCTTCTTCTCATCGAGCCAGTCGTCATGACGCCGCTCCGTCGCCGCTGGGAGACCGTCCAGCAATCCATCCTCGACGCTCTCGCCGAAGAATCCCCCGACCCGGCCACCCTTGGGGGTGACCCATCTTCGCCGGTGGCTTCATCACCGGCTAAGGTGGGCCGGGCGGCCGCCGCAAAGCGCGCTCCCCAACCCACCCTCCAACTCAACCGTCCCGCTCTGCACCTTCTACAGGACTGGGCCGCCGAACTCACCCAGGTCCGCATCCTCGACCCCGCCTGCGGCTCCGGCAACTTCCTCTACGTCGCCCTCAAGCGCCTGCTCGACCTTTGGCACGAAGCCCGCGTCTTCGGCATCGCCCACGGCCTCACCCTCTCACTCGACCCCATTCCAAACCCTTCGCAACTCTTCGGCATCGAGATCGACTTCTACGCCCACGAGATCGCCAGCATCGTCGTCTGGATCGGATTCCTCCAGTGGAAGCACGACCACGGCGTAAAGGACGACAAAGAACCACTCCTCCGCAAGCTCGACAACATCCAGCACGCCGACGCCATCATGCGCTACGACGAAGCGGGCAAACCTTACGAACCACAGTGGCCCGCGGCAGATTACATTGTCGGCAATCCGCCATTTCTGGGTGACAAGATGATGCGGGGAGAAATGGGCGATGTCTATGTAACGGACCTTCGCAAGCTCTACGAAAATCGCGTTCCCGGCGGCGCAGACCTCGTCACGTATTGGTTTGAGAAAGCGCGCGAAGAGATCGCAAAGGAACAAACGCAGCGCGCAGGATTGCTTGCCACAAATTCCATCCGCATGGTCGGGAATCGTCCTGTGCTCGAACGTATCAAGAAAACCGGAGACATCTTCATGGCTTGGAGCGATAGGCCATGGATTTTGAACGGGGCGGCGGTCAGAATTTCCATCTTGGGCTTTGACAATGGTTCGGAACGATCCCGCGTGCTCGACGGAAAACAAGTTGAAAGCATTCACGCAAATTTAAGCTCAGACTCCAATATTGTCAGCGCCATAACGCTTATTGAAAATGCGGATCTTTGTTTCCTCGGCGTCATGAAGGGCGGCCCGTTCGACATTACCGATGTCGAAGCTCGCAAAATGCTCTCTCAGCCGGTCAATCCAAATGGCAAATCCAACAGTGAAGTTGTGAAGCGGCGCTTAGGTGGTCAAGATATCGCTGGACGTGATCGCGGTGGTTGGATTATCGACTTTCGCGATATGTCCTTAAGTGAGGCAAGCCTCTACGAAATGCCCTTTGAATATGTCAAGTATCACGTAAAGCCATTCAGGGACGACAACCGCGATGCCCTAATGAAGAGAAATTGGTGGCTTCATGGACGCTCGCGACCGGCGCTCCGTGCCGCTATTTCCGACCTTGTGCGCTGCATCGTGACTCCTGAAGTAACGAAGCATCGCATTTTTGCCTGGATAGATACAACCATCGTTCCAGATCACAAGCTTCACGTCTTCGCTCGTGCCGATGACTACTTCTTTGGAGTCTTACACTCTTCGGCTCACGAAGCGTGGACCATTGCGACATGCTCTTGGATTGGCAAAGGAAATGATCCTTCCTACAACTCAGCAACAACCTTCGACACCTTCCCCTTCCCCTGGCCTCCGGGCAAAGAACCCACCGAAGCCGACTCCCCCATCGTCCGCGCCATCGCCGACGCCGCCCGCGAACTCGTCCGCCTCCGCGACGCCTGGCTCAACCCGCCCGACGCCTCCGAAGCCGACCTCAAAGGCCGCAGCCTCACCAAGCTCTACAACGCGCGTGCGGAGGGCAAGGCCGACTGGCTCGCCAACGCCCACCGCGCCCTCGACGAAGCCGTCTTCGCCGCCTACGGCTGGCCGTCCAACCTCACGGACCAGGAAATCCTCTCCCGCCTCCTCGCCATCAACCACCAGCGCGCGGCAAGTCAGTAGAACAACGGGTTCTTAATTGCAGTGGTTGCAGCCCACGTGACCCTAAAATTAGGTCTACAATGAGACCAGGTGGTTTCCATGCCCCAATCCGCACTCCGCAGAACTTCTATCCGATCCACAACAACGCCGTCCCCCGTCATCCGTCGCGCCCTCGAAGCCGAAACCGGCGTCTCCAAGAAAAAGGCCGGCCAACTCTTCGAGATGGTCGCCCGCGGTTCCTCCCTGCCCACAGGCCGCCTCCGCGCCGAAATCATCCCCGACTCCTCATGGAAGCGCTCCGGCGCCACCCTGTCGCCCTCCGCCAGCCAGTCCGCTCTCCGGCTGCAACATGCGTTGGAACTCGCCGAAGCCATCTGGGGCGAAAAGGAAGGCGCGATCCAGTGGCTCAACGCGCCACATCCTGAACTCGCCGGCGCAACGCCGTACTCCATGCTCCGGACCGAAGCGGGCGGCCGCGCCGTAGAAGCCCTGCTCATCGCTCTCGACCACGGTTTCCCGGTCTAGGTCACGCCGATGGCCGACACCGTCATCTACCGCATGCACTCCGCGTCCTATGCCGCCTCCGATTCGTCCGGAGCCATGCGCGCCGCCGGACGCTGGCACAGTCAGGGCACTCGCGTGGTCTATGCCGCCGAGCACGTTAGCCTTGCACTGCTCGAAACCCTCATCCACGCCGGAGGCCGCAGACTTCCTCCCCGTTCCCTCACCCGGATCGTCATCCCGAGCGGCCTCGCAATTGAAACCTCAGCATGGCTCGACGAGCCCGCTTCCCGAGCCTTCGGAGACGCCTGGGTTCGCTCTGCCCGAACCGCAATTCTGCGCGTTCCGAGTATCGCCGTCAACGGTTTAGAGCACAACTTCGTCCTCAATCCCGCGCACGCATCCTTCCCTAAACTTAAGTTCGAAAAATCACACCCTTTTGCCCTCGATTCCCGCTTCATCACGCTGCCGTAGAGCCATTTTCAACCCCCTGACGATTTATACTTAAACCTGACAATGGCAGACGATCAGAACCCCCAGCTCCCGCTTACTCCCCCCGATCCTCAGGACGCAAACTCCAACAACCCGCCCCCCGGCGGTGCAG
>DASRLB010000148.1:0-13419 GCA_035648695.1 Acidobacteriaceae bacterium | reverse complement strand
TGAAGGCTGCGGCTTCCTCCGGCGTTGAAGTGGGCGGCGACTTTTTCGATGGCGCGGGCGACGTAGAGGAGGTCGTCGGTGCGGTCGGTGCGGAGGGACTGGACCTGTTCGAGAGTGCGCAGAGGGGTTTTGACCACCGGGCCTTCGCCGGCGATGAAGTCGAAATCGAGGCCCATGGGGGTCAGGGGGAGCAGGAGGTCGGCGAAGATGATCGCGGCGTCGACGCCGAGGCGCTCGGCGGCGGTGATAGTGACTTCGGCGGCGATTTCGGGGGTGCGGCAGATGTCGAGGAGGGTGTGGTGGCGGCGGACGGCCATGTACTCCGGCATGTAGCGGCCGGCCTGGCGGAGGAACCAGACGGGCGTGCGGTCGACGGGCTGGCGGAGGCAGGCGCGGACGAAACGGCTCGTCGAGAAGCGATCGATCAAGGGGGTGCTGTCGGAAGTGCTGAGGGTTGAAGCGTGGTTCAAGCGGTTGGCTCCCGGTGTTAAGCCTAGAGCATTTCAGCGGTTACTGCTTGTGGGGGCGGAAGGGGATGCGGTAAACGACTCCGACGGTAAAGTAGCTCGGTGTGAGCGTGAAGTTGGCATTATTCACAATGGTCCCGTTGGGGCCGAAGTTCTCGAACTGCTGCTGGAAGTCGACTTTGGCCTGAAAGCGGTGGACGAGATCGATGTCGACGCCCGCACCGTAGGAACTTGCGAAGGCGAAATCGTGGGTATAGGAGGGCACCCCGGGATTGGGCGAGACGGCAAAGTCGATCGAAGCACCGCCGAAAAGGGCGTCGACATAAGGGTGGAAGCGGCGGAGGTCGGTCTGGAAGCGCGGCCCGGCAAGGAACGACTTTTCGGTGACGGTCTGGCCGGTGGTGTAGTTGGCACGGAGCTCGAAGGACGGAGCGATTCGCCAGCCGAAGTAGCGTGTGTAGTCGGCGCCGAGGACACCGCCGGAATTTTTCTTTGGGCCGAAATCGGGGGCCGAGTAGGCATAGCCACCGAAGGCCGAAATGCTTGCTCCCCGGGAGGCGGTGGCATCGGCCTGAGCGCGTGCGGCAGGAACGGAAATCAGGGCTGCCAGAGAGAACAAGGTCAGCCGAACAAGGTTCCGGCGGTAGGTAGATTCTGGCATTGTTCTCTCCAAGTAACGCAACTGAAGCATGGACTTCTGTCCTGATGTCGTGAACGCGAAATATTTCGTCCCTGTTTATTTGATGCCGCGAGCCGAAGCGACGACATCCCACAATGGGGCTAGAGAGCGGGTGCCGAACGGGGCCTTAAACCGGTGATTGTAGACTGTTAGAGCGCAGGTTTTGCAATGATCGCGATGCAGGAACAATGACAGTACGCCCCTCGACGACGACGGGATTGCAAACCTTTTACATTTAGACGACGAAACGAGATGCAGAAGCTTATGCCGAATTACCTTGAACTGCCCGTTGGCAAGAACCCTCCCGAGTTGGTGAATTGCGTTGTCGAGATTCCGCTCGATGGCATTACGAAGTATGAGTACGACAAGCAACTGCATGTGTTTCGGCTGGATCGGAATTTGTATTCGCCGGTGCATTATCCGGGGGACTATGGGTTCATCCCCAGCACGCTGGGGGATGATGGCGATCCGCTGGATGTGCTGGTGCTGGTGGATACGCCGAGCTTTCCGGGGTGCCTGCAGAGCGTCAGGCCGATCGGGGCGCTGGACATGATCGACCAGGGCGAGGGGGATGAGAAGATCCTGTGCGTGGGGGACGGGAATCCGCGGTACGACAATGTGCTCGAATATTCGGATATTTATCCGCATATTTTGAAGGAGATTACCCACTTTTTTTCGATTTATAAGGACCTCGAAGGCAAGCGGGTGGAGGTGCGCGGGTGGCGCAATGCGGAGTTTGCGCGGGAGACGATTGTGCGAGCGCAGCAGTCGTTCCTCGATAAGAAGGCGAAGGACGGGAAATAGGGTTCAGGTGCGGGTGGGGGTTTGGGTGCGGCGGTAGACTTCGGCGGCGGCATAGAAGAGGACTCCCGCGATTGCGATCGATGCGGCGAATAAAAGCGCGTTGATGCCGAGTACGGTTTCGGAGCGCGCGGCCCAGCAGGCGAAGACGATGAGGACCGTGGGGCCGAGGCCGAGAGCGATGGCTCCGGCGGTGCCGCCGGGGACGCGGAAGGGGCGGTCGAGTTCGGGCTCGCGGATGCGGAGGAGGATGAGGGCGAGGAACTCCAGAATCAATGCGCCGCCGTAGAGGACGAGGTCGATGGAAATGAGGCGCTCGAAGGTGAGGCCGAGTGCGCAGGCCCAGGCGATGGCGCAGGCCAGGACGCTGACCCAGGGGACGCCGCGGCGGTTGAGCGGGGTGAGGAATTTGGGCAGGTATCCGTCGAGCGCGAGGACGTAGGGCAGGCGCGTGAGGGTGAGGGTGAGGGCGCTGAAGGTTCCGAGGCCGTCCATTGCGCCGGTGAGGACGATGGCGAGGGCGAGCCAGCCGCCGGCGAGGAGCTTGGCGGCGTCGATCCAGGCGCCGGTGGTGAAGCGGTCGGCGGGGATTCCGGCGGCCCACACTGCGGCGAGCGGAAGCATGTAGACCAGCATCACCATGAGCGCCGAGGCGAGCATGGCGCGCGGATAATTTCGCTGGGGGTTGTCGACTTCCTGGGCGATGGTGCTGGCGTTGTCCCAGCCCATGTAGTTCCACATGGCGACGCTGATGGCTCCGCCGATGTCGCGCGTGCCCATGGAGGCGGCGGCCTCGTGGAGGCCGACTCCGCCGTGCGCGGCTCGCCAGAGCGCGAAGAGGATGAGGAGGACGAAGGGGGAGAGCGAGAGGAACATCATGCTGACGGAGCCGTCGCCGACGGCTTTTGCGCCGCGGAGGTTCCAGAGGGTTGCGGTAAGGACGATGCCGAGTTTGAGCGCGAGGCCGCGGTGGCCGCTCGTGAGGCTCGGCAACAAGTGGGAGAGATAGAGGACGAAGGTGGTGGGGTAAATCGCCATGTCGAAGACGCTGGCGGCGAGGGAGAGCCAGGCTTCCTGGAATCCCCAGAAGTTTCCGAGGGCTCGGCGGACCCAGATGTAGAAGCCGCCCTCTTGGGGGATGGCGCTGGCGAGCTCGCCGACCATGAGGGCGGTGGGGAGGCTCCAAAGCAAGGGGACGAGGGCGAGGAGCAAGAGCGCGCGGCCGAAGCCGGCCATGCCGATGATGTCTTCGAGGCCGTAGGGGCCGCCGGAGACGATGAAGTAGGTTGCGCCGATGAGGGGCAAGAGGCGCATCTTGTTTGTGCTGGCGTGTTTGGCTATTTCGAGGCCTCCGCAATGAATCTATCGCAGATGAGTCGCGCGCGGGGGCGAGGGGAGCTATAATCGAGGCTCTACCCCGCAGGAGAGTTGGCCGAGTGGCTGAAGGCGGCGGTTTGCTAAACCGTTATAGGACCAAAAGTTCTATCGGGGGTTCGAATCCCCCACTCTCCGCCACACCTTTTCCAAGCCCTTGCAAATCAATAAGATTTCGGCCTAAGCCCTTCCTTGTGAAAGGTTTAGGTTTAAGCGGCTGTGAGTCTTCGTGAGCCGCAGTGAGTCCTTGTTATAGCCCAAAACACCAAAATTTGGTAACAAAATGGTTACACAGCGGCAGAGAGTGCAACCCCTGAAGCCAATGTCCCGACGGTTTGACTATGCTCAATTCGCCGGTGTGGGTGGACGCAACCAAGGCTAAAGTTGGCGGTTTCGTGGCCTGAAACCCGACAACTGAACTGATTTGAAGTTGAGAGATCGGCGCAGGTCACTCCACCGGTCCATCAACGGTAAATTGCGCTCTGAAGTGTCTCCTGACAATGAGCCCACCATTTCAGACAGGAGGCTATCGATTCTGTATACGAGATCCCGTCCAGCGTTTGACCGCCCTCATCCGGGCTGGCCTTGACGGTTCTCCCGTCCACACCGTTGATTGCAACCGTGCCGGCTACAACCGCTGCGACGGGGCTCCAGAAGCGGTCCCAGTCCCTGGCCGGATCATATTCAAAAGTGCTACCTGTCCAATACAGGCCTCTCAATAATGCAATCACCGATGATGGGTCAAAACAGAC
The DNA here is from genome assembly GCA_035648695.1 of Acidobacteriaceae bacterium. Taxonomy (GTDB): domain Bacteria; phylum Acidobacteriota; class Terriglobia; order Terriglobales; family Acidobacteriaceae; genus Granulicella. Next base: position 9,346 of record DASRLB010000148.1, on the reverse strand, counting down.
AATGAGCTCGGGGCTAGCCTCCGCGTCGCCCCGATGGATGTTGAGAGGAATGCCAAAGACCAAGTTATTGGGCAGGCCCGAGGCCTTCGGGTTGGAGTAGCCCGCCACGACATAGCGAGCCACTTCCCCGTTGATAGAGACAAATATCCCTGACACCGGTCTCATGGCCCATTGGTGAGGCCCAAGGCTGATTTCCTTGAGGTGCCGTATAAGGGTTGCTAAACGAACGCAGTACCGGCATTCTGTAGACGCGAAATCACGAACCATTGATATCGCTCCTAATTATTCCGCGCGGTCGAGGAACGCTTGGTCAGATTGGGCCGCCCTTCACCGATCGCCTCAAGCTGGTTGTCGTGTGCCTCCCTCACGAGAGACTCGATGACACCTTCGACGAAGGTCTCTCCCTTGTAACGCACCACTCGCTGGTGAGAGCTGCCGTCGACAATCTCAAAGCCGAGCGCTTCAAGATCTTCGATGTGGGCATGGCAGGGAGGCGGCCCGTCGACATAGCTGGCAAGATGCGCGTTCGCGACGATCACCCTCGCAGATGCGTCATGGATGTTGTATCCCTCATATAGCACATGGTAAGACGCCGCAGAGGGGCGAGTGGTCGCGAGAATGAACCAGTCTTCGCCGTGGTCTTCTGTGGTCACCCAGTACAGCTTGATTATTCTTTTCCGTGCTTTCATTGCATTCCTCTTTCTGCCGATCATTCGGCTGCCTTACAAAAAAGTTGATGTGTCGTTTGTGTACTATTTGCCCGATATGGCTTCCGCTGCGGCCAGGCGTCCCATCACCGCCTGCGCCTCAAAGAAGAGGCCTGGGCGAAGGAAAATCGGGTGCGCTCCGAGGTACCAACGCTCTTCCCACTCGAATGCTCCTGAGTAGAAGCAATCCCGGAGGATAGCGAGGACATTTGCTTCGCTTACTCGCGCTCCAAATTCAATCCTGGTCGCGTCGGATATGGACATCGGAGAGTGGTCTCCAGAAGAGAAAAGCTCGAAGATCAGCGTTACCATTCGCGATTCGAGGGGGTCGGCCTCGATCGATCCATCCGCAGCAGCGATCCTATAGCCGAATGGAACGCAGCCCGGGTAGATTCCCGCCGCTGCGCGGGCTGTCATCGCTTCGAAGCGCTCCGGTCGACTTCGATTTGTTGCCGCCGCATCTTCGGACTTGATGGCGGGTTGGGTGTCGTTAGGGCTGGTGCCCTCGGCGGACTGAAACGACAGGGGTTGAGGATTGATCGGATCAGTTATGGAGTATTGGGTACTGCTTTCTCGTATGTCCATACCGTGAACCTACGAACCCCAAATTGAGTTATGGACTCCTCCGAAAATATATTTCTGATCCCACAAGAGGGTGGCCAGCACACGCCGGAAGGACTTGTCGCGCAGTCTTCCAGTGAAGCCTTCCATATAGCCGTTGGCCATGAGTCATTCCGACACGCTGAAGTCCAGATGTGCGCCTTTGCAATAAACCCAGTGGTCCAACGTCTCGCTGGTGAACTCCGTCCGATGTTGACAGTGATCGAGTCTGGAGCGCCGCGTTGCAGCAGCACCTGATCCACTACCGTGGCCAAACCAAGCTCCCACAACCGGTCAGGCTTATGAGGTCTTGAATTCATTTTTTTTGAGGCACAACGGTAGCTTTATGCGTAACCGGCAGCCTTGTTGAGCAATAAGCGGGAAGTGAATGCGGCGGCAGGTATTAGCCATTGACGGTTGTAGCGCGTTCAAGCGCCTCGTCCACGGAGCTCATACCATGACCCTCGACCAGGACCTTCGATCCCGCTCTGGCCTGCTGTTACTCAAACCCCTCGCGCTCCTCATAGGAGTCCATTATCAGACCCTCTATGGCTGGACACGGGAGGGTCATATCCCTCATGTTCGCGTCGGCACGCGAATCAAATTCGACCCGACGAAGGTCGCGGACTGGTTGCAAGCACGCAGTATTGGCTGAGCGAGACGCAAACTGGTTCCATTTCTTATCTCACAATGAGCTGGAAAACAGCTTGGGACGCGAGTTCTGAACGCACAGCCGAATTGCGCAACTCCTGCACCGAAGGGGTAGCCGAGTGATTGTGCAAATAGGAGAATTGCAGCTAAACCCTTCCTATGTGTCGTCACTACCAAAGAGGATCAACGTTGCATTCTGGTTGCGTAAAAGGTACTTCGCAGAACCTGAGCCCGCATTTGAGGTGCATTCGATCGAAACGGCTCCATAGTCCGTGCCGGTCAATTGTGGGGTTCTAGACACGGGGTATATTCTTACCAAGTGAAGTCTCTGCGCCAATTCGGAGTGGTTCTGCTGTTGTTGGTGTCCTGTGTGGCTCCGGCGATGGCGTGTATGGCTCCAGACGCGCAGATGACCGTGGAAGAGCAAGCCTGCTGCATGATGAAGAATCAATGCGGACAGATGGAGATGCCGAGCTCCAACGACTGCTGCAAGAAAACTCTGCCCACTATTCACGACAATGCTTTGAAGACGGATACGGTATCGTTTCATCCCGCTGTGACCCTCTGGGTTTCATCATTCGATCTTCTGGCTCCTCAGGCCGTAGCCGAAGCTTGGCTCCCACGCCCGGAACATTCACCGCCAAAATCTCCCCCCTCGATCATTTCTTCTCTCAGAGTCTAGTTCGCTCCTATCTCGCTAAAGATTCGAGACGCGCTTCTGCGCGTACTTATGTCTGAACTGCAATCGAGACAGGAGTTCCTCTATGAAGGTGGCCTTGTATTTGGCTTTCAGCTTTGCCGCATTGGTGATGGCAACGGGCGTTTCTGCGTATGCGCAGGAGATGGCCGGGATGCCGACACCACTTGCACCGTTGATTTCAGAAGCACAGTCGAGCAATACACAACTCTCGGCCGCAGAGCATGCCTGGAAGGCCGCGACCCACGTAGCCCAGCAGGTGACGGCTCTGCCCGACCCGCAGTTTACCGTTCAGTCGTTTAGCGTCGGCAGTCCCAAGCCGTTTGCGGGTTTCAGCAACAGCAATTTTGCCTACATCGGGTTCGGAGCATCGCAGGAGCTTCCTTACGCTGGGAAGCTCCGCCTCAAGGGTGAGGTGGCGGACCGCGAGGCCGATGTGCAGCAGACGCAGGCAGACCTTCTGCGTTCGTCGATCACGGACCAGGTCAAGGTTCTTTATTTGCGGCTTGCTTATCTTGACGCGACGCTCTCGATTCTCGGTCGGAACGATGCTGTCTTGAAGCCTCTGATTGAGACAGGCTTGTCCCGATACAGCCTCGGGCAAGGCAGTCAGGCGGATGTCCTGAAGGCACAAATCGAGCATACAAAGATTCTGCGTGAAGTCACCATGCACCATCAGGAGATGGGGCAGCTTCAGGCTGGCCTCAAGGAACTGCTCAATCGGCCGCAGACCTCTCCTGACATCATCCCAGAACCACTTGCGCTGACCCCACTGCAACGTACCGCCGACGAACTGCAGAACCTCGTTCTCGCTCATAACCCTGCTGTCTCGGTGGATGCTGCCGGCGTTCACAAACAGGACGCGCAACTCAAGTCGGCGCAACGCGAGGGCAAGCCGGATTTCAACGTTGGCTATATGTTTCAGCAGACGGGTGGTGGCTATCGCGACTACTACATGCTCACGGTCAGTATGCGACTGCCCCGGCGCAAGCGGGTTGAAGCGGACGTAGCCGAAGCTGCGGAGTCGCTGGAGCAATCGAAGCAGGAACTCGACTCGCAGGTGCAACAGCAACTTGCCGAGGTGCAGAAGCAATACATCGCCGTGACGAATACTGCGGAGCTTCTGACCGAGTATCGGGACGGTCTTCTGCCGCAGGCGCAAGCCGCATTTCGTGCGGAACAGACGACATATCAATCCGGCAAACAGGCGTTCGCTCCGGTGCTTTCTTCACTCCTCGATGTTCTGACCTTTGAGCACGACTATCAGCAGGCGCTGCTGGACCACGAAACAGCCCTGGCACGTCTCGAAACTCTGACGGGAGTGCAACTACGATGAACCGAACCATTGTCCGTACATCCCTATTTTGGCTTGCATTGTTTGCGGTTGTGGCTGCTGTGTATGTCTACCGCACCCGCTCCGTCATTCATCCGGCATCCGTGGCCACAGGTGTTCAACCCATCGCGTCGGGGCCGATGTCAGACTCGAACAATGACACGGGCAAGGATGCGTCCATGCCGGCTGCACAAATGGAAGCCCCGCTGGTGCCTGTGCAACTGACGAATGAGCAGATGAACAGCATTGGTGTAAAGACCGGCACCGTCGAATACAAGCAACTGAGCGATGAGATTCGAGCGACTGGCACTGTCGATGTGGACGAGCGCCTTCAGTCATCCGTCCAGGTGCGGTTCTCTGGATACATCCGCAAGGTCTTTGCCGACGCAACGTACCAATATGTCCGCAAGGGCGAGCCGCTCTTCACCATTTACAGCCCCGAACTGGTCGCGACGCAGGAAGATTATCTACTTGCGCGACGGAATCAGGCCGCTCTCAGTGGGAGTTCGGTCGATGGCGTCGCAAGTGGTGCATCATCTTTAACCACGGCGGCGGAGCAGCGCCTACGCCAGTGGGACATTCCGAGCAGCGAGATAGCGAAGCTCCAGGAGACAGGTAAGGCGATCACCGAGCTATCCATCAATTCTCCTGCTTCCGGTTACATCATGGAGCGCACGGTGCTTTCCAATATGTACGTCGAACCGGCAACGAAGCTGTACACGCTCGCCGATCTTTCGCGTGTGTGGGTCAATGCACAGGTGTTTCAAAACGATGTTGGTCGATTGAAGCGCGGAGACAGCTCATCCATCACAGTCGATGCTTATCCGGGGCGTACCTTTCAGGGCCGCGTCGAAGAGATCCTGCCGCAAGTCGATTTGACGACGCGCACCGTCACGGTGCGGCTGGCGGTCAACAATCCCGGCGTGACGCTGAAGCCGGGGATGTTCGTGAACGTCGATCTGAAGTCAGCGTTGGGGCGGCAACTCGTTGTCCCCGCCTCGGCCGTGTTTCAGACGGGGTTGCGTCAGTTGGCCTTTGTCGATCACGGGAATGGCAGTATCGAACCAAAGGATGTCAGCCTTGGCGCGAGGGTTGGGGATGACTTTATCGTTCTGAAAGGTCTGGTGGCCCATCAGCAGATTGTCACCTCAGCGAATTTCCTCCTCGATTCTGAAAGCCAATTAGAGGCTGCGGCGGGCTCGTATACTCCGCCGCCGCCGGGTGCCGGGCAGCAAGCGCCGTCCAATCCAGCGCAACAGCAACCAACGGTCGCGATTGACTTCACCACCGACCCCAACCCCGCCCACAAAGGATCGAACGTCTTTCACGTCAAGCTAACCGGGGCGAACGGCCAGCCGGTTGCTGGGGCGCAAGTTGCGGTCACTTTCTTCATGGCTGCGATGCCGGCAATGGGCATGGGGGCGATGAACACGACCACACAGCTCATACAGAAAAGTCCGGGGCTCTATGACGGAGCGGGTGTACTTGAGTCGGGTGGAACGTGGCAAGCGGCGGTGACGGTGAAACAGAACGGACAGATCATCGCCACGAAACAGTTGCGCGTCAACGTCGAAGGGGGGATGTGACATGATCTCCAGAATCATTGATCTCTGCGCCCGAAACCGCTTTCTCGTTTTCACCGGCGTTCTAATGCTGACCCTTGCCGGTATCTGGTCGATCCGGCATGTGCCACTCGATGCGCTGCCCGACATTTCGGATGTTCAGGTGATCGTGCATACAAGCTGGACGGGACAACCGCCAGACATCATCGAAGACCAGGTCACTTACCCCATCGTGACAAGCCTTCTTGCAACTCCTCATGTAAAGGCAGTCCGCGCTCAAACGATGTTTGGAGATTCGTATGTGTACGTCGTCTTTGAGGACGGCACAGACCTGTATTGGGCACGCTCTCGGGTGGTCGAATACCTCCAGCAAATTGGCGGTCGCCTACCTGCCGAAGTGCATCCAGCCATCGGGCCGGACGCGACGGGTGCGGGATGGGTCTTCGAGTACGCCCTAGTAGATAAGAGCGGCAAGCACAGCCTGGCCGATCTTCGTACTCTTCAGGACTGGCATCTGCGCTACGAGTTGGAGACTGTTCCTGGTGTCTCGGAGGTCGCGACCATTGGCGGTTATGTGAAGCAGTACCAGATACGGCTCGACCCGAACAAGCTGCTGGCCTACAACATCCCCCTCTCGATGGTCATAGACCGGGTGAAGGCAAGCACAAACGAAGTGGGCGGTCGAGTGCTCGATCTTAGCGGAGCGCAGTACATGATTCGGGGCCTCGGCTATCTGAAGTCACTCAATGATCTTGAGTCGATCGCCGTGGGCAGCAAGGATGGAACTCCGGTCTTGGTCCGTGATCTTGGTAGCGTTGCCTTTGGCCCGGACATTCGAGAGGGCGTCGCCGAGTGGAATGGTGAGGGCGAGACTGTTGGCGGCATCGTCGTCATGCGGCAGGGTATGAATGCCTTGAATGTCATCGAAGGCGTGAAGCAAAAGCTCCGTGATATTGCGCCGTCGCTTCCAGCCGGAGTGCAGGTTGTCGCGGGCTATGATCGTTCCGGCCTCATCAACGATTCGATAGCCACTCTCCAACGCGATTTGCTGGAAGAGGCCATCATTGTCAGTCTCGTCATCATCATCTTCCTGTTTCACTTCCGCTCGGCGTTGATCGCTATTCTTGCGTTACCGATTGCAGTTCTTGTCTCGTTCATTCCGATCTACTTCCTCGGTGTTACATCGAACATCATGTCTCTCGGCGGCATCGCTCTGGCTGTCGGCGTTCTAGTCGATGCCGCGATTGTGATGGTGGAGAACGGCTACCGTCATCTCTCCGAGAGGCAGGAGTCGGATGTGACACCCGTATCCGAACCAGAGCGCCGGGAGATTCTCATCAACGCTGCAAAGCAGGTTGGACCGGCGCTGTTCTTTTCACTGCTCATCATCGTTGTCTCATTCCTGCCCGTCTTTCTGTTGGAAGCGCAGGAGGGCAGGATGTTCCGGCCTCTTGCCTGGACAAAGACGCTGGCTGTGGGTTCCTCCTCGATCATTGCAATAACGCTTGTGCCGGTCCTGATGGTAATGCTGATTCGAGGGCGACTCAAGCCGGAGAGTGCCAATCCAATCTCGCGCGTTACGCAGGCCATCTATCTCCCGATCCTCCGGTTCTGCTTGAAGTATCGAAAGCTGACCATTGCAGTCAATTTGCTTTTCCTACTGGTAACGCTGCCCGTTGCATTCAAGCTCGGGAGCCAGTTCATGCCTCCTCTCTTTGAAGGCTCCGCACTCTACATGCCCACCGCGCTTCCGGGTATTGCTATTGAGCAAGCGAAGTCTCTTCTGGAAAAGCAGGATGCCATACTGCGCACGATTCCCGAAGTCGAGAGCGTCTTCGGAACGGTTGGCCGATCCGATAGTGCAACCGACAACGCACCGCTCGATATGTACGACACGACCCTCATGCTCAAGCCGCGAGAGCAGTGGCGACCTGGAATGACCGACACGAAGCTCATTCAGGAGATGGATGAAAAGGTACAGTTTCCGGGGTTGGCAAATACATGGACAAGTCCAGTTGAAAACCGTCTCGACATGGAACTCACCGGGATCAAGACGCCGCTTGGACTTAAGGTGCAAGGACCGAACGTAGATGGCATTGAACAACTGGCGTCAAAGATGCAGAGCGTTCTCTCGTCGATGCCGCAGGTTCGGTCAATCTTCGCTGAACGGATCTCGCAGGGCTTCTACGTCAACGTGAAGGTGAATCGTATCGAGGCTGCACGCTATGGCCTCAGCGTCGCAGATATACAACTGGCGGTTTCGTCCGGCATCGGTGGGCAGAACATCGCAGAAAATATCGAAGGGCGCGAACGATACCCCATCAACGTGCGCTACTCGCAGGATTTCCGGGATAGCGTGGATCGAATGCGTAACGTCTTGATCGCCACGCCCTCCGGGGCGCAGATTCCTTTGGGCCAGGTTGCTCAAATATCTTTCTCTCATGGCCCGGCGATGATCCGAGATGAGGACGGCCAACTCACGGGGTATGTCTACATCGACCTAAAAAGCACTAACTACGGGGGCTTTGTGGACGAGGCCAATCGCAAACTGAAAAGCCAGATTGCGATCCCGGCTGGCTACGGTTACAAGTGGTCGGGAGAATACGAATTCGAGTTGAGGGCGAAGCAGCGACTCAAGCTCATTCTGCCGATTGTCTTCTTCATGATCTTTCTCCTGCTGTACATGGTGTTCCATTCCGTAGCAGAGGCGGTCGTGCTGATTGTGCCCACCATCTACGCCATGACTGGAGGGCTCTTGCTGCAATGGCTGCTCGGCTATAACTTCAGCGTCGCCGTCTGGGTAGGCTACATCGCGCTTTTCGGAATCGCGGTCGAGACCGGCGTTGTCATGGTCGTCTACCTGCACGAATCCTTGGAGCGAAGATTGCTGTTAGGGGAAATCCAGAGCAATGCCGACATAGGAGATGCCGTCATTGAAGGCGCGGTTAAGCGTCTTCGTCCCAAGCTGATGACAGTCGTTGCCGTGCTCGCCAGCCTCGCACCGATCCTTTGGGAATCCGGCATCGGCTCCGATGTGATGAAGCCGATTGCGGCGCCCATCGTGGGCGGCATGATTACTTCGACCATCCATGTCTTGATTCTCGTGCCCGTCTTCTTCGTAATGATGAAGGAGCGGGCCTTACGCAAAGGCACTCTTCACCCGCGAACCGAAACGTATCCCGCCAGATAACAATTAGCGCTGTTTCAAATGGCTTCCACTGCGCTACTCTTGTCGCGACAGGAGTCGAGAGGTACATGATGTCCAAGAAGAAGCCCTATTACGTCTGGACTGTCTTTCTCATCAAGGCCGACTTTCAGGATGACAATTCCATTCTGAATACCACGTATGCGGCGCAACTGGCCGAACATGCAGTCGTTCTAGCTGATGGTGCGTTCGCGACACTATATGTGAAACGTGCATATCCGGCTCCGCCGAAATGGGCAAAGGTTCTTGGCAGCGCTGTCTCGCCGCCCATCGAAGAGAAGAGCCAACGGCCGTCCGCGCTCATGATCGTGCACAGCGCGGGACGAATTTTCGGATTGACGTTTGGATCGGGCAAGGCCTTGTTGCAAGCGGAATCGTGGGAACAGGAATTTGGGCTCAAGTTCGTCCTGAATTCGGTTGATGAGGACAGCATTCGAGAGATTGAGCTTAGCCCGCATTTCTCACGAGAGGTAAGCATGTGATGTTTTTTGCTGATGAGAGTGGGGTAGCTGTGTGTGCTGAGGTGTGTGGGGGATGTGTGGGCTGGATTTTGGTGAACGTCGACTGATTTTTGCCAACGGATCAGGTCTG
>DASRLB010000147.1:0-7948 GCA_035648695.1 Acidobacteriaceae bacterium | reverse complement strand
TTGAGCGAAGGCCAGCACCCGCAGACCGAGGCGCAGCTTGTTCGGCACCAGGTATCCAAGACCTATGAAGGCAAGGGCGGCAAGGAGATTACGTCGGTCGAGCACCGTGCCGGATGGGACGCGACGTTCTCCGCGCCGAAGTCCGTCTCTCTGACCGCGCTGGTCGGCGGCGATGACCGGGTGCGGCAGGCGCACCGCGAGAGCGTCCGCGTGGCGCTGACTGAGTTGGAGCGATACACCGAGGCTCGGATCGGCAACATTCGGGAGCCGGAGACGACCGGCAAGTTCGCCGCCGCGACCTTCGAGCATGACACCGCGCGCCCGGTGGAAGGCTATGCCGCGCCGCAGCTCCATACCCATGCCGTGATATTCAACGTCACAGAGTGCGAGAGTGGGCAGACCCGCTCCCTGCAACCGCAGGAGCTCTTCGCCTCACAGAGCTACGCCACCAACGTCTACCGATCGGAGTTGGCCGTGCGTTTGAATGACCTTGGCTATAAGGTCGAGCGCGGCGAGTGGGGCGAGCCGCAGATCGCCGGGTACAGCAAGGAGTACCTTGCGGCCAATAGCTTACGGCGGGAGCAGGTAAAAGACTACATCCGCGCCAATGGCATCGACGGGCCAGCCGCCGCGCAGATCGCAGCGCATCGGACGCGAGACTCCAAGGAGTTGCTGTCCCCGGAAGAGGTATTGCGGCAGCACCGCGAGCTGTCGGCGCAGTACGGCCACCAGGCCGACCGCGTTGTTGCCGAAGCGCGGCAGCATGGACAACATCACGAATCCCATCCGGGCAAGTCGGCCCAGGTATCTGTGACCTACGCCCGCGAGCATCTCTTCGAGCGTTCGGCGGTGGGGAGCGGACGGTCGATTCTGACGGCGGCGCTCGACAGAGGCATGGGCGATGCGAGCTTCTCACAAGTCCGGCAGGAGTTCGACCGTAGAGCGCAGTCGGGGGAGTTCCGCACCGTCCAGCATGGGCCGAAGCATGAGGGGCAGCAGTACACGACGGCGGAGACGCTTCGCATGGAGCGCGAAACCATCGGCCACATGAAGGACGGCAACCAGCGCGGCTTCGCCGATCCCATGCTGGTAGACGGAAGAACTCGCATTGATATCGAGGAACGTCACCCAGAGCTAAATGCTGGGCAGAGGCAAGCAGTCGATGAGGTGTTTTTGTCACGCGAGAAGATCGTCGGCTTGGATGGAGTCGCGGGTGCGGGGAAGACGACGGCTCTGGCCCTAGTACGCGAGGGTGCAGAGAATACCGGCTATCGGGTAGAGGGCTTTGCGCCGACATCTCGCGCAGCTCAGAAGCTCGGCGAGGCCGGCATCGAGACAAAGACTTTGCAAGCCCATCTTGCCCAAGGACAGAAAGTGGATACCGGGGAGAAGCGCCTTTATGTAGTGGATGAAAGCTCTCTCGCCTCAACCCGTCAGATGCACGAGTTTGTGAGCCGCCTCCATCCAAACGAGCGCGTTCTGTTGGTAGGTGACACTCGCCAGCATGAGTCCGTTGAAGCCGGTCGCATCTTCGCCCAGCTACAAGAAGCCGGGATGAAGACTGTAAGGCTGGATGAGATCGTTCGTCAGAAAGACCCGGAGTTAAAACAGACAGTCGAGCAGCTTGCGCTTGGCGAGGTTGGCTTGGCGATTGCGAGCTTGGATCGGCAGGGACGAATCCATGAGGTCAGAGGGCTGGAGGAGCGCATCGCCGCCATCGCCAAGGAGTATGCGAAGTCGCCGGAGAACACGCTAGTTGTCTCACCCGACAACCGCTCCCGTACCGAGATCAATCAAGCGATCCATACCGAGTTGCAAGCGAAGGGCGTTGTCGGGAAGGAAGAGCACCAGACCAAGGTTCTTGTCCCGCGCCAAGACCTCACCGGAGCCGACCGCATGTGGGCCGCTCGTTACACCGAGGGCGATGTGTTGCGCTACAGCCGAACCTCTAAAGAGACCGGCATTCCTAAAGGCGAGTATGCGCGGGTGACTCAAGTCGATGCTCCGAACAATCGGCTTACCGTCGAGATGAAAGACGGAACTGAGAAGAGCTACGATCCACGCCGTCAGCAAGGCGTCTCTGTCTATCGTGAGCAAGAGCGGGCGTTCTCTGCCGGAGACCGGGTGCAGCTCACCGCTCCCGTGTCGGAGATGAAGCTGGCGAACCGTGAGCTTGGCACCGTGGAGCGCATCGCCGAGGGGCGCATGTCCGTCAAGATGGACGGAGGCCGTGAGGTGCAGCTTGACCCTGTGAAGCATCCGCACCTTGACCACGGCTACGCCGTGACCAGCCACTCCAGCCAGGGGCAGACCGCTGACCGCGTGCTTATCAACGTGGACACCGAGCTTGGAGCAAAAGACCTGCTTAACAATCGCATGGCGTATGTCTCGGTTTCGCGTGGTGCCTACGACGCCCAACTCTTCACAGACAGCCGTGAGAAGCTCGGCTCGGCACTCGGCCGTGATGTCTCGCACACGAGCGCACTAGCGCCGGAGGTGAAGCAGGATCAGACCGCCAAAGTGCCGGAGCAGGCAGTCGCGCCGAAGCGAGAGCCGGTGGTGGAGCAAAAGGCAGTCGCTGAGCCTGTCGAGAAGGTCTATAGCTGGCCGGAGGTTGAGCGGCACTGGGCACCGCTCAACAATGCAGTGACAGCAGCCGAGGGGAGTCAGTTTGGATGGAAGGCCGAGACGGGGACGATTCAGTCCTATGAGCATCTCGATACACAACGAGGTTTGCACATCGACGGGCCGACCGGCCAGTTCTACGGGCAGGACGGAAACCCGATTACGGCCAAGGAAGCCTTAGATCATGCGATGCCGAAAGGGGAGTCCCATTCGCATTCGCAGGATGTGGCGCAGGTCAAAGGCCAAGACAAGAACGAGCAGAACGTCACTCCGACGCCGAAGCAAGAGCAGGAACAGAGCATGGACATCGGGCTGGGGCTCTAGTAAAAAGGTTGGGGATTAGAATCCCTGTCTCGCGTACGAGTTTTCCCAGAAGACCGTGTAGTCGAGCCTTATCCGGCGACGCATCCGCACCTCGATCATGGCTACGCGGTCACGAGTCATTCCAGCCACCAGCCCGCTTTGGCCCGGTACCGGGCCACGCACCGTTAGGTACTTGCACTTGCAGACGAACGTATGTAACCCTCCTCCATCTCCTTCATAGCACTGCACTAACTCTTTCAACAGCACAGAAGTTCGGGCCCGCCACCCCACCGTAGACCTGATAAACCCGTGATGGTGTTGAAACTCTCGATTCATCCGCGAGGAGGCAATTCCGTGCATAAGCCACAAAACCGGAAAATTTACAGATTGCTCTACACAGTTCCTGCACAGGACAAAAATAGCCTATTATCTGCTTTTGAAAGAGATTCATGCGAAATTCTTCTCACCCGCTCAGGATGACAAATTTGTGGTTTGCGGAAAGGCATTGCCAACTGCACCTACCAGGCAATCGCCTCACCCAAATGGAAGAAACCACCCGTAGGCCCATCCTCCGGCAGCGTCGCTAACTGAATTTCCGTCACAGCACCCTCCGCCGTACTCATCGGAGCCCCGCTCCCACCCAGGTCCGTCTTCACCCATCCCGGGTGCGCCGAGTTCACCTTGATCTTCGTGTGCCGCAGCTCATGCGCCAGATGGATCGTAAACATATTCGGCGCGGCCTTCGACGAGTTATACGCAAACAACTTCGTCCCGTATGTCGACGAGCCCTTCGTCGCCTGCAAACTCACCGAGCCCAGGGTGCTCGACACATTCACCACCCGCGCCGCCTCGGCCTTCCGCAACAACGGCAGCAGGGAGTTCGTCAGCGCGACCACCGCAAAAAAGTTCGCCTCGAACGTCGCCCGCAGTTTCACCGGATCGGTCGCGCTCGTCGTGTTCTGCGTCCAGCCCTTTTCCTGCATCACGCCGGCGTTGTTCACCAGCACATCCAGCTTTCCAAATTTCGATTCGATCATCCGCGTCACGGCCGCGATATCTTCAGCCTTGGTCACGTCCAGCTTCACCGCGCGCGCATCGATCCCGTCAGCACGCAATGACTTCGCCGCTGCCTCACCCTTGGGCACATCGCGGGCCCCCAGAAGCACCGCATACCCCAGCTTTCCAAGCTGCCGGCCGGTCTCCAGACCGATCCCCTTGTTCCCACCGGTAATCAACGCCACCTTCTTCGCCGCCGACTTTTCCGCCTCAGCCATCGCCCTTCCTACTTTCCCGCCCCGACCGTTTCCAGTTCACGCGTCCCCTGCATATGACGTGTCAACTCGCGAAAACGCTCCGCATATTTCGCCGGAAGCTCACGCTTCTTCATATCGCGCCCCACCACGATATGCGTCGTCTCGCCCTCGCACAACAGGACCTCATCCGCAGCCCGCACAACCTCATATCGAAACCGTACCACCGGCCCGCGCACTCCCACCAGCGTCGTCCTTATCAGCAACTCATCGTCATAGCGTGCCGGACACTTATATCGCGCCCGCGCTTCGACGACGGCAATCGCCGCGCCTTCGCGCTCCATGGCGGCATAATCCAGGCCCGTCTCCCGAATGAACTCCACCCGCCCAATCTCGAACCACACCAGGTAATTCGCGTGATACACCACGCCCATCTGATCGGTTTCGGCGTAGCGCACCCGCACCGGCGTCTCGCCATACCCGCGTTCCAGCATCCGCTCCATCTCAGTCATTTCAACAGTCTAGCGACCTACCGGCCCTCGCAACGTCACCTACCCCACACAGGTTTGCGTTTTTCTAAGAAACTCGCCACTCCTTCCTTGAAATCCGCCGTCTCTCGCGAAGCCGCATTCGCATCCATCGCCAACTCCAGCGCCGCCGCCAACCTCTCCGCCCTCTGCGCCCGAAGCAGCCTCTTCGTCGCCCTCAAGCTCTCAGGAGAATTCCGCATCAACTCCGCCGCCAGAGCCGACACCCTCTGCTGCAACTCCGCCGCCGGGACCACCTCACTCACCAGCCCCAGTCGCAACGCCTCATCCGCCCCAAACAGCTTCCCACTCAGCATCAAGCCCCGCGCAACCTTGTCCCCGACCTGCAATGCCAGATAAGCGCTTACCAGAGCCGGCACAAACCCGATCCGCACCTCGGTATAACCAAACTTCGCCTCCGGAGCCGCAACGGTAAAGTCGCACATCGTCGCCAGCCCTGTCCCTCCGGCAACCGCCGCTCCCTGCACCACAGCAATCGTCGGAACATCGCAATCCCACAACGCGCGAAACATTCGCGCCACCCGCTCGGCTTCAACCCGATGTTGTTCGCTGCTCATACCACCCATCTCGCGCAACACCGCCAAATCGAGCCCCGCACAAAACGACTCGCCGTCCCCCGCCAGCACGACGACCCGCGCGCCGTCCCGATTCGCCTCACCCAACGCGGCGATCAACTCCTCCATCATCTCCGGCACCAGTGCATTCCTGCGCTCCGGACGATTCAGCGTAATCGTCCTCACCGCCCCATCATCCTCAACCCGAATCGTCGACATCACTCCGCCTTTGCCTTATTTACTATTCACCACTCACTATTCACTGAACCTGCAGCCCAAACTTCTTCCCAATCTCCGCACTCCTCATCACCAGCGCATCCAGCGGCTCCAGCTCCGGAACCCTCGCCCCCAACTCCTTCAGAGTCGCCAGCAAAACCTCGGTCGGCAGGTTCCCGACCAGCGCATCCTGCGCAAACGGACAGCCGCCAAGCCCCCCAATCGCCGCATCGAAACGCCTGCATCCGGCTTCATACGCCGCGCGAACCTTCGCCGCAGCCTCATCCGGCCGCGCATGCAGATGCACTCCCACCTCGATCCCCTCATGTACCCCCATCACGCAGCTCATCACATCGCGGATCAGCGCCGGCGACGCGAGCCCCACCGTATCGGCCAGCGAAATCTGCGTCACTCCCGCGTCGACCAGCAAATCCACCGCACTCACCACTTCGTCGATGTCCCACGCATCGCCATACGGGTTTCCAAACGCCATCGAGATATACGCGACCAGGTCCTGCCCATCCTTGTAAGCCAACTCGCCGATCTGCTCCAGTTGATCGAGCGCCTCTTCCGGCGTCTGCCTCTGATTGCGTTCGAGGAACTGCGGCGAAATCGAATACGGAAATCCCAGCGTCGCGACCGCACTGGTCGCAATCGCCCGCTCCGCGCCTTTCGCATTCACGCAGATGCCGATGATCTCCACATCGTCCGGCGGATCGAGATACTCCAGCACGAACTCCGAGTCGGCCATCTGCGGCACAGCTTCCTTCGACACAAAACTCACCGCATCGATATGCGCAAACCCCGCCGCAATCAGCGACCGCAGATACTCCGCCTTCACCTCCGGCGACATCACCTTCGGCAGCCCCTGCCACGCATCCCGCGGACATTCAATAATCTTCACCAAGCTCAAACTCCTCCGCCCTCCATCTCACGCCTAATTCTCACAGTTGTCACCCGCCCCCTACCGCCGCGTCAGATACCATCCCACCAACAGCAGCGGACCAAGCACCAGCAGGAAAACAAACAACGTCTTTCCCAGCCCCATCCAAACCTGCCTCCAGTGCAGCCGCTCCCGGCTCATAATCTCGTATCCCCGCCGATCGCTCGGCGCGATCCTCACCCGATACGATCCCAACGGCACCAGGCACAGCCACCACATCACAAACCACCGAGTCTGCACGTAAATCCCCCGCGCCTCATCTTCCTCCGACAGAAACGTCTTCCCGCGAAACTTCAACCCCGTCCCCCGATACGGGATGAACGGGTTCCGCCCCACCTTCGCCTGTAGATCCGCATGTCGCTGCCGCTCGCGCTCCGCATCGATCGCGGCCGGCGAAATTTCCCGCATCGCAAGCTGCTCCGCAAGCGCAGCCTTCGCTTCCGGCTTGAAACCACCTTCAGCCGCGAGATGCAGAATCTCCCCATCGGTCATCGCGGTATATCGTGCGGGAAAATCTTCGTCCGAATTAGCCGACCCCGCCTTTCCGCTCACGTCTGCAACACACCCACATTGAACCTCTCCACCTCCGGATTCAGCGCGCACGCTTCCAGCGCGGTCATCAACACCTCCCGCGTCCTCGCCGGGTCGATAATCGAGTCGATCCACAACCTCGCCGCCCCATACCGTGGGTCCGCCTGGGCGTCGTACGTCGCCTTGATCTCGTCATACAGCGCCTTCCGCTTCGCCTCGTCGACCACCTCGCCCGACCGCTCCATCTGCCTCGCCCGCACCTCGCCCAGAGTGCTCGCGGCGGACGCCCCACTCATCACCGCATACCGCGCCGTCGGCCACGCAAACAGAAACCGCGGATCGAACGCCTTGCCGCACATCGCATAGTGCCCCGCTCCAAAGCTGCCACCCAGAATCACGGTGATCTTCGGCACCACGCTCGTACTCACAGCGGAAACCATCTTCGCTCCCGCGCGAATAATGCCCGACCACTCCGCATCTTTCCCCACCATGAACCCGTTCACGTCATGCAGAAAGATCAGCGGCACCAGGCTCTGGTTGCAGTCCATGATGAACCGCGCCGCCTTCTGCGCGCTCTCCGTATAGATGACGCCGCCAAACTCCGTGCGCTTCTGACCCTGCTGCGGTCCCATCGACACCGTCATCGCCTGGTTCAGCTTCTGGTTGGCGACAATCCCCACCGCGCGTCCGCCGATCCGCGCATACCCGCACACCAGCGTCCTGCCAAAGTCCGCCTTGTACTCATCGAACTCCGACCGATCAACCACCCGCGCAATCACATCGCGCACGTCATAAGCATTCGAAGCCCCCGGCGCCGGGTCCATCAACCCATACAGTTCCTCCGCGGCAAACCTCGGAGCGTCCTTCACCGCATCGAACGCCACCCGCGAAAAAACCTCGCTCTCTCTAAGCTCAATATCTCTGCGCTCTGAGCTCTCCAGAACCCCTCGCTCCTCACTCCCTCGCCCCTCTCCCCTC
>DASRLB010000146.1:0-10939 GCA_035648695.1 Acidobacteriaceae bacterium | reverse complement strand
TCGTTCTCAAGTCGTTCCTGCCTCGACTGTTAGCAGCCGGCCCTCTGTGGAACCATGCCGCGAACCGTTCTTGCGTGTCGCTCGGAAGTGATCAGCCCAAACTTCGGTCATACCGCTTTGATATCGTCCAGTGTACCTTCTTCGCGCGAATGACGATAGCCGAAACTTTCCGATACGCACAAACTCTTCGTTTTTCGTTCCAGTTAGGGACCAAACCGGACAACTTTCCTGCCGGACGCAATTGGGGTCGCACAGCCGTCGTGCATGTCTTATGGTGATGTGATGCAGATTTTTGAAACGGGGCTGTTCGACGTAAAAATCATTCGCCCAAAACGCCACGGCGACAGCCGCGGCTGGTTTGCCGAGACCTTCAACCGCGAGGCGTTCCGGGACGCCGGCCTGCCAGGAGAATTCGCCCAGGACAACCAGTCCTTCTCCGTTCGGGGCGTCCTGCGCGGGCTGCACTACCAGCTCGAAAGGCCCCAGGGAAAGCTGGTCCGCGTGCTTTCAGGCCACATCTGGGATGTCGCCGTCGACCTTCGCCGCAGTTCGCCGGACTTTGGCAAGTGGGCCGGGTTCCACCTCCAGCCGCTCAACGCCGCCGGCGAAATGGAGATGCTGTGGATTCCGGAGGGCTTCGCCCACGGCTTTCTGGTATTGTCGGAAACCGCCGAAGTCTTCTACAAGGCGACCCGCACCTACTTCCCCGCGGGAGAACGCTGCATCGTGTGGAACGACCCGTCGCTGGCGATCGCCTGGCCGCTGGACGATCTCGCGCCCGCGGTCTCCGCCAAAGACGCCCAGGGCGCGACCTTCGCGGCTGCGGAGCTTCCGTAGTCACTGGCAACTGGGAACTCGCGACTGGCAGCTGTAAATCGCCCCAGCGTGCCTGCCGCAGGAAAGCTGACAGCGGGCAGCTCAGAGCTGGAAGCTGAACACACAAACCATCCCACGCAGGCCGCCGCGACGAGGTCCACATCTAACCCTTCTCGCGAATCCACCGCTCAACTTCCACCAGCGTCTCGACCGCCGCGTATTCCCCGGCACACGGTTCTGGCTCCGTTCCTCGCAGCAAGAATGCCTGCCGCAGCCCGGCCGCGTTGGCTGCCCCAACGTCGGAGCAGCGGTCGCCCACCATCACCGACTCCTCCAGCTCGACCTTCAGCTCCCGGGCCGCCCGCAGCAGCATGCCCGGGCCGGGCTTGCGGTCCTCATGCTCGCGGCGGTACGCACCCAGCCCTTCCGGGTGATACGGGCAGCAGTAAACCGCGTCCAGCCGAACATTTTCGCGCAGCAACTCAGCGCGAATCCACGCCGTCAGCTCCTCGTATTGCGTCATCGTATAGAAACCGCGGGCAATACCGCTCTGGTTCGTGACAACCACCAGCTTGTAGCCGAGTTCCATCGCCGTACGGCAGAGCGGGACAATGCCGTCGACCCAGCGCACGTCTTCCGGCCGGTGAAGGTAGCCGGCCTCGTGATTGACGACGCCATCGCGATCGAGAAAAAGCGCGCGGGCCTTCATCGCACCTGGTGGCTCAGGACTCAGGATGGCTCCTCCAGCAAGGCATTCATGACGGCAGCAGTCTGGCTGGCACAGCGGGAGAAAGAAAATGCCTGCACGCGCTGGCGGCCGCGTTCGCGCAAGTCCGCCATCGTTGCGCCATCGCCGACACGCAGCAGGCAGGCAGCGAGTTCCTGAACGGAGTCGGCGGAAAAATATAGCGCGGCGTCGCCGGCGACCTCGGGCAGGCTGCCCGAGGTCGAGCACAGCACGGGACAACCGAGCGCCATCGCTTCCAGCAGCGGCAGGCCGAACCCCTCGTACTTCGAAGGCATACAGAGGGCGCTGGCACCGGCGTAAAGGCCTTGCAGTTCCGTGTCCGGGAGCTCGCCCGCGAAGCGCACCCGGTCGCCGAAAGACTGCGCTTCGCGCAGCACGGCCTCATCGGCTGTCCCCAGCCCGCTCATGCGCCCGGCCAGCACCAGACGAAAGGGAACGCGGCCCATCACGTCGCGAAACGCGCGCAACAGAAGGCCGATGTTCTTATTGGGCTTCACATTGCCTACAAAAAGAATGTACGGCGTGCCGTCCGTCTCGCAATGCGGCTGGGCTTGCGTTGGCCAACCGACATCGAGGCCGATAGGGGTGACATGCAGCTTCGCGGCCGGGACGTCGAGGCGGTCGCGCAGCTCGGCGCGGGTGAACTCGCTGACGCAAAGAATAGCGGCGGCATGAGACACGGAACGCTCGATCAGTTGGCGCGCGTAGAAACGCTTCAGACTATTGCCGAGTATTTCCGGCAGCGCCAGTGGGGCGATGTCGTGAATGGTAACGACCATCTGGCCGCGATACCAAAGGGGCGCGTTGAAGTGCGGCACCCACAGCAATGTCGAGCCGGCGAACCGGCCACGGAGAGCCATCGCCTGTTCAGGAATGGAGTAGATGGGCGCGGCCTCTTCGACAAACTCGATGTACGGATCGTCGAGCCATGCCGCCGACTCAAAGAGTTCGCGCCGACCGATAAGGCGGACCCGCTCGCAGTCCAGTTGCGGCAGCAGCAGCGGCACCAGGTTGCGCAGATAGCGACCGATGCCGGAGTGGCGCCACATGCGAAGATCGGCGGTAAACCGGCGGACGTTGCGCGTGCCGGCGATCATCGTTCCTCCCGAGAGTTGCGGCGCGGGTTGCGTCATCGCCGCGCCGTTGAGCACAAGCAGGCCGCCGCTCGAAACTAACCTACTTCTTTGTTTCGTTGCCCGAAGGCCAGCTTTGACGATAGACGCCGGCGGATGTCGCAACTTTGCTTCGCTTTTCGATGAGGTCGAGAACGCTGGGGTCATTGGCCTGTTCAGCGGTCGGTGCAAAAAGAGCGCGGCCGCGGTCAGACGCCAGTTGGCGAGGTTCGCAGAGGTAATAGACGGCGAGGCTGTTGCGCGGTTTGTCCGGCGGACACGCCACAGGATCGGGCAGGCCGTGCCAGGAGTTCTGGGAGGTATCGAAGATGACGGCGCGATTGAAGAGGCAATCGATCTGCTTCGCGAGAGCGCCCGGTTTGCGATTGGTCTCGTCATTCTCCCAAAACCCCAGCGCGCCACCCCACTCCGGTTTCCACTCCGGCTGTACGTAGAGGATGAGGTTGATGCGGCGCTCCAGGCCTATCTTGGGGTGGATGGAGTAATCGAGGTGCATGTTGAGCTTGCCGCCTGGTCCGTGCGAGTGCCAGCCACCGCCGTGCAGACCAGGGTCGGAGTAAAGTTCACCACCGCAAAGCTTCGCGATCTCAGCAGTAAAGCTCGGGGAGTTCAGGAAAGCGAAGAGTTTGTACGTCGCTGGGGGAAACTTGTCCCAGTGGTTATAGGCCTTCTTGACCTCGATCGCGTTGTTGTATTCGTTCCAGACAGGGCCCTCATAGGAGGGAAACTCGGCGGCGACCGCACGGGCAGCCTCATCCGTCAGGAAGTTGTCTATGACAATGTTGTTGAAGGGTTTGGATGCTCGAAATTCAGGGGCCAACTCACCGAAGGAGATGCCAGGACGAAGGGGATTGGGGATTGCTGAATGGGTCATAAGCTATACCAGTCTAGCCTAGCAACACGGGAAGGCCAAAACGCTAGAGGCGGTCCGTAAAGCTGAGTTTGTGTTCCTCAAGATAGATGCGCACTCCACGGCAAACGCCTGAAACATTCCCCCAGCGGCCGCGAAGCAGACGGTTGAGAAGCCGAAGGGAAAGATAAACGGCGATGGAGAGCGCCGGGACGGATGCGTGGCGGCGCAACAGCCGCATGTTGGCAGTCGTAGCAAACTGATCGATTAGCGAACTGCGTTTGGGACTGCTTCCGCCTTCCTTATGGAGGATCGCGGTGTCCTCACACATCACGAGCGGGTAGCCGGCACGGTGCAGCCGCAAGCAGAAGTCGGAATCGTCGCAATACATGAAGAAACCTTCAAAGAAGATGCCTACCTGCTCGCAAATATGGCGGGGGATCAGAAGGCTCGCTCCGGTGAAGTAGGTATTGCCGGCGGCAAAAGAGGCGGGTGCCGTGAAGTGCGATGTGAAGGCCGTGAAAAGATTGACGGAGCCGCCGCCCCATGCCTGGATCTGTTCTGGATCGTGCATGTAGTACAGGACGGACCCGATGGCCCCAGCTTCGGGATGAGCGAGCGCGGTGCGAACCAGGTTCGACGCGGTAGTGGGCGGCGCAACAGTGTCGTTGTTGAGCAGCCAGATCAGGTCAGCTCCTTGCCGATAAGCGATGCGAGTGCCGGCATTGCAGCCACTCGGGAACCCGAGATTCCTGCCGGTCTGGTGGAGCGTGACCTCGGGATGGGCCGCGCGAATACGCTCAACGGAGTCATTCGCGGAGCCGTTGTCGATCACGACAACGGAGAGGTTGGCATAGTCCTGCCGGCGAAGCGAGTCCAGGCACGCCACGGTGTCTTGCCAGCCGTTCCAGTTGACGACAACGCAGACGACGAATGGCATTTCTTCGCCGCTCATCGCACAGTCTCCGTCGGAAAATTCAATCTGCATGGTCGAGGAAGCAAGCAGCGCGACGCGGACAGTCTGCATTTGCCCGGGTAAAGACCGCTGTGCGAGACGCAAAGCGATGCGGTCGAGGCGCCCCGTCTGCGTGAAGCCGCGCTGGGCGCGGGCAAGTGACTGCAACTCCTGCCACGCGGACTCCGCATCCGAATTCGATTTGAGCGCGGACAGCCGTGCGTCCAGGCGCTATCCAGTGGCAGCCAGGCAAGAGTGGGGGTCATCGTGCGTCAGGCTCCACGAACGCGGACGCGAGCGACGGTAGGCAGTGGAGGAACTGCTGGCGGAAAATTCAATTGGGTCCTTTGCGGTCGCGTATACTACCGCCTGGGTTCAATTTTATCCTGCCGCGAGTCGACTCCGGGGCGCACGCCAGCCTTGCGGGCTCGCGCGCCATGCGATCGATTCCAACCGGCGCCGGAAACTGTCCAGTCCGTTGAGGCCATTTTGGATCTGCTTGCCGATTGTGTCGCGGTCTTTTTCATTGCGCATTTCCTTTGGTCCTACTACTGGAACTGCTATCGCAAGGGATACACGATCGATCTGTGGCATTTCGAGTTGGCGTTCAACGTTTTCGCAATCTACATCATGCTCCCGTTTTCTCGCATCGACCTCAATGCGCTCGTCATCGGGCCCGGCCTGTGGAGGCACACCGCACCATTCGTCAACGAGGCATACTTCATCAGCGCTCTGGGATATGCCGGAATACTGGCCGGAGGAAACCTCTGGCGGCTGCGCCTGGGTCTGGGTCTCCGCCGAGGCTTCGACAGAGTGATCGAGTGGCCTCTACAGGGCGCCCTGAACGTGTTGCGCGCGCCGCGCCTGGTGTTCGTCCATTGCGCGATCAGCCTGGCGCTCCTCGGAACCACGCTGGCCATTTACTTCGCGCACAGCGGTTTCGGTTTCAATCTCCGCGGTTTGCTGCTGGTGATGCCTGCGCTCCGGCCGCTGGCCCAGTTTGCGGCTTTCTACGGCATCATGGCCGGAAGCTACGCGCTGGCACGGTACGCAATCTATCGCGAGCGCAGTATGCTCGTGCCCCCCCTGATGATCGCCGTTGCATTTTGCTTTTACGCCGAACGCTCCGACATCATCGGTGTCTTTATGCTGGCGCTGATCGTGACCATGGTGCGGATGCGCCGGCGGCTTCGGTTGGTCTACCTTGCCGCGGGGGTCGTCGGAATTCTGTTCGTGGCAATGCTGCTCGACGCACTTCGGCGGCCGAACTTTTCTCCTGTCGCTGTGCTCCAGAGGTTCGGCTTCAACGTATTTTTCGGAAACTCGTTCTCCGACACGCGGGATTTCGCCACCGTCCTTTCCTTCTGGAATGGGCAGCTTCTGTTGGGAAAAACATACCTCGCGGGACTGATCAGTTTTGTTCCGCGCGTACTCTCGCCCTTTCGAGATAAGTGGGCTTTGGGAGTGGTGACGGCGACAATGGTGGGATTCCTTCCTACACAGCATCCTGGGCTGCGCATCGGAGTATTTGGCGAGGCATTTCTCAACTTCGGCCTCCCCGGAGTTCTTGCGCTAAGTTTGTTCCTGGGCAGTGTCTTGAAGCTGATGGATTTGCGCGTGAAGCAGAGCCTCGCGCAACTTCCTCGCTCGGGCATGCGCGTATTCGCTTACTTCATCCTGGGATATTTGACGGGCGCCGCGCAGAACAGCAGTTCCGCATCGGCGTTCTACACAGTGATGGTCTTCATCGGCGTGTCGGCGGCGATGATCAAGTTCTCGCGATTCTTGAAGCTGCCGCTGGCCTGAAGCAGAGCTAAGGGCGCCAGGTGGGCTCGGTCGCGGATTGGTGCAACGTGCGCAGCATACTCGACCTCTCCGGGTCCGCCCGCAGTACGCGGTACCGGTCTCCGATAAAGACCGCAACCAGGGCCAGAAAGAAACCGAGGCAAGCCCCGGCAAGCGCGTACATCCGGCGGCGCGGCGTCGCCTTGCGCAGCGGCGTCTCCGGGTAGTCGACCACCTGCACCCCTGGGGCCGATGCGGTCTGCTGCAGTCTCGCGCTCTCAAATTGCCTTGTGAGCAATTCGAACATTGCCTGATGGAACTGCACTTCGCGCTGCAGGCGGGCGAAATCCAGATTGACTTGCGGCGCCTGCGCGGCGGAAATACCCGCGCCCGCTCCGCCCCCGGCGCCGTTTTCCATGCGCTGCTTCTGGGCGGTGAGTGTCGCGATCTGCGACCGCAGACGGACCACATCCGGTGCGTTTTCCGTTTCTCCCTGGCGGAGGGCGGAGAGCGAAACCTCGTCGTTATTGATCTGTGCGCGCAATTGTTCGATCGCGCTGAGGCCGGACTGCGTCTGCGACTGCGGAGAGACGATGCCCTGGGCTTCCTGCGCCTGCTTGAGATCGACTTCCGCCTTGTCCAGCCCGCTCTTTTCGTGTTGCAGTTGCTGCTCGTACACGGCGCTCTGCTGCATGGCCTGATCGACGGCGAGCCGTGTATCGACGCGCGCCAAAGCATTCAGGTAAGCGTCGGCAATTGCCTTCGCGCGACCGGCGTCGGTGTCGAAAACGCCAATGGTGTAAAACCCCGCGATGTCGGAAGACACAGCGGTGTTCCGTCGCAGAATGGTCCGGGCATCTTCGCGGTCCTTCGCCCGAAAAACCTTCTCTAAATCGAGTTGATCGATGACGTCGTCCACCACCGAGTTGCTGGCAAGCAGGCCGGGATACAGATCGGATTTGGCCGGCGTCCAGAGCGCGGCCAAAGGGTTGTCCAGCAGCGCGTTGTGCTGTGTCGGAGGAAGGAAAACGGCCGTGGCCTCGAAGCGGGGCTTGACCAGGAACGACGCGGCATACGCCAGCACAAAACCGCACACAAGGGAACCGAGAAGGAACGGCCAACGACGGATGACGGATTGCGCAACTGGCAGCAGGTCGATGGGCGGCGCGGGTGATTCATCCCATACAGGGGCGGCATTTGCAATCGCGTCCGGCGGCAGTGGATTGGGCTTCATGGCTTCCGTTCAAGTTCTAACTGCGTGTTTCTCGTCAAAGATGGGGGACCGATGTTACCTGGACAGGATTGCGATCGTAGCGGCGCCCAGCCCGAACTGCCCGACGATCGTTGCGACATCGACAATGCGCTGCATCAGCGACCGTTTGTCGATCACGGGCGGGACCACGATCGTATCCCCCGGAAAAATCAACGCGCGGTCCACATTCGCATACTGCCTGCTGACCACGGAACCGTCCGCGCGCAGCACAAACGTGCGCTTGCGGTCGGCTTGACGATCCGGCCCGCCGGCTTCGCGCAGGTAATCGATCACGCGCCGTCCGGGCGTGAACACGAACGCATTCGCGCTGTAGACCTGTCCTTCCACGTTGACATTCGATGGCAGGCGCGGAACGATAAAGCGGTCGCCATCCTCCAGAGCAAGGTCCGGAATGCTGTCGACGCCTGTGCTGTCCGGTTTCAAATCGAGCACGATGCGTCCGATCGGCTTGATTTCCCGAAGTCGCGCCACGGCAGTTTGCACATCGACGGCAGAAGCCGCTGCGGCGGCCTGGTCCGACGGACTGATGGCCCGCGCCTGGTTCGCGGACGTGACGGCAGATGCCTGCGCCTCCAACTGGTCGGCGTACTCCCGCAGCCGCTGCTCCTCCACCCGCCGCGTCGATTCCCGCGTAAATTCCGAGCCGTAAAGATAAGCATCGCCGGTAAAGCCTCCAGCCCGGCGCAGCAGGCTGCGCAGGGTCTCGCCGGGCAGAACGCTGTACACGCCGGCCCCCACAAACTCGCCTTCCAGACGGACAATGCGCGTCTGCTGCGTCGATGGCACGCGCAGGTCGGCCTTGGAGAAGATGGTGATCACGTCACCGGGCAACAATTCCAGGTTCTGGGACGGGTCCTCGTCCAGAACGACCTTGCCAAGATTGAACGAGAGCAGCGAGGTCGTCAGGTCCTTTGTGCTCTGCCGCTCGATCACCGCATAGCTCCAATCGATGTCGGGAGCGCTGAGGATGACATCGGTCTGCGCACTGAAAATGCTGTTTGCCGGAGTCAGGGCATTGCCCACCGACGATCCACCCGAGTCGGGCGTCGTGGCCGTCCGCTGGGTGGTGTCACGCGTTCCGCCGACTGGGTTCGAGGCGCCGCCAGATGCATTCGACGTGCCGTTGGAGGAGGTCGAGGTGCCGTTCGCCTTCAGTGCGCCTTCCGTATCCACCGGATTGGGCGAGTAATCGGGGGTGCTCTGCCCCAGCAGGTTGCGCTTCCGCCAGTAATTCCGCGTGATGAGCGCTTCCTTGTTGGGAATCAAATCGCTGACCCTCATGCCCGGATGCCAAACATAGCGGCCCGGATTGGCCACGTTCCCGCGCAGCGTAACCGCGTCGCGAAAACGGTCCACGATCGATGCCACCGAAATGATGTCGCCGTTCTGTACCGGCTCATCGGAGTGCGCAGCGCCCGACACATCCTCGATACTCCGCATGGTGTGCTGGTAAATGCGTTCCAGTCGCACGCTGGATCCCGCCGCCACGCTGGTCTGGCCGCCCGCCAGCGCCAGCACCTGCCCCACGGTCGTTTCGCCCTTCAACTCGTAGATTGCCGGGTTGCTGATGCTGCCCACGACCGCAATCTGCGGCCCAACCGTAGGAATAAAGATCACGTCGCCGGTTGCCAGGTTCATGTCGTGCGACTTGTCGCCATGCAACAGCAGGTCGTAAAGGTCGAAGTGAGCGATCGTCTTCCCGCCGCGCTTGACCTGGATGTCGCGCACCGAGCCTTGCGGCAAAGGTCCGCCGGAGACAAACAGCGCATTCAGCAGCGTGCTTAGCGAACTGATCGAGTAGCTTCCCGGCTGCCGCGCCTCGCCGACCACGAACACCTGGATGGTCCGCAGAGCACCCATATTCACGCTCAGGTCGAAGTTGCGATAGATTTTGCCGGCCTGGTCGCGCAGATACTGGGCAAGCTGCCCGAAAGGCAGGCCGGCGACGTGTACCGCGCCAAGCCCCGGCAGCGAGATCGCGCCCGTCCGGTCGACCACTACATTCAATTGCTGGTTGATCTGCCCGGAAAGCTGGAGCCTCAGTTCGTCGCCCGGCCCGATAATGTACCCCGGCCCGACGTTCACATCCTCCACCGGCGCAAAGGTCGAAGGAGGATTGTTGAACAGAGATGCGCCGAAGATCGGCACCCGCCGGCCGGTAGTCGCGGCCACCATCTGCTGGAACTCGGTGAGGTCTTCCTCCCGGGTGGCGGTGGTGTCCTTGCGGTGGTCGTCGTCGGCCGCGTTGCGCTTGGCCGCGTCATCCGCCGGGTTTGCCGCCCGCGTCGTGGTGGTGGTAGTCGATGGCGCCGTCGTGGTGGTCTGCGAGAGTGCCGGCGCCGCAGGAGCCGCCGGGGCCGAAACCGCACCCCCCGGGACCTGGGCGAATGCCCGCGGCAGCAGGGCCACCAGCATCAATTGACCGGCCAGTAACGCCGAAAGGCGGAATTTCGCACCCGTACCGGAAAGCAAACTCGCTTGTACTTGTCTCACGCCCAAAAACTCCGCCTTGGTGCCAGGCTGCCGGATCCACCTTGGCCTGCAAATGTTTCGCAGCTAAGTGTACCGCACACAAGAAGCGCGGGCAGCGTGGCAAGCCGCGACGGCAGCGTCAAGTGCAGACGCAAAAAGAACCGGCCTCCAGCACCAGCCGGTTCTTTCGCCGTAGTAATGCAGATCGATACAGACCTATTTGGAGCGTAGCCGCGCGTACAGCGCTGCGCCGGCCGCGCCGACGATGCCGAGAATAGCGGTTGGGCATTCGGGCGAGTCGATGCAACCGTTCTGCGCGTGCGCCAGGACGGGGATGAGGAAGATCGAACCGAAAAATGCAAAGCGCAGAAATGTCTTCATGACTGAGATGGCCTTATAAGTAGATTGTGGTACACGTTCATTGCTTGCTGAAGTATACAGTGAGGGACGCCTGTCATGCGGAAAGTCTGAAAAACAACGCCCCAAGACTATTGCCCAGAATGTGAAACCGACCGTTGGCTTATCGCCTTTGCACGTAGTTACCTACGACGCCATACCCAAGTCTTCGGGTTGGCTGGGGTAGCAGAAACAGGGATTGGGGAACAGGGATTAGGGTTAGGCTTCGGCCGAACGGAAGTTACGGCCCTCGGGTAACGGACGCAAAGTTGACGCCGGAAGCCTAGCCCGCATTTCTCACGAGAGGTAAGCATGTGATGTTTTTTGCTGATGAGAGTGGGGTAGCTGTGTGTGCTGAGGTGTGTGGGGGATGTGTGGGCTGGATTTTGGTGAGCGCCGACTGATTTTTGCCAAGGCATCAGGTCTGCGGGGCATTTTCAGGCGCGGGAAGTCATGGATGTTCCGCTCTACGCTCGGTTCGGGAGTAAGTACGTAAGGGTCAACAGCGCAG
>DASRLB010000145.1:0-5653 GCA_035648695.1 Acidobacteriaceae bacterium | reverse complement strand
TCCCGTGGCTCCGCGCCAATCGCGCCCGCTTCGACGGCGTCATCGTCCACGGCCTCTGGACCTACCCCAGCTACGCTGCCTGGCGCACCCTCCCCGGCCACACCCCCTACGTCGTCTTCGCCCACGGCATGTTGGACCCCTGGTTCAAGCGGGCCTACCCCCTCAAGCACCTGAAAAAGTGGCTCTACTGGCTCGCCGCCCAATACTGGATTCTCCGCTCCGCCCACCGCGTCCTCTTCACCACGGCGACCGAACGCGACCTCGCCCGCAAAAGCTTCTGGCTTTCGCACTGGACACCCGTAGTCGTTCCTCTTGGAGTAGAACCAGCCCAGCTCCCCACGGAAGCGGCACACGAAGCCTTCTACAAACTCTGCCCCGAAGTCCGCGGCCACCGCTTTCTGCTATTCCTCGGCCGCATCGACCCCAAAAAGGGTTGCGACCTCCTTGTGCAGGCTCTCGCGGATCGTTTTTTTAAACGCAACGACTTCCATCTCGTCATGGCCGGTCCCGACCCCAACCACTGGACGACCGAACTCAAAGCATTGGCCGAGCAACTCGAAGTGTCCAACCGGATACACTGGCCGGACATGGTCACAGGCATCGCCAAAGCGGCCGCATTCGACCTCTGCGAGGCCTTTATTCTTCCCTCGCACCAGGAGAACTTCGGCCTTGCCGTCGTCGAAGCCCTCGCCGCAGGCCGCCCCGTCCTCATCTCCGACAAGGTCAACATCGCCCCCGAAATCGCCGCCGACCAATGCGGAATCGTCGAAGAAGACAGTCTCCTGGGTACCGTGTCACTCCTCGTCGGCTGGGCTGCGCTCTCTCCGGACCAACGGACCGCAATGGGACAACGGGCCCTCACCACCTTCGCCACACGCTACGATATGCGTACCAACGCCGCCGCAACGTTCCGCGTATTCGACGAAGCAAAGGAGACGCGCTGATGCCGAAAACCGCCGACTACCGCGCCGACCTCCACATCTCCGCAGCCGCACACCCCGACCCCTTCGTCCGCCCCGCCTTCACCGTCGCCAACCGCGCCCGCCGCGCCCTCTGGAACACCTGCTGGCTGCTCGTCTTCCGTCCCACGCCCCGCCCGTTCCATGCCTGGCGCAGCCTGCTCCTCCGACTCTTCGGAGCGACCATCGGCGCGGATTGCCACATCTACCCGTCCGCCCGCGTCTGGGCTCCGTGGAACCTCATCTGCGCCGACCACGTCGCGATAGGCCCGGGCGCGGAGGTCTACAATCCCTCGCCGATCCATCTCGACTCCCACGTCATCCTCTCGCAGGAAGCCTACCTCTGCGGTGCGACCCACGACTACAACGATCCCGCCTTCCCGCTGCTCGCCTACCGCATGACGCTCGGCCCCCACGCCTGGATCTGCGCCCGCGCCTCGGTTGCTCCCGGCGTCAACATCGGAGAAGGCGCCGTGCTCGGCCTCGCCTCCGTCGCCACCCACGACCTCGAGCCCTGGACGGTCTACGCCGGCTCTCCCGCCATTCGCCTCAAAGACCGCAAACGCCCCACCCCAACAACAACCTCATAGTCCCCAACCGCTTCGCCTTTGTTTTATTCACTATTCACTACTCACTATCCACTATCCCCTATGCTTTCCGTCCTCATCCTCACCCACAACGAAGAGCACGACCTCCCCGGCTGCCTCGACTCCGTCGCCTGGTCCGACGACATCCACATCTTCGATTCCGCCAGCACCGACCGCACCGCCGAAATCGCCGCCGCCCGCGGTGCCACCGTCACCGTCCGCGCCTTCACCACCTACGCCGACCAGCGCAACGCCGCGCTCACCACGCTCGCCTTCAAACACCCCTGGCTGTTCATCCTCGACGCCGACGAGCGCGCCCTCCCCGAACTCGTCGCCGAAATGCGCTCCGCCATCGCCTCCGCCCCGCCATCCGTCTCCGGCTTCCGCATCCGCCGCCGCGATTTCCTATGGGGCAAGTGGCTCAAGCACGCCCAGCTCACGCCGTTCTACATCCGGCTGGTCCGCGTAGGCCACGTCCGCTACACCCGCGAAATCAACGAGCGCCCCGAGATCGACGGAGACGTCATCGACCTCCACCAGCCCTTCGACCACTTCCCATTTTCCAAGGGAATCGCCCACTGGTTCCACAAGCACAACACCTACTCCACACTCGAAGCCCAACTCCTCGCCGCCGGCCTCGCGACCCAGAACGCATCTCTACGCATCGCACTCTTCGGCCGCAGCTTCGACGAAAAGCGCGCAGCGCAAAAGGCCATCTTCTACAAGATGCCTCTGCGCCCAGCCCTAAAATGGCTCTACATGATGTTCATTCGTGGAGCGGTCCTCGACGGCCGAGCGGGCATAACCTACGCCACTCTCCAGGCCATGTACGAGTACATGATCGTCGTCAAAACCCGCGAACTCAAGGGAAAATCGAGCCGCTGTATGTGCGACTAACCGCGCAGCTTCGCCAGCAAATCCGTCGGATGCACAGGCTTCGCCAGAATCTCGAACTCATGCCCCTGCGCCCGCGCGCGCTCCAGCAGATCGGCCGTCGCGGCCTGCCCCGAAAACAACAAAATCTTGCACTTCGGCAGCTTCTCACGCGTCTGGATGGCCGCTTCAATCCCGGTCATCCCGGTCATGATGACGTCCGAGATCAACATATCCGGATGAAAAATATCCAGCGCCTCAATGGCCTTCTCGCCGCTATACACGGCGCGCGCTTCAAAGCCCGCCTGGTTCAAAATGATGGCGAGAGTGTTGGCAATGACTTGTTCATCGTCTGCAACGAGAACGCGCGGCTTGGCAGTGGTAGTGTTTTCTGACATGAAGTCTTCCTGAATCTCCCTGGGTCTAGTGAGGTCCCGCGCGTGGACGCCGATTCACTCTCTGAATCATACGACGCCGACGCCCAGATGCGAAACCTCGCTGCCCATAGCGGCAAATTGGTGTCTCTTTACGCTTGGATGCACAACGCTCCGCATCCTACTGTCTCCCGCAGGAGCGCGATAGTTCCCAATTGGATGCACGCCGATCCAAAGCCCTGGTCCCGGACCGCGCAAAGCATCCAACCCGGTGATACCCTGACCCCAACCGTGTACGACATCCACCACCATCTTCTCTTCGGCCTCGACGACGGCCCTCCGGACCTCGAAACCTCGATCGCCATGGCACAAATCGCCGCGGCGGACGGCATCTCCCACGTCGTCTGCACACCGCACGCCAGCAGCATGTTCGACTTCGACCCCGCGCTCAACGCCGAGCGCCTCGCCACGCTCCGCGAAGCCCTCGCCACCGAGTCCATCCCGCTCACCCTCGGCCTCGGCTGCGACTTCCACCTCAGCTACGACAACATCCAAGACGCCCTCGCCAACCCCACGAAATATTCGATCAACGCGACGACTTATCTGCTCGTCGAGCTGCCCGACTTCGGCCTTCCGCGCACCCTCACCGACACCTTCTACCAGTTCCAGATCGCCGGCATCACGCCCATCCTCACCCACCCCGAGCGCAACCCGACGCTGCAAAAAGATATCGCCCGCCTCGCCGACTGGCTGCGCAACGGTCTCCTTGTACAGGTCACCGCCGGCTCCGTCCTCGGGCACATGGGCCGCGATGCCGAGCAGATGAGCCACCGTCTCTTGGCCGACCGTTGGGTACACTTCCTGGCTACAGACGCTCATAACACCACGGGGCGCCCACCGGAAATGCGCGCCGCCCACGACCTCGTCGCCCGGCGTTACGGCGCGTCGTACGCCAACCTCCTCTGCATAGAAAACCCCCGCAACGCTTTCGACGGCTTACCCCTCGGCGAGCAGGAAGCCCCGCGCAAACTCTTCGACGACGACGGCGAAGAGAAAAAAAGCTGGTGGCAGCGTCTACTCCACCGCTAGACCTAACTGGCAACTCGGAACTGGCAACTCGCGACTCGTAACTGAAAATAAAACCCCGGCACCGCCGCCTACTCCACCCGACGCCTTCTCTACGCTCTACCCTCTACCCTCTGCCGTTACAGCCCCAACCCGCCATCCACCGCCATCAACTGCCCCGTAATAAAGTGCGGCCCGGTCGCAAAGAAAAGCACCGCCGCAGCCACATCCTCGGCGCTCCCATTTCTCTGCATCGGAGTCTTGTGCGCGAAGTGTTCATACGCCGCATTCACCTCGCCCTGCACGATCATCCCCGGCGCCACGCAGTTCACGCTGATCTCGGGAGCCCACGCCTTCGCCATCGTCTGCGACAGCATGTGCAGCGCCGCCTTCGATGTGCAGTAATGCGCATGGGTCGCCCACGGATGGATCCCGCCCATCGACCCGATATTCACGATCCGCCCCCGCGCTTTTTTCAGCGCGGCATGGACCGCCTTCGCCATCAGGAACGGTCCCCGAGTATTCGTCTCGAACATCGCATCCCACTGCTCGACCGAAATCTTCTCCAGCACTTCCGTCTCGAACGCGCCCGCATTGTTGACCAGCAAATCCAGTTCGCCGAACTCACCCAGCACGTACTTGGCAGCATCGAGAACACTGGCCTCTTCCCGCACATTGCAAAACGCAGCAATCGCCTTCACCCCAAGCCGCTGCAAATCTTCAACAGTTTGCCGCGCCTCGTCATCGGAGCCGCGATACGTAATTGCCACATCCGCGCCCGCCTGCGCCAGCGTCAGAGCCAGCGCGCGTCCAATGCGCTTCGCCCCGCCCGTCACCAGAGCTTTCTGCCCGCGCAGCGGGTTGGCGTTCAGACTCACTGCGGCGAACTCGTCGCCGGCGGAGCCGCAGTCTTCGGGGCCGCGGGCGGCGGGAACGCCAGCGGCGTCTTCTTCGGCTTCACCTCCGGCCGAGGCTCCTGCACCCCCGGCGGACGCGACGCAGCCTTGCCGTCATTGTCCTCGTACGCCGACACCTGCGCGCGCGGCTTCTGCATCTTCAGCAGCACGCTCTTCTCGTCGCCCGTCACATCGAACACCGTCGCATTGGTCGCGTAACCCTCCGCGATCACCTGCACCTCGACGTGGCTTCCCACCTCGATAATGTCGATCTTGGCCTTGCCCTCCTCGTTCGTCTTGACTTCGAGGCTGCCCTGCTCCTTGCCTTCCTTGCTGACGCGGAATACCACCGAAGCATTGTCGATCGGCTTGCCGTTGCTGGCCCGCTCGACCATCACGGTGACGATCGCGGCCGGCGGCAACGGCTTGTACTTGCGGCCATGATGCTCCGTCTGGCTATGAGCCGAAAGGGCCGGGACCGCCAGAGCCAGCACTAAAGCCGGGCCCACAACGAAGGTCGAACGCGAACGAAAAAACGCGGAAATCATGGCCTGATTCTACCCCTTCGCACCCACAATCGGCATCTTTCCCCAACTTGAGCGTCTTTCACTCACATTTCACACATCGCCCTTGACTTCCACACTCTAAAAGGCCTACATTAGCAGTCGGAAGTGGAGAGTGCTAATCCCCTGCGAACCCTCGCAGCGGGCCTGAAGTACCCCAAAACCCAAAGGAGAAGTAGGAAACATGGCAAATAAATTCACACCGCTGCACGACCGCATCCTGGTCCGCCGCCTTGAAGAGGGCGAAACCGTCCGTGGCGGCATCATCATCCCCGACTCCGCCAAGGAAAAGCCCCAGCAGGGCGAAGTCATCTCCGTCGGCAAGGGCAAGTCCAA
>DASRLB010000144.1:0-4595 GCA_035648695.1 Acidobacteriaceae bacterium | reverse complement strand
TCCCGAGCCCGTTCGGTGTAAACCAGTCGACCCGCACATAACCCGCGCCGCGATTGCCCAGCAGCATCACGTTCCCGAAGTCCTGGAAGTCAGGATGGTCCTTGTGATTGACATTGGCGACTTCCGAAGCCACAACCTGCGCCTGGTCCGACCCCGTGTAGTACAGAAACTGGTCCACCTGGTGCGACCCGATGTCGGTAAGAATTCCGCCATACTTCACCGGATGCCAGAACCACTCCGGCCGTCCCGTCCCTCCGCCGGCGTCGCCGCCCTTCTGCACAATCTGGTGCGGAGCAATATTGATCGTCTGCACCACCTGCCCAATCGCTCCGGCCTTCACCAACTCGCCAGCCTTCACAGCCGCCTTCACCTCCAGCCGCTCGCTGTACATGATCGCGTAGATCTTCTTGGTCTCTTCGATCGCCTTCCGAATCTCCGCCAGTTGCTCCAGCGTAGTAACGCCGGGCTTGTCCGAAAGATAATCCTTCCCCCGCCGCATCGCCCGAATCCCAATCCCCGCGCGCTCCACCGGTACCGCCGAGCTCAGCACCAGTTGCAGCGACGGATCATCCAGCACCTCCGCCTCGCTCTTGACCAGCTTCGCCTGCGGAAACCGCTTGACGAACGCCGCTCCGCGCTCCGGCTCGGCCGCATACACGCTTACCAGCACCCCACCGCCCCGTATCACCGCCCCCACCATCCCATAAATGTGGTCGTGGCTCATTCCGCACACGCCGAAGCGTATCGAGTGTTTCGGAGCCGCCGCGGCATCCTGCCCGGGCTCCGCAATCTCATGAATCACATGCTCGCCCAAGGCCGGCACAGCCATTCCGGACAACGCTCCGGCATACCCAAGTTGTTTCAGAAACGAACGGCGATCAACCAATTCCATCGAATTTCCTCCATGTTTCGCGATGAGGGTATTCTCCACATTCTCGGCAACTCCGCAATGGCCTGTATAGTTTTGGTGCCGAAGTTAATGCCGTCGTCCAGCAATCTAAGCCACTCAAGCCACCTTTGGCAAACTAATCGTCGCAGACGAAATCAGTGCCATCGGCTATCGTTGGAACCGGCATCAAACCCTCTTCGCCGCGGCGGTGCAATTCATGAGCAGTGTATCTCTCCCCAACTCGCCGCCGTACGCCGCCGCAAACATCAAGGCCAACCTGCGCAAACGCTGGCTCTACATCATGCCGGCGGTCATCGTCACCTACAGCCTCGCGTACCTCGACCGCGCCAACTTCGGCTTCGGCCCGGCCGCCGGAATGGCCGCGACGCTTCACATCACCGGCAAACAAATCTCGTTCCTCAGCGGCATCTTCTTCCTCGGATACTTCGCCTTTCAGCTCCCCGGCACGGCATTCGCAAAAAGAATCGGCGTCACCCGCATGGTCTGCGCGGTGCTCATCGCCTGGGGCGCCTTCGCCGCGCTCACCGGAGTCATCCGCTCATTTCCTCTGCTCCTGCTCGACCGCTTCCTCCTCGGCGTCTCCGAAAGCCTCATCTTCCCGGCGATGCTGCTCCTGCTCACGCATTGGTTCACGCGCGCCGAACGCTCCCGCGCCAACGCGCTGCTGATCCTCGGCAACCCGCTCACCGTGCTTTGGATGTCGATCATCACCGGCTTCCTCATTCAAGACTTCGGCTGGCAAAAGACCTTCATCATCGAGGGCATCCCATCCATCCTCTGGGCCGGCGCGTGGATCGTCCTCGTCCGCGACAAACCCGTCCAGGCCCGCTGGATGACCCCCGAAGCGGCCGACGCCCTCGAACACGAACTCGCCGCCGAACAAGCCACCGTCGCTCCGGTCGCCGCAGTGCGCAAAGCGCTCCTCCGCCCCGACGTCCTCCTCCTCTGCGCGCAGTTCTTCTGCTGGAGCCTCGGAGTCTACGGCTTCGTCCTCTGGCTCCCCACCATCGTCCGCCAGGGCGCCGCTCTCTCCATGGGCCGCACCGGCCTCCTCACCGCCGTCCCATATCTCGCCGCAGTCATGCTCATGCTTCTGGTCTCCCACATCTCCGACCGCACCCAGCGCAGGGAAGTGCTCGTCTGGCCGTTCCTGCTCATCTCGGGCCTCGGCCTTCTCGGCTCGTTTCTCACATCGCAGAGAAGCTTCGCCGTCTCCTTCCTCTGCCTCATCATCGGCGCGGCCTGCATGTACGCCCCCTACGGCCCTTACTGGGCAATCATCCCCGAGCGCCTCCCCCGCAACGTCACCGGAGAAGTTATGGCGCTCATCAACAGTTGCGGCGCGCTCGGCGGCTTCGTCGGCACTTACTTCGTCGGCTTCCTCCAGACCGTCACCGGCAGCTCCAAAGCTGGCTTCCTCTTCATGGCCGTCTTCATGATCTGTTCCTCACTACTCATCCTTTTCCTCCCCCCAACCCCGAAACACGATCGACACGCAACAAATGCTTAAGCTTTCGATTCACAACAGATTCGTCATCCTGAGCGACGGCTCGCGCTTCTGCGAGCCGCAGCCGAAGGACCTGCGACCCCGCTCACACCACCACAACCGCTCGCCCCGTTCAACCACCGAACCGCACTTGCCTTCCGCCAACACCACCACAGAATTGTCATCTCGACCGAAGCATCGCGGCCTCATGCGATGCGCAGCGGAGAGACCCGCAGCTTCTTTTGCTGTTGCTCGTTCTTTGCCGCACCACCGCAAATTCGTCATCCTGAGCGAAGGCTCGCGCTTCTGCGAGCCGCAGCCGAAGGACCTGCCGCGCCGCCTGTCCCCGTAGCATTTTTCCCCCTTTCTACCAATACTCTCGGGCTTCTCCGCACCGACTCCATGTCCATACACCCCAGAAAAATCACCAGCCAATCATGAACCCCATCTCCATCACCGCCATCCTCGAAACCGACCCCTCGCTTTTCGCCGAGGCCAAGACCCACGCCCCCGGCCCTGACGGCAGCCTCCCCATCACCGCGGAAATGCTGCTCACCCAACCCTCGGGCAACCTCTTCGGCCTCACCCAAAGCGCCGGCATGGGATGGGACGTCAACCGCCTCCTCGACCCCGAATTCCTCATCCTCAGCACCCACGGCGGACTCCGCGCCGCCGACGGAACAGCAATCGCCCTCGGCTTCCACACCGGCCATTGGGAGGTCGGCCTTCTCGTCGCCGAAGCCGCGCGCGAACTTCGCAACCTCCGCGCGATCCCCTACGCCGGAGCCGTCACTGACCCCTGCGACGGCCGCACCCAGGGCACCGCCGGCATGTTGGACTCGCTGCCGTATCGCAACGACGCCGCGATGGTCCTCCGTCGCCTCATGCGATCGCTCCCCACCCGCCGCGGCGTCATCGGCATCGCCACCTGCGACAAGGGCCTCCCCGCAATGATGATGGCGCTCGCATCCTCCGGCGCGCTCCCCAGCATCCTCATCCCCGGCGGCGTCACGCTTCTCCCCGAAAGCGGCGAAGACGCCGGCAAAATCCAGACCATCGGCGCGCGCTTCGCGCAGGAACAAATCACCCTCGCCTACGCCGCCGAAATGGGCTGCCGGGCCTGCGCCACTCCCGGCGGAGGCTGCCAGTTCCTCGGCACCGCAGCCACATCGCAAGTCGTCGCCGAAGCCCTCGGCCTCTCGCTCCCACACTCCGCTCTTGCACCCTCGGGCCAACCCGTCTGGCTCGACGCCGCAGCCCGCTCCGCCCGCGCGATGCTGCGCATGGCACAGCTCAACATCGGCACGCGCGACATCCTCACGGATGCAGCAATCCGCAACGCAATGGTCCTCCACGCGGCGTTTGGCGGCTCGACGAATCTGTTGCTGCACGTTCCCGCCATCGCCCACGCGGCAGGCCTGCGCCGCCCGTCCGCAGCCGATTGGACAAGCATCAACCGCGAAGTCCCACGCCTCGTCGACGCGCTCCCCAACGGCCCCGGAAACTTCGCCACCGTGCAAGTCTTCCTCGCCGGAGCCGTCCCCGAAGTCATGCTCCACCTCCGCCGCGCCGGCCTCCTGAACACCAGCGTACGAACCGTCACCGGCGTTACCCTCGACGAAAACCTCAACTGGTGGGAGCAAAGCGACCGCCGCCGCATCCTGCAAGCCCGCCTCCAAACCCTCGACAACATCGACCCCAGCGACGTCATCATGAATCCCGACCGCGCCCGCCACCGCGGCCTCACCGCAACCACCTGTTTCCCCGTCGGCAACCTCGCCCCCGAAGGCTGCGTCATCAAGAGCACCTCCATCGACGCCTCGCTCATCGACGCCGACGAAGTCTACCGCCACACCGGCCCCGCCCGCATCTTCATCACCGAAACCGCCGCCATCGCCGCCATCAAGCACGGCGAAGTCTCCCACGGAGACGTCATCGTTCTCATCTGCGGCGGCCCGCTCGGCGCGGGCATGCAGGAGATCTACCAGGTCACCTCCGCGCTCAAAGCCCTGCCATTCTGCAAGCACGTTGCCGTCCTCACCGACGCCCGTTTCAGCGGAGTCTCCACCGGCGCCTGCATCGGCCACATCTCCCCCGAAGCCCTCGCCGGCGGCCCCATCGGCCGCATCCTGGAAGGCGACCGCATCGAAATCGTCATCGACCGCGCCGCCCTCCACGGCACCGTCAACCTCGTCGGCG
>DASRLB010000143.1:0-8658 GCA_035648695.1 Acidobacteriaceae bacterium | reverse complement strand
CCTTTTCCAACCTAACCGTCGTCACCAACGCCGTAAACATCGCGGGCGAGCTCGCCAGCACCTCTCTCGACGTAATCCTCACCGGAGGCATGCTGCGCAGAAACTCATTTTCGCTCGTAGGCCCTTTAGCCGAAGAAGTATTGCGGGAAATTCACGCGGACATTCTTTTCCTCGGAGTAGACGGTTTCGATCCTGCTATCGGCCCCACTACGCCGAACGTGCTGGAATCACGCGTCAATCGGCTGATGGTGCAAGCCGCGCAGAAAGTCGTGGCGGTGTGTGACTCCACCAAGTTCAGCAGCCGCAGCCTGGCCCTGATCGTCCCGCCCACATCGATCGACGTCGTCATCACCGATACGGAAATATCCGAAGCCGAAGCCGAAGGCTTGCGCAACGCCGGCATCGAACTCGTCCTGGTCTAGCACCAAATCATCGCGGAAAACACGCCGCCGCATAAGGCGCCAGCGCCTGCCGAATCCGATGCAGAATAATCGGCACGGGCAAATTCTCCAACGTCCCTTCGCGCACCGCGCGATACTGCTCCGGCAGATACGCACTCAGCAAAGGCTCAGGCACAGTAAGAGCCGTTAGATTATCGATTAGGTGTTCGGTAGCCGCCTTCACCGAAGGCTCATTCCAGTAGTAGCGAATTCGGTCGCTGTAACTATACTTCCGCAGAAGCCGCTGCTGGCTCGGGTCGCCGTGATAGTACGGCTTCCAGTACTTCGGCGCCTCCAGCATCGCGGAGTTGATCACCACCCACAAGCGAGACTGCCGGCTCGGCTCGACTAGCTCCGCCTCCATCGCCGCCAGCGCAAACAGCGCCTCCCGCATTGCAAACGTCAGGGCCGGGCCCACTTTCAGGATCGCGAACCCATCCGCCACAAGTTCCTTATAAGCCGCGGGCTTCTGATAGTCCGTGGAATGTGCCTCGAAAACAAACCCATCCCTGCCCTTCAACACCTTCTTCAGGTCCGCGGCTTTCGCGCGGACGTAATCGACCACGCTATCGTGATTGAACTCGACTCCCGGCTGCACCACCATGCCCACCACGCGCGGCCACGCCTCCGCCAGTCCATGCGCGGCAAATATTTCTTGATGCAGCCGCAAGGTCTCCTCGGCCGCGCTGCGCTTGGTCACTTCCAGGCCTTGCAAACTCTCCACCGCGCCGCCCGGCACAGGGACCTCCGTCCCGACAATGTACA
Organism: Acidobacteriaceae bacterium; assembly: GCA_035648695.1. GTDB lineage: Bacteria > Acidobacteriota > Terriglobia > Terriglobales > Acidobacteriaceae > Granulicella. The sequence continues at coordinate 7,453 of DASRLB010000143.1, read as the reverse complement.
GCGGCTTCTCCTCGCCCGCCGTCGCCTCCGCGACCTCGCACAACTGCGCGGCGCGCTCGGCAATCGCACCATCGCTCAGCGGCCCCGCGTCGTCGCTGCACGCCATGCTGGTATCGAGATGCAGCTTGGTAAACCCTGCATTCCTGTAGTCGGCAATCATTTCCTTCGCGGAAGCCATCGCCTCGCCGGACTTCAGCCGCTGCCACGGGTTCGGCCCCAGGTGGTCGCCGCCCAGAATGATCCGTTTCTCCGCAAGCCCTTCCTCCGCCGCCAGCCCATGCACCAGCCGCCGAAAGTCCACCGGCCGCATCCCGGTGTACCCGCCGTCCTGGTTCACCTGGTTGGATGTCGCTTCCAGCAGCAACGGGCTCTTATCTGCGATAGCCTGTTGCATGGCGGCCCGAACCACCCAGGGATGCGCCGAACATACCGAATAGATACCCTTGGCGCTCGTGCTTTCCTTGCGGCCAGCCAAAATCTTCTGCAACAAACTCGACATGTTCCTCCTTGGGTTTGCCGGAAATGAATACCGTTCATCATACCCTCGCCGTCCTTAGCTTGACGCTCCCACAAGTGCGGTATAAGGTAAACCGTAATATAACGAAAGCAAACGATACATTCGTTGCAGCATGATCTGGAACCCACTATGAACGCAGACGAAGCCCCCGGCAGCAGCGACAAATTTGTCGACATGGTCAGCGCAACCGCGAAAGTCGACCTCCCGCTCAGCGACTTCCATCCCCATTCCTCCTTGAACACGCCGGTCAGCAACATCCAGCGCGCCCGCTTTCCGGTCATCGACTACCATAACCACCTCGATTCCACCGACCCGCGCGACGTCCTCGCCATCATGGACCAGTGCGGCGTGGAGCACACCGTCAACATTACGATGCAGGTCGGCCAAACGGCGCTCGACATCATGGACAAGTTCCACAACGCCGCGCCAGACCGCTTCTCCTCCATCGGCTGGATGGACTGGAGCGGTGTCGACCGCCCCGATTTCGCGCAGGTAACAATCGACCGCCTGCATAGAATGATCGAGCACGGCGCCGTCGGCATCAAGTTCTGGAAAGACCTCGGCCTCACCCTCCGCGACACCGACGGCGCCCTGCTCCGCATCGACGACGGCCGCTTTGCCCCCATCTTCCAGGCCTGCGGCGACCTCAACTTCCCGGTCATGTTCCACACCGCCGACCCCACGGCATTCTTCTCCCCCATCGACGCCAGCAACGAGCGCTACGAAGAACTCGCCGCCCATCCCGACTGGGGATTCCACGATGTCCCCGTCACCAAGCGCGAACTGATCGAGCAGCGCAACCGGGTCATCGCCCGTCATCCGCAGACCACCTTCGTCGGCGCCCACTGCGCGGAAAGCAGCGAAGACCTCGCCTTCCTCGCCCAGCAACTCGACGCGCTCCCCAACCTCCAGGTCGACATCAGCGCCCGGACCCCAGAGTTAGGCCGCCAGCCCTACGCCGCCCGCGCCTTTTTTCTGAAGTACGCCGACCGCATTATTTTCGGCACCGACCTCCTCCCCGAAGTAGAAATGTACCGCCTCTATTTCCGCTTCCTCGAAACCGCGGACGAATACTTCGACTATCCCTCCCACGCCTCCCGCCAGGGGCGCTGGAACATCTACGGAATTTTCCTGCCCGACGATATATTGCGCAAGGTCTATCGCGAGAACGCCCTGAAGCTGCTGCCGCGTCCCTGAACGCGCGCGCTTCTCTGTTATCTTTATCGCAACGTATCGGTTAGCATCCGAATGACGACTGTCCTCGAATCCGCCATGCAGGTTTCGCAGCCAATTTCCGTCGTTTTACAGGACCTGGCAAGGGGCGACAAGACCGCCCTCGACCGCCTCCTGCCGCAGGTCTACGCCGAACTGCGCAAACTCGCCGGATACTACCTCCGCCAGGAGCGTGTCGGACACACCCTCCAGCCCACCGCCCTCGTCCACGAAGCCTACTTCCGCCTTGTCGATCCCAGCCAGCCCGACTTCCAGGGCCGTTCCCATTTTCTCGGCGTCGCGGCCCACGTCATGCGCCAGATTCTTACCGACCACGCCCGCACCCGCAACGCCGCCAAGCGCGGCGCCGGACAGGTCGTCTTCTCCCTCGACGAGTTCATGGACGCGCCCATCCAGGGAGATTCCATGGTCGTCCGCGTCGACGACGCCCTCCAGGCCCTCGAGGCCCACGACCCGCTCAAGGCCCAGCTCATCGAAATGCGCTTCTTCGGCGGAATGACCGCGGAGGAGTCCGCCAACGTCCTCGGCCTCGCCCTGCCCAAGGTCCGTTCCGAATTGAGGGTCGCGCAAGCCTGGCTCCGCCGCGAGCTCGACAACCGCGCCGCGCCGAGAAAATAGTTTCCAAAATTTGCTTCCAGTTTTCGCTGTTCTCTGTACCGGCGATCCAGCACAATAAGCGAAAGTCGCGGAAAGTGTACGGACGGCCCAACCCTCTATGAGCGATTGGCAGCGCATTCAAAGCATCTTCCTGGCCGCGGCAGACCTCCCGGCCGAGGAGCGGGACTACGCCGTGGGAGTCCTTTGCGCAGGCGACACCGAGCTTTTCGACGAGGTCCACTCCCTCCTCGCCGCCGACAACGACAGCTCCGTCACCATCGACTCCGCAATCCAGGGAGTCGCCGCCACCATCCTCGACACCCCCATCCTCATCGGCGAGCGCCTCGGCGCCTATCGCGTCGTCCGCGAGATAGGCCGCGGCGGCATGGGCTCCGTCTATCTCGCCCTCCGCGACGACGAGGAATACGTCAAGGAGGTCGCCCTCAAAGTCGTCAAGCGCGGCATGAACACCGAGGAAGTCCTGCGCCGCTTCCGCGACGAGCGCCAGATCCTCGCAAATCTGGATCACCCTTATATTGCCCGCTTGTTCGACGGCGGGACCACCGCCGACGGCGTCCCCTTCTTCGCCATGGAGTATGTAGAAGGCCGCCCCGTCGACGTCTTCTGCCGCGAGAATGCCCTCAGCGTCAAGGCCCGCTGCTACCTCTTCCTGCACATCCTCGAAGCCGTCGCCTACGCCCACCGCAACCTCGTCGTCCACGGCGATTTGAAGCCCGCCAACATCTTTGTCACCCCCGATGCCACCCCCAAGCTGCTCGACTTCGGCGTCGCCAAGCTGGTCGGCCGAGACCCGGAAGAGGACCAGGACGGGGACAATCCATCCCCCCGCGCAAGCCGCGCCTTCACCCCCGGCTACGCCAGCCCCGAGCAGGTCCGTGGCCTCGCCGTCACCACCTCCACCGACATCTACTCCCTCGGCGCCGTGCTCTACGAGCTGCTCTCCGGACAGCGCGTCCAGCCCGTCGATTTCGACACCCCCACCCGCATCGAGCGCGCTGTCTGCGACGTCGAGGTCAGCCGCGAGCAGCTCGCCAAACTCGACCTTCCGTCCGACCTCGACCACGTCGTCCTCATGGCGCTCTGCAAAGAGCCCGAGCAGCGCTATCAATCCGCCGCGCAGTTCGCCGACGACATCCGCCGCTCCCTCGAAAACCGCCCCGTCATCGCCCGCGAAAACACCCTCGGCTACCTCGCCCGCAAGTTCGTGGCCCGCAACCTTTTTGAGGTCGCAATGGCCACGCTGGTTGCGCTTGCGCTTATCGCAGGCCTGGTCTTCTCCCTCGCCCAGACCCGCCGCGCCGAAGCCGCGCGCACCGTCGCCGACTTCCAGCGCCAGATCGCCGTTCGCGAGCGCGCCGAAGCCGAAGCCGCCCGCGCCTCCGAAGCCACGCAGCGTTCTCTCGCCGACCAGCAACGCGCCCTCGCCCTCACCGAGCGCGACGAGGCCAACGCCCAAAAGGCGATCGCCGATCAGCGCCTCGACGACATCTTCCAACTCGCCGACAGGACGCTCTTCGATGTCCACGAAGCCATCGCTCCGTTGCCCGGCTCCCTCCCCGCCCGCCGCAAGATTGTCGAAACAACCCTGCAATACCTCCAGTCGATGGAGAAGAACGTCGGCGCCAACCAGGACCTCCGCGAGGCCCTCACCGCCGCCTACTACAAGGTCGCGCTCATTCAGGGAGACCCTCACGGCGCCAGCCTCCAGGACGCCGCCAGCGCCGAAAAAAGTCTGCTCAAGGCCCAGGAAATCCTTCTGCCCGCCTACCGCCTCAAACCCAACGATCCCAACCTGATGTTGCGCTGGATCGAGGTCCGGTCCGGCCTCGCCGATCTCATGTACCGGTCCGACCGCGCCAACCAGGCGGTCCGGATTTATATCGACCTGATTCCCGTCGCGCACCGCGTCTCCCTTACGCCCGGCTCTGCCATCACGGTCCAGGCGCAGGAAGAGGCCATCGAGAACGCCCTGGTTTACGAACTTAACTCCATCAATCCGGAGCTGGCGCTCCAACACGCAACCCGCGGCGCCGCGGTCGGCCGCGTCCTCCTGGCGCGTCATCCGGGAGACAAGACCCTCACGCAGAGCCTGGGCGCCATAACCGCGGCCGCCGCCGGCTCATACCGGAACCTCGGCGACCTCGAAAAGGCGGCCGAGTACTACGGGCAGTCCATCGACCTGCGAGAGCAGCTCTACAAGGACGACCCCAACAATCAGGATGTGCGCCGCAGCCTCATCATCACCTACGGAAACTATGCCGCGCTGCTCGACATTCCCTGGACGCCGAATCTCGACCGTCCCGAGCAAGCCCGCATCTACGCGGCCAAGTCGGTTGCCGTGGCCCGCGACGAACTTGCCGCGGACACCAAAAACGCCACCGCCCGCCTCGATCTCGCCATGAGCCTCGGCCGTCTTGGCATGGTCGACCCCGCCCCCGGAGAAGCGTCCGCCTCCGTCGCCGCCCTGCACGAGGCGAGGAGCCTGATCGAGCCCCTTGCCGCGGCAAATCCGAAATCCACCTCCCTGGCGACCAACCTCGCCCTGGTCATGGAGTTTGAGGCGATCAGACTGGACGAAGCTTCCCACACAGCCGAAGCCGTCGAAACCTATCGCAAAGCGCTGGCTTTGCTGGATCCCTTCGCGGAGTCACCCCAAAGCTCCGCCTTGCCGGAATACGTCTCCATCGAACAAGACCTCGCTCTCCTGACGGCATCGACCGGCGACCCTCAGGCCGCAACTCGTCTGGCGCAGAAAGCTCTGGATAGCGTCGAAAAAATGACCGTCGCACCGTCGCTATCCGAACTCCATGTCGCTTCGACTGCCCGGGCCTGGTCTACCCTTGCACTGACGCAAGCGAAGGCCGGCTCAAAAACCCTGGCCCGGCAGTCCGCGGAGAAGGCCATGCAACTCTGGAACTCGGTCCGGAAGCCCGGCCTTTTGACCGTCAGTCGCAAGCCCATGGCGGACACCCGCGCCCTGCTCGACAGCCTCCCCGTCGACACCGAAAAATAATCTTTTCCACCCCGCAAATTTCCCCTCGATTCTCCGCTTGTCCCAGGTAGAGTTCCCGGCCGGCAATTCGGCGGGACTCGACGGATTCGCGCAGACGATAGGCCCAACGCCGACAGCCTGCCAACGACTTTCCCGAAGATTGGGAATTTCTCGTCCCCTCCGCCACTTACTTTCCTCGGGTAGGAGAACGAGCTTTTCGCGCACGGTCCGAGCGTTTCCGCGGTGCTCGGTGCAGAACGACCGGCCCGTGTGCGACTTTTTACTTTGCGTTACTTTAGCGTCCTTCGCGTCTTTGCGTTTTCTTCCTGCCGCCTGAATGCGCCCTGAACTCCGCCGGACCTCCCTAATAGGCCAGCGCAACCCCATCCGCCCGCATCTCGCTCGCCGACGCATACACTCTGTCCGCCCCCTGCTTCCTATTCTCGATACACTCATACCGCCCGAACCCGCCATCGCTCACCCCCATCGGCCATCCCATCGCGATCAGCGCCTTCCGCGTCTCCACCGGAATCCCCGCCTCCAGCCGCAGGACACCCTTCGGCCCATACCCCGGCGCATCCTCCCCCATGCTCTGCGACGACCCCTCATGGTGCCACCGCGGACTGTCCCCGGCCGCCTGCACATCCAGCCCATACTCCACGCGGTTCAAAATGATCTGCGTCTGCCCCTGCGGCTGCATATCGCCGCCCATCACCCCAAACGACATCCACGGCACGCCGTCCTTACAAGCAAATCCCGGAATAATCGTCTGAAACGGCCTCTTACCCGGCGCATAAATATTCGGGTGCCCGTCTTTGAGCGAAAAGAGTTCGCCGCGATCTTGAAACATGAACCCCAGCCCATCCGCCACCAGCCCCGACCCCATCCCCCTGAAATTCGACTGGATCATCGACACCATCATCCCGTCCTTATCTGACGTCGTGAAGTAGGTCGTGTCCCCATGACTCGGCGCCTGCCCCGGATACACCGGGTCCAGTATCGAGTCCATCCGAATCAGCTTCGCCCGCTCCTTCGCATACTCCTTCGAGTTCAGCCACTCAATCGGAATCTTCGCAAAATGCGGATCGGCGTAATACCTCGCCCGGTCCTCATACGCCAGCCGCTTCGCCTCAGCCTGCACATGGATCGACTGCGGCGACTGAAATCCCATCCCCTTCACATCGAAATTCTCAATAATATTCAGCATCTGCAGCGTCGCCAGCCCCTGCGTATTCGCGGCCATGCCATACACATCCACGCCGCGATACTGCGTCACCAGCGGATCGATCCACTCCGCCCGATGCGCCCGCATATCCTCCGCCGACAACCACCCACCAATCCGCTTGAAGTACGCATCGATCGTCTTCGCGATCGGCCCATCGTAAAACGCCTCGCGCCCACCCTCGGCAATCATGCGATACGTCCGCCCCAAATCCGGATTCCGCCGCACGTCATACTCATTCGGCGCCTTCCCGCCCGGAGCATACGTGTCCATCGCATTCTTCGTCTCTTCCACGCCCGACCCCGCCTGCGTAAACGCCGCCAGGTTCCGCTTGATGTACCACCCGATAATCTGCGGCGTAGGCGACCCCACCTCGCAGTAATGGATCGCCGGCTCCAACACCTCCGGCCACTTCAGCTTTCCGTACCGCTGATGCAGCGCCCACCATCCAGCCAGCGCTCCCGGCGTCGAAACCGAAATCGCCCCAAACTTCGGAATCACCCCATTCACCGCCCGCTGCCGCACCATCTCCAGCGTCAGCGATTTCGGCGAATTCCCCGAGCTCGCCATGCTCACAACCTTGCCCAGCTTGGGGTCCCAGATCATCGCGAAGCAGTCGCCGCCCAGCCCCGAACTCACCGGCTCCATCAGTCCCAGCACGGCATTTGCGGCCACCGCCGCATCCACCGCCGACCCGCCGCGCTTCAGCATGTCGATCGCCACCTGCGTCGCAATCGGATGCGCCGTTCCCGCCGCGCCCGAGCACCCCAGAGCTGGCGACCGCGACGAAAAACTCGCCCCCGAAGGCCGGTCCCCGGCATGAACATCGGGCCGTATAAACCGCTCTTCCCCCGGCGCCTGAAACTTCGGT
>DASRLB010000142.1:0-3073 GCA_035648695.1 Acidobacteriaceae bacterium | reverse complement strand
CAGGCGGAGGCGGTGTCCGCAAAGGAGCGGGCCGCTTTCCACCAGGACCCGCAGTGGGCCATGATCGCCCCCCACCTGCCCGACCCCAAAACGGCCACCGCGGCCAAGCTGGAACTGGCGGGCGATGTGCTGCGCGCGCGGCGGTTTCCCGAGGATTCGCTGGACTATTACGGCTACGCCATCGCTCGCGGCGGCCCGGTCAGCGAACTGCTGAACAAGATGGGGATCGTGCGGCTGGAGCTGCGGCAAAATGCGCTGGCGCACGAGCTGTTTCAACAGTCGGTGCGGGCGCATAAGAAAGACGCTTCCGGATGGAACAATCTCGGGGTGACGGAGTATCTCGACCAGCGCTACAGGAGCGCCATCAGCGACTATCGCCGCGCGGCGAAGATCGACAAGACTTCCGCGACATACCACACCAACCTGGGCATGGCGTACTTCGAAAACAAGGACATGGAGAGCGCGCGCCAACAATTCGCCCAGGCCTTGCTGCTCGACCCACATGCGTTTGACCGGCAGGACAGCGGCGGCGTCACGGCGCAGATCGTCGGCACGCAGAATTATCCGCAATTATGTTTCGAGATGGCGAAGCTATACGCGCGGAACAAAAACGATGCGGCCACGCTCTTGTGGCTCGCCAAAGCTACCGAAGCCGGATACGACACCAAATACGAGATGTCGCGAGATAGCGCTCTGCATATGTATGTGAAGGATCCCCGTGTCATTCTGATGTTGAAGAACGCGCAACAAATGAGGATGCGCTCGGTGGCCGCGGCAAAGCCGGCGCAGAGCCTTGGAACAGGGATCAGCCCGGACCAGATGCACGTTGATTAGTGCTACTGACTCAGGACACTTGAACGCACCTCCGCGGGTTTATAGCGGGAGGGCTGTCATTTGTGTGAATCGCTCGAAACTCGCATTTTCACGCAAAATGGTCGCTAAAAGCCACTAGACCATTTTACATCTAGGTGTAGTCTCCGAAACGGAGTCTGAGCCAAGCTTTTGCGTCCTGTGCCGTGATGGTCTGGAGAGCTTGGGCGGTGGCGTGTTCCAGTTGCGGCATGGCTCGTGCGGCGAGCGCACGCAGGCGAGCTTTGAGTTTGGACCAGGCTTTTTCGATGGGATTGAGGTCCGGCGAGTAGGGCGGCAGGTAGAGCAGGGATGCCCCGCACGCCTCGATTGGTTCGCGTACGCCGTCGACCTTGTGCGCACTCAGGTTGTCCATCACGACGACGTGGCCGGTGCGCAGCTTCGGACACAGGACCTGGTCGAGGAAGGCCAGGAAGACGTCGCCGTCGGTGGCGGCCTCGATGGTCATCGTGGCGAGCATGCCGGTGTGGTCCATGGCACCGAGGATCGTGAGCATCTTCCCGTGCCCGCCGGGAACCCGGTCGCGAATGCGCTGGCCTTTCGGGGCACGACCGTAGAGCCGCGCCATCTGGGTCGAAACACCGCTTTCATCCACATAGATCAAGTCTTCGGGCGCGACCGAAGCGAGGGTCTGGAGGTGAGCTTCACGCCTCCGGAGGTTCTCTTCGCTATCGCGCTCGGTGGCGTGGAGCGACTTTTTTTGAGCCGCAGCCCGAGCTTGCCGAGGATGCGCCAAAGATGAACGGTACTGGCCCGCACGCCCTGCTCGGCGGCCTTCTGCTGTAGTTCGACCAGCACGATGTCGGGTTGCGCCTCCACCAGCCGGCGCAGCAGATCGCCATCGATACGGCTTGGCGCGCGGCGCTGCGGGGTTCGCTCAAAGGTACCGCTCTGCCGTTGAGACGCCGCAATCTTGCGCACCCAGCCATAGCTCACATCGAACCGCCCGGCCAGTTCCCGCATCGTGCCCTTACCCGCCCCATACGCCGACAACACCTTACGCCGAAGATCATCGCTATACGCTCGCGCCATCCTCTAACGATCCGGCAAAACCAACCCCCTGCAAAGAATCTAGGGATATACCCCAGTGTAAAATGGTCTAAGTCGACTATTTCCGGCAAAAAGCCACGAAGTGGCACATAAAGACATCAATTGGCGCAAAAAAGCCAATTTGCGCTACGAACCTCAAAGAAAAAATGAGCGGTATTGCCTCACCGGGAGCGGTGCGATCCGCGGTCGTCCCATGGAAGTCCAACAATCTAAAACGATTCGCTTTGGCGGTAAGGGCAGTGACGGCAGTCTGAGTTGCAGCAGTAGCCGCGGCGCAGGTGGTAGGCCTCGGTAAAGACCATGTAAGGGCCTTCGAAGTAGAACTCGCCCGGGCGTGGAGTTTTGTCTTCGGGCGCGGCGGGTGGCGGATGGGCGGGCTGGGGCGCTGAGTCGCTCACGAGAATAATTCCATGGAAGTTGAGCCTGGCGCAGGCCGCGTGGGGACGGCTTCGTTGCGCAGGACGTCGGCGATGGAGCGCGTACGTTTGGGTTTCGACGGCGTGATAAGCGTTTCGTTTGTGGTGGGAACTTCTTCGACGACTGCGCCGTTTTGGAACTGGAGCTCGCGGCCGGGGATGGCTGGGATACGGTCGCCGGGGACCAGGATTCCAGCCAGGTTGAGAGGGTCGGCGGCGGCGACAGTGACAGGCGGTTCGGCGACGCGGGTCGGGGCTTCGCGGCGGGCGGCGCGGAGGGATTCGATAACTTCGGGCAGGGCGAACTGCTCGCCGAACGGGCCCGAGACGAAGCGGCCGCCGCGGACTTCTCCGCGGGCTTCGAGGCGGCGCAGGATGGGAGCGAGGTCGCGCCATTTTGGGGCGTTGGATTCGCGGGCGAGGAGGTCGCGGAACAGGACTCCGTAACGGCACAGGAGGATCCGGGCGTGGGCGTCGAGTGCGGTGTCGCGGAGCCGCGCCGCGGCGATGGCGGCCTGTTGCGCTTCGGTTTGCCGGCCCACCTTAGACGATGATGAGGCCATCGTCGAAGATGGGTCACCCGGATTGGTGGCGGGGTCGCAGAGGAGGGACCAGCGGCCGGCGGTGGTGCGGGCGGCGGCGCGTTTGCGGAGACTCGTCGCTGCGGTTTGCGCGATGGCGGCGGATTTCCGGCGCGGGTCCATCATGGCGCGGAGCTGGTCGAAGCCGTCGGCGGA
>DASRLB010000141.1:0-20572 GCA_035648695.1 Acidobacteriaceae bacterium | reverse complement strand
CTCCTGCTGGTTCCAGTTCGAGTTGATGTTCTCGAAGGTCAGCCGAAACTCGCGGTCGGCTCCCGGCGCCAGCGGAGCGGCGCCGACCGCCTCGGTGTCCACATACGGCTCGTGCGTGCGGATCAGGCTAAGCGGCGCAATTTCGATCTGCGGCGGCATGGCCTCATCGTTCTTGAAGACCACATGCAGCGTGACGCCGGTGACGGTCAGCTTGCCATTGTTGGCGACATGGCCGTCGATATACGTTGATTTGCCACCCGAGAGCGAGGTCGACTCACTCATCTCGATGTGCGAAAACGCCAGGTTGGGACCGTACGCCATGCTCTCGGCTTCCGGACGCCGATGCGACATCAGAACCAGAAACCCTGCCAGAATCACAATCGCCACGCTCGCAATCGCGACAGCGGTGGTTGGGAAACTGCCCTTCACGGGTTCCGAAAACATGCCGGAGGGCGGCGGATTGGAGGGCGTTGTGCTCACAAGCGGATGATATCAAGACCGCGGCCAACTCTGTTCATCGCACTGCGGCAGGAGTTACATCTCGAAGCACAAATGGCTCCGTGAGCCACCGCGTCTTCTGCGGCGTATACCAAATCAGCGTAGAAGGTACCCGCCCCGGCTCGTTTGTACTCAGAGCCCACTCCACGATGTCTCTGCCCCGTTCATGCCGGACCTCGCCGTACTCTACGTGACTCTCCATGTGCCACCGCGCTGCGTCAAGCAGGCGCAGCGTCAGAAAGTCCTGGGTCCACTGCCAATTCACGGCCCGGCTGTGCAAGGGAGTCAGGAAAGCCGGAGCCCCCGTCGGGCCTGACATCTCGCCCCGCACCACATACCCCGACTGTGTTCGCTCCATCGCCTTCACCGAAATAGTGATTCCGTCGAAACTCATCGACAGCCCCGGACCCGTGGGAAAGCTCTGTGGCGGAAGCACCGGAAATTCCGGCGACCGTTCATACTCTCCGTTGCCCAGAACTCTCCCGCGCTCACCCACATGCAGGTGAACCTGCTCTCCAGGGCTGGCATGAACCACGAAGATGGCGCGCTGCATGTCGCCCTCGTACGCGCCCGGCACAACCGCATCTGGCTGCGGCACCGAGTCGATCCACCAGCCGTGGTACAGCCGAAACGAAACCACGAACCGCACCGGCACAGCCTCCGGATTGCACAGATCGTACGTCCTCTCGTAAACGTGGTACCCGCGGCGATTCCCGTCCGTGGCAGCGATGTGCGACTCTTTCCACTCCCCAACCTGACAGACCTCACGCCTTGAACGATAGGGCGTGTCATCGACGCTTGGCGGGGCAAGCACCCCGCAATCGGGATCGATGTCGATCTCACGCTCGTCCGTCGGCTGCTCCCTGAGCAGCGTCCCCAATCCAGGCAGCGCCATCTGCTCTGACGGAGGAGCCAGCGAGACTCCAAAGCGTCCGCGAAGACTACGCACATTTTCGTCGGCACCGAGCGGCGAAAGAACAACAGGCACCCGCCAGGACAGAAGCTCAAGCATAGATTCACTTTTCCAGCCAAAACCATATCTTTCCAGTGGAGACAGGAACATCCGCTTGCCTTCCGGCAGCAATGAGCGGCCATGGTTGTCGGTAGCCGCGTCCAATTCCACCATCGCGATTTCTTTTGCGCCCGTAAGTGCAGGCGTGGCCGCCGCCTCCAGCGTCAACGTATTCGGCGACTTGGGGAGGAACAAGGGCGCGATCCTGAACGGGCCACTGACCGTCGATGCTGGCAAATCCGGGGCATAAGCGCTCTCCCCGGCAAGCGCCCGCGTCAGCCCAACCCGCACACCGCCGAAGATCAGCGCTTGGCCCGCAACGTGGTTCGAAAGCGTTTGCGGCAGTTCGTGAAGGATCGCCGCCAAGGCATCCCAGAACGTTCCACGCTCCAGGTTGATCGTGATGCGCTGACCGTTCACCCAATCAGAATCCTTCTCCCAACCCAGCACGATCGAAACGTCCTGGTCCAACTGCCGCCCGAACTCCTTGAGCACGTCGGTAAATAAAGCGTCTTTGAAATGGAGAGTGATGAGAGGGGGGTTGAGTCGACGCCTATCCTCCAGGTGGTCGATCAGCACCGGCAGCTCGTGCTCCGCATAACGCGGCAACACCACCGCCCGTCCCTCCTGCTCGCCGGACTGTGGCCGGAATATCGATCGCATCTGTAATTCGCTCGACGGAATCGCTTCCTTCAATCGAGCCAAAGCCCAGCGCAACTGCGGCTCAATGCCCTCACCCATCCGCAGCAGGCTGTCCGCGGCCGCCTCTCGTTTCCTGGCCGAACCATCGGACAATTCATCGATCAGCCGCGCCACGGCAGGAGTCGGCGGAACTGTTGGAGCTGGCGGCGCCTGATAAATCAATCTTCTGTTCTCGGTAGGCTGAGCGCAGGCCGGGCGCTGTCCTCCCAAAAGTCCAAGCCCGACCGCGAGGCAGCAGGTCATACCACACGTGCGTAGGAGGCGGCTCATCCGGCCAGCGTCAATGCGGAAGTGTTTGCTCAGGCTCACAGCGTGTCTCCGTTCGACCGTAACTTCAGGCCCACTTCACCCAAACCTCGCCCGCGCCACACCCTGCCGGAAATCCGCTCCATGCACCTCGACGGCGACGCACATCTCCTGTAGCCGCGACCTCATGCGCTCGCCGATGCGGTCGCCGAGTGTTTCTTCGCGCACCGCTGCCCGCGGCCCGGTCGCCTCGCCGTTTCCAGGCGCAAGGTTCGGATAGTTGGTCGTGATGATCGTCGTCCGTCGGTCGTTGTAGCGGGTGTTCAGTATGTGCGCGACCGTGTCCCAGACCCAGTCCGTCGGCTTCGAAGCGCCCAGTTCATCGAGCACCAGGACCTCGGCGTCGAACACCGGCGCCAGCACCTCAAGCTCGGTCGCGGAGACGCTTTTGTTGTACGAATTCTGCACCTGCTTGAGCAGGTCGCGGTAATCGACGAAGAGACCGCGGGCGCCGCGCTCGGCGATCAGCGCCTGCAACATGCCGACCGCCAGATGCGTTTTGCCGACGCCGATCGACCCGGTCAGCAGCAGGCCTTTGCCCTCGGTCTCCAGCGGATACGCCTTCACAAAGTTCCGCGCCTGCACCAGCGCCTTGCCTAACGAGCGGTCGGCGTGATGGAACGCCGTTTCGTAATCCTCCAGCGTGCAATGCGCGTAGCGTTGCGGAATCCGCGCCTGTTCGATCAGCCGCGCCGCCCGCCGCGCGATCCGGCAGGTGCAATCGGTCGCCGCCCGCGAGCCGTCGGGGCGCTCAATCAGGCGTATACCGGTGTCGTTGCAGATGGGACAGGGCTGTTGCATCGCTTCCAGTATCGCAGTCTTTCAAGGAAGCGTCGCCTGTGTGAATCTCATTGAAATTGAGGAACATTGGCAATGCCGGCCCGAGTAGGCCGCGCGGGCTAACTCTTCAAGAGTCGACCAAAAAGCCTGATGTCCCATTGGATGTTTTCCGGCTCGGATACCTGAATGAGCGAGAACTGCGGGTGCATCGGATTGATGAGGATATTGCTCTCCCGCCCTTCGGTAATCACGCTTGGAACGCGCAGAACAGCCGTTCGCATCTCTTCCAGCCATCTGTCCCCAAAAGCTCGAGTGGCCGTGAGGTCCTCGGCATCCCATCCCGAAAGAGCAGAGGGCGGCGCCGTTTCTATCTTTACTCGCCCCGGGATCGAGATACGTACGACACGATGGTTCTTCGGCGGAACGGAGAGGTTGGCATGGACGAGGACTTCGAGCATCGCGCCGGCGTAAGTTTCGGCTGCATAGATGACCCGCCGGCCGATGGAGTTCCAGCGCCCGCCATGGAGCATCGCCCCCGTGGAATCGAAGATGGGGCGACGGGCATCGGCGATGCGGTATGCGAGCACGGTTAGACAGGCAGGCCGTAGAAGAGTTTGTCGAGAACTTCTTCCACCCGGCGAGCTCCAAGTTCGGTCCGCGCGACTTCCAGCGGCGAACGATTGTGAAGCTCGCGATGCGGTTTGCTCATCCACTCGCGCGCCTGCTCGCGGTCGTCCCATACGTATTCTGCGTGAGCGAGAACGCGCGCGAGACGCTCAGTGCGTTCGCTCTCGTCGACGGAAAGACGTTTCGAGCGACGTTTCCACGTCGCTTGCGGGACGACCTTGAACTTGTACGCGCTCGCAATTTTTCGGTCCGCGTAGAGGCGGGCGGAAAGACGTTCCAAGGAATGCTTTGGGAGCCCGGCGGATACGGCGGACTCCAGCTCTCCGACTGTATGAACTGTGGCGCCGAGTCCAAGAATTTCGGCAATCGATTCAGGTGCGATCATCAACCACCTCTAGATCAGTATAGCTCATTATATAGCTCAGATGAGCCGAACCTCCGTAGTTACTTTTTCGCGGTTCGCTTTCCAGTGTCGCAGTCTTGGTGGTCTGCACTCTTACCGAGCCTTCAGCCCGCCCACATCGTGCTGTAGGAATTCCGCATTTGTTTTGCCAAACGCCGACGTTTAGAGGAAACCGCTATACTCAAGCCGCGATGCCTTTGCGACGAAAGCCAATTTTGCTGGCCCTGCTGGTCGTTTTGCCCAATGTCGCTTGTCGTGCCCAATCCGGCCAGGCGCCGGTTCTCGTGTCGCGGCCAAAGATTTTCTATCCCCCCATCGCCCGTGCGGCCCATGTGCATGGCGAAGTCGTAATCGACTTCGCCATCAACTCCGACGGCGAGGTAGTTACGCCGCAGCTAGTCTCGGGACCCCCAATGCTGCGCGGTATTGTTCTCGACGCGGTGAAGTCGTGGCGATTCCAGGCGCCGCTGCCAGTAGGAGCGCAGGATGAATTCGAAGCCCGATACGTTTTCGCCCTAAAGGTGGATGATGACGATACCAAGGACGACATGGACGCACCCCCGTGGAGTCCCTGTTGCGGAGACGTGATTGTCACTCGCTTCGACGTTACCGTGACTGGCGACGTGCGCAGTCGAGACGGCTCGCAAACAATCGACGTCACGCCGGACAAACCGCATCCTCCGGCTGATTCCTGTCCCGACGATAAGCAGAAGCACGCGCCGGATGACACTGATGCTGAGGACTACGTGGAGTTGCAGAACGCTTCCTGCGTCACTGGCTGCCCCGTATTTCGCGTGCGAGTGTCACGCAGTGGAAGCATCGCCTGGCGCGGCTATGACAGCGTGGCGGCAAAGGGCAACCGCGATGCGAGGATTGGAGGGCAAGACGCCGACGCCCTGTTGGCGAAATTCGCGACGGATGCCTTCTGGTCGGCGTGTGGAGTTCCCCAGCCGGATGAGCCGAGGATCCCCGATCTACCAAAGAAAAAGTCCGAAGATGATGAGAATGAGGACCGGAACCCAAGCTTTCTTGGCGTCTACCTCACTGTGCGGCAGGCCGGGGTCACGAAGTCCGTGGACGTCTCCCAGTTTGCCTCTGAGGATGTTGGTGAGAAGTTGATATGGGCCGTTGAAAAGACGGCAGACACCCACCGCTGGCGGCACGGCGATCCCACGACCGAGCCCTATACCAATATGGAGCAAGACCTTGCCCATCCTAAACCCGGCGTCACGGCATTGATTCGGGCAACGTATCACTTCAATCCCAGCACGGGCGAGCAGACGTCGAACCGCCTCAAATTAGTGCTCAAGCAAGGAGCGAATGTGGATGAGGCGGACTCCAGCGGATGGACGCCGCTGATGTATGCCGCAAGCCTCAGCTATCAACCGGAAGAGGAGATGAAGCTCCTGCTCGAAGCGCATGCGGAGCCGAATCGCCACTCCGCCGCCGGCGACACAGCACTGATGATTGCGGCTTACAGAGGAGAACTCAGCGAGACGTTGCTGGCGCACGGAGCGGACATCAACGCCCACAACACAGCCGGAGTCACTGCGCTAATGCTCCTCGCGCAAACGATGAACGCAGTCACATTGCAGGATGCGCTCAAGGCGGGAGCTAACCCTCGCGCCGAGGACAATGCAGGACACACGGCGCTGGATTATCTGCGCGCTGCTTCATGCGACAAACCGCTGATAGCGATGCCGCCACCGTATATGAAAGTCGTACTGGAGGGGCCGGCTCCCTGTCCCGACACGCGAAACCAGTGGTATGTGGAAAGCGAGAAGCTGTTGACAGCCGCCATGAAATCCACGGCGGCCAGCCATTCGGGCGGACGGTGATAAACTAACAAAAGCGCCTAACGCCCCGGGAGACGGGGCCCAAGCTCGCAGCGCGACAGGAACATCGATGTCGGCCAACGTCTGTCAGTGAGTCATCCTGAGCCCGACGCCCGGCAAGCGGACCGTTCTGCGGCGGGAAAGCTAAGGAGAATTACCGTGCCAAAAGAGGGAATCCACCCCAGTTACAGCGACATCAACGTAAAGTGCGCCTGCGGCAACACGTTCCAGACGCGCTCCACCCACAAGGGCGACATCGTCGTCGAAATCTGCTCCGCCTGCCACCCGTTCTTTACCGGCAAGCAGAAGCTGGTCGACACCGCCGGCCGCATCGAGCGCTTCCGCCGCAAGTTCGCGAAGTCGGACGAAGGCAAGAAGGCCGAAGCCGCGAAGTAAGCGGCACGCAAGCAACCGAGAGGCCTCCGCGAACTGCGGGGGCCTTTTGTTATGCATACAATATCCATATGCAATCGTTGCGGGTACAGCATTACGTACAGCGAGCTACGGATTTCCTTGAGGGAATGAAGCTTACGCGTATGGATCGTTCCTACAGAAATTCCGCCGCGCTACTCGCAATCCACGCCGCAGTTTCGTACACAGATGCACTCCGGACTGGGCTGGGGGACACGAAAGTTTCGGCGGACGATCATAGAAAAGCTGCCGACGAGTTGGAACGACTGTTGTCCGTCAAAGCTTTGGACAAACAGACTGGCCTAACGCAGCTACGCTATCTTATCGCGTGGAAGCACCGTGTCGCATACGACGACAAGAGGCTAGACCATACGGATTACGAAGCATTGTTTACCAGAGCCGAACGATATGCAGATTGGGCTGATCGCATTGGCTTACAACTAAAGATTGAGGGGTGGCAAAATGAAAATTCGTGACGCGCAAAAAGCCGGACGCGCAAAGAATGCGATACTCTCCTTTCTCGAGCAGAGGCTTTCCATTCCGAAGATCTATATTGACGCAGATTGGGACGGCCATCATGTTGATGTCTTAGCGATCAATCGGGAGGGGGTGGGAGACGTTCACGTCGTCCTTCTCTATGAACGAGGCTACTTTGACAACGGTTTGCTGGATGTCGAAAGCGAGTTCTCTGTGACCGACCAACTTCTCGCCGAGTTGTCCGCAATCCCTGCCCAGTTCAAGTACATCGGCGTGATAGAACCTGCTGCTTTATGGAACCAGAGATTGGGGCCGCCGCAGATTTATGGAGAATCTCGAGACAAACTTCTCGCCCCCGATGGCTTGGGTCGGGTGGGCCTGCTTCAGATTTCGATAAACTTTGAGGAACCGCCCTCGGTGATGATGTCGCTCGCGCCGGAACGTTTTCGAGCAAAAATCGCCAAGCTCGCTGGAGAATTTCTAGAGCAACACGAAGCTGACTGGGAAATACGTGCCTAAGCCAAGACCATCTGGTAACGGCTCCAGTCCGCGCAGCGAACTCGCCTCGATACTAGTCAAGAAAGTTCCGGGCGCTGAACTTAGCTGGAAGTTCGGCAACGCTTCACTCGTCATCGGCGATAAGGTCATTGCGTTTCCCAGCAAGAACAACAACGGGCTGATCCTGAAGCTTCCAGCCCACGACATCGCCACGCTGGTTGAAACTGGGACTGCCCGGCCACTGGTGATGGGCAAGCGCACCATGCGCGAATGGGTGATCGTCGAAGACCCGCTGGCGGCCGCAACGCTCAAGCTCCTGCGCGCCTCTTTGGCTTATGTCGAAACGCTGCCGAAGGCTGCGCCGAAGAAAAAGAAGTAGCGGATGGACGTCTACATGAAGAAGGAATGGAACAACACGATCGAGCGTGAGATGCCCGAGCAGGCCCGCGTCCCCGCCGAGATGCACATCGGCCGCATTCGCATCGCGCCCGCTACCGTGCTCGCGCCGATGGCCGGGGTTACGGACACGGTCTTCCGCCGCTTCATCAAGAACGCCAGCATGTTCTCCGCCGAAACCGCGGACACCGATGTCGACGCCGAGACCTCCAACGAAGTCTCCGGCTGCGGCCTCATTATGACGGAGTTCACCTCCGCCGACGGCCTCTCCCGCATGAGGGAAACCAAGCGCAAGCGCTACCTCACGTACTACGAGGACGAGCACCCGATCTCGGCGCAAATCTTCGGCTCGAACCCGGAAACCCTCGCCGAGAGCGCGCTCATCTGCCAGGACTGGGGCTTCGACCTCGTCGACCTCAACCTCGGCTGTCCGGCCAAGCGCGTCGTCAACTGCAACGGCGGCAGCGGCCTGCTGCGCGACCTTCCGCTCATCCAGAAAATCTTCGAGCGCGTGCGTGGAGCGATCGCCATTCCCTTCACCGTAAAGTTCCGCATGGGCTGGAACGACAAGAACATCGTCTGCGTCGATCTCGCGCGCATCGCCGAAGACTGCGGCCTCAACGCCGTCGCTCTGCACGCCCGCACGCGCGAGGACGGCTACTCCGGCAACGCGCGCTGGGAGTACATTGCGGCGGTGAAAGATGCCGTGACAATTCCGGTCATTGGCAATGGCGACATCCGCTCCCCCGAAGACGCCGCCGCGATGGTCGACGCTACGGGCTGCGACGCCGTCATGATCGGCCGCGCGGCACCCGCAAATCCGTGGATTTTTCGGCAAATTGCCCAGTACACGGCGACCAAGCAAACCACCGGCATCGGCCGCTACGACCGCCCCACCGAGATGGACCGCTATCGCATGATCCGCGACTACTTCGAACGCCTGATGCACGAAGTCGCCGAGCATCCGGAGGTCCTCGGCCCGGCCGACGACGACCTGTCCAAGCGCCTCAAGCGCAACCACGAAAGCGCTCAGCGCGACGCCATCGGACGCATGAAGCAGTTCGCCAGCTGGTTCACCCACGGCGTCCCCGGCGGCGGCGTGCTCCGCCGCGAAATCTTCGAAGCCAAACGCGGCGCGCAGGTGATGGATAAGGTCGAAGCCTTCTTTACCGCCCGCGCCAACGCTCCGCAGGAAGATGCGCCGCTGGAGCACGATGCGGAACTGGAAGCGGCACCCGCTGCCTGGGGCTGAGCGTCTCGACCTTGACCCCTGAGAAATTCGTTTGCAACAATCCCATCTTCATCGGAGAAGGCTTTTGAAACTCATTTCTGCTCTTGCGCTGTCGCTCGGTTTCTCGTCGCTGTGTTTCGCGCAAGCGAACAAAGACGCTAAGAATACCTACGATACCGACACGAAAAAGATTCAGGCGGGCGACCTGAATTTCGATTGGAAAGAGTACCGTCTTGCAGCCGTTCAAGGCGGAGCCCCGTACTTCGATTGGCATCCGGTCCGCGCGAAGTTCTATCAGGAAATGGACAAAGACGACCTACAAGGGGCGTTGAAGAGCGCCAACGAAATCATCGACCATGACATGGCAGAACCCGAAGGACACCTGCTGGCCTTGATCGTGTTTCAGAAACTCGGCAAGCAGGAAGACGCGGCTTTTCAGCACAAAATCGTCGAATCGTATCTCAACTCGATCCTTACATCTGGCGACGGAAAATCCAGCAAGACTGCTTTCGTTGTAGTTGATGAAGGCGAGGAATATTTCTATCTGAACATCGTCCTGGGCGTCGGCTTGCCAATGTCTCAGTCGCTTGTTGCCGTAGACGGTCATTCTTTCGACATGCTCAAAGTGAAAGACAAGGACGGCAAGGAACAACAGATTTGGTTCAACGTCGATATCAGCATGAATGCCATGCGTGAAGCGATCAGCGGAGCAAAGAAGAAGTGAGTGCCACGCGAATGTAGGCGAAGGGACACAGCCAGACCTACTTCGCCTGTGCCAGCGCCTCATGCAGTAGCATCGTCAAGTACGTCTGCCGGCTAATTCCTCGCTTCTCTGCCTGCTCACGCGCCTTCGCAAGGTCTCCATGGCTCAGACGAAGAGTAATAGGCACCGTCATATCTGACCGCTTTACGATCGGTCCCCGTACCAATCGGCCTTCGGCCTTAGCATGTGCAAAGAGCTCCTCGAAGTACTCTGGGTGGGCAGGATACCAATCGGCCTCTTCGGCTTCGGTCGCGAATTTCGGCTTTTGAATCAATGTCTCAATCCTATACGCAAGGTACGCACCCTCAACTCCGTCCGCGTTGCTTCCGCCAGATTACCCGAATCTTCGATCGCCACCGCTCGTCCAGCGCCAGCAGATTCCACTCCACGCGCGGCGAAAAATAGCGCAGGATAACCTCCGTCGCCGGATGGATATGCAGCGCCGGCGCGACCAGGTAAAGCCGTGGCGGCAAGGGCGAAAGCTCGACGCCGCGGAAATATCCGTGCCTCTGGAACTCGCCCAGCCCGCTCATCGCGTCGGCGTGTTGCAGGTGGTGATGTCGCACACGAATCCAGTAATCCAGCCCCTGCACCGCCAGATGCAGATCGTCGTCCGCCTTCAACTCGATCACCGCCAACCGCCCATCGGCAGTTACGCCGAGCAGGTCGAGCATCCCGCGGTCCTTGGCGCCCGCGATCGCGGGCACCTGCGTATACACATGGTGCGGATCGAAGCGCGGAATCACGCGCGACTCATCCGCGGCATCCCCCTCGCGCGCTTCAGCAGGTGGATCTGCGCGGTTGCCGATCGTGTCCGGGTTGGGGTCGTTTGCGAATGCTTCACGCCTGCGCGAGAAGTCCGGGGGACGAATCTGCGCCGCCAGATGCCGCGTCAGCGGCGCGAGATCGCAACGCAATACCGACTCCAGCCACCGTTCCGGCGACGCACGAAAGAGCGGGTCTTTCGCCTTGTCCTGTGAGTCCGCGCGGCGGCGGCGAAACAGTTCCGCGACAGCCTCGGCAAGCTCTGCCTTGTTCTCCGCTGTCAGCAGAGTCTCGCTCGCGCCGACGCCGACTGTAAGCTCCAGCACCGGCGCAAAGCTGTTGCCGGTAAACGAAATCCGCACCCGCGCGAACTCCAACCCATGCAGCAGAAACGCCAGTTCAGCCGTGCTGCGCAATCGCTGCTCGACGCGCGCTCGTTCATGCGCGGGGACCAATTCCATCACCCGCGAAACCGCCGCGGCAAACCGCTCCCGCGCCGCATCTTCATCCGGATGATGAATCAGCCGCGTCCGCAGGTTGCCATGGTCGGCGGCATCGCGCGATGCGAGTTCCTCGCTCTTCTGATCGAGTTCGTACAACTCCCACTGCGCGGCGTTCTCATTCAGCCACGCCATTCGCGAGAGCGTCGTCATCGCCGTCCCACGCGGCACGATCAGCTTCAGCCCCTGGTACAGCCTGCGCCCGCCGGCGTTCTCGCGGCAGTGGTGCAGCCACAAAATCCCCAGCGTCAGTATGCCGTCGACGGTCGCCGCACTCTCTTCTTCGTTGACCGCGACGACCGCCCAAGCCTGTTGTCCACGCAGCAGCGAGCCGCGCGCGTACGCTGGCCCAAAGCTGCGTTCGAGGTCCATCGCCGTGCGAAAGCCGTCGCTCTTGAACTCCGGAAAACCGCGCAGCAGCACACGTTCGAGCGTGTGCAGGTAGCGCGTGCGGGCGGTCTCGCGGGTCGTCGGCGTGCGGCGCTCGCGAGACGCAACCAGTTCCAGCAGCTTCGACTGCGTCTGCCCAAACCGCTGCGTCGCCAGCCGCAGGCTCCCACCCCGCGGAGTCGCCGACAGCACGCGGCGCACGGTGTTTCGCTCCTCACTCCAGAGATGCAGCGTGCAGCGGTTGTGCTCGGTCGAAAGCGTGTACTTCGCCTGCCGCATATCGAAGACGACCTTGCCGTCTTCAAGCACCGCAGCCTCGGCGTGCGCGGACAGAAAGTCTTCGATCGCCGCGGCGACATGCGCGGGCGTTTGCGCTACAGCCGCGGAAGAAACTCGGGGCGGGGGCATCCCGATACGCTATCACTGCCGGCGGGTTTGTGGCTCTACCAACCTTTCGCCTTGCGCAAATGCGCGATATGCGCCACATGGTGCCGCGAGTGCCACGCATACAGCAGCGTCGCAACCTCAAGGTTCATCTTGCCGCGCTCGGTATGGTTGAACCCGCGCTGCCATTGATCTTCCGTCAGAGACTGTAGCAGCATCACCCAGCGCGCGTGTACGCCCTCCACCAGCTCCAGCGACCACTCTACCGGCGCCGCGATGTCGGGCAGCGTGGCGAACGCGGACTCCTTATAGCCATGCACCTCGGGCCAGTCTTCGGTCAGCGCGCGCTGCACGCGGTGGAACGCCGTCATGTGCGAATCGGCCAGATGATGCACCACCTGCCGCACCGTCCACCCACCTTCGCGATAGGGCGTATCAATTTGCTCCCGTTTGAGCCCACGCACAGCATCACGCAACAGCTCCGGCATTTCCGCGAGGCTCATCATCGCGTAGCGGCGGTCTTCCGGCGTGATGACTTCGGGGGCGGCAAATTTGCCAATCGGATAGCGCGGGTCGTGCGTCATGCCGGTCTGGGTAGACATAAAATTCCCTCGGGAAGAAGTTATACAGCGAAGCTCCGTCGCCAAGATTGTAGCCGCTCGCGGATGTAATCTGAACAGGAGGTTTTCCGATGCTTGGGTGGAGCGCTCTACCGGCCGTCTTTGCAGCATTTATTTCCTGCGGCTGCGCTCAAACGCAGAGCTCAAAACCGGCGACCATTACCGCTACGTCCGCCGCCGTCACCTCTCCAAATGCCGCGCCCCCCGCTGGCAATCAGTTCGTCGGATTCGATAGCAATACGTATCCCGGCGACGACACCATGGCCGCCATGCACAAGACTTTCACCTTCACCGGCTACTGGCTCACCGTGCCGCCGGGAGCGATGGTCAACCAGTGGAAGGGCAAGCGCGAAATCCTGAAACAGCAGGGCTGGGGCTTCCTGGTCCTCGCCAACGGCAGGCTGGAAGCGCAGATCGCAAAGGCGCGGAAAGCCGGCACCAAACCCGAAGACCTCGGCCGCAAAGACGCCGCCGCCGCCACTGCTTCCGCCAAGAGCGAAGGCTTTCCGGCACATACGATACTCTTCCTCGACCAGGAAGAAGGCGGCCGCCTCACCGGGCCCCAGGCGGCTTATTTGTTGGCCTGGACTGAGGCCGTCGCCGCCTCCGGTTTCCGCCCCGGCGTCTACGCCAGCGGCACCAGCGTTCAGGACGACCCCGGCGTCTTCATCAACACCGTCCAGGACATCCGCGACCGCGTCGGCAAAGGCCATCTGCACACCGTCGCCATCTTCGACGCGCAGGACGAATGCCCGCCAGCCCCCGGCTGCACGCTGACGCCGAAGCCGCTCTCGGCCACCGGCCTGCCGGACCTTGTAGCGTGGCAGTATTCGCAATCCCCGCGCCGCCCCGATATTACGAAAAGTTGCGCGGCCACTTACTCCGCAAACGGCAAATGCTACGCGCCGGACTTCCCCAAAGTCTTCCTCGACATGGACGCCGCGGCAAGCGCTGACCCGTCCGGCGGTCGCTAGCCTTGGAGCGTCCCCAAAAACTCCACACAGAGTACACTGTGAGCACATGACCAGCGCGACACAAATCCCGGTGTCCGAGTACCTGCAAACCGCCTTCCGCCCCGACCGCGAATACGTCGACGGAGAGATACTGGAGCGCAACGTGGGCAAGTGGCAGCACGCAAGAATTCAGTGGCTGTTGGCTCTCTGGTTTGGCAGACATGAGTCCCAGTGGAACGTCATCGGCAGCACCGAGCAGCGGGTCAGCGTCTCACCAACACGCGTCCGTGTCCCTGACCTCGTCGTCCTGCGCCCCGGTCCGCAACCCGATGTCCTCATCGAGCCACCTCTCCTCATCATTGAGGTACTCTCTCCGGACGACAACTACTCCGACCTGGAGGAGCGATGCCGCGACTATCTACAGATGGGCGTGGAAGTCGTCTGGATCATCGATCCGAAGACGCGCAGCGGAAGAATGTGCCTGGAAAACCGTTGGGTCGCGGCCCGCCGCCTCGAAGTCCGCAATACCCCGATATACGTCGACCTTGAGGAACTGTTTGACCAGATCGACACGCCCTCCCCATCTTGATCGTCCCATCGACAAACGCTATGGATGTGAACAAGTCCATGTCCGTTCTCTCCGAGGCGTCTAGAATAGAGTGATGGCGGCATTGCCGAACACTCTTTTTGCTGAAACCGACCACAAGCGCTATTTCTTCGACAAACTCGGACTCACCGAGCGCCTTCTCGAACACTGTCTTGGCGAGGCGCTGAGCGCCGGTGGAGAGTTCGCCGACCTCTACTTCGAGGCTGTTACTTCGACGTCTCTGGGAATGGATGAAGGCATCGTCAAGACCGCGTCGCAGGGCATCAGCGTAGGCTGCGGCATTCGCGTTCTCTCCGGCGAGCGCACCGGATTTGCCTACACCGACGACCTCTCCGCCGAGCGCCTGCTGAAGGCCGCGCGCACCGCTGCGCTGATTGCGAACGGCCCGCAAACCGAGCGCCTGCAGGGCTTCAACGAGACGCGCACTCCGCAGCTTTATCCTGTTGCGGGCAGCAGCAACGACGCGACCATCGCCGCGAAACTCAAGCTCATCGAGCGCGCCAACGTCTGCGCCCGCAACTTCGATCCGCGCATCACGCAGGTCCGCGTCTCGCTGAATGACGAACTCCGCCGCATCCTTATCGCCGCCTCCGACGGCACTTTTGCATCGGACACGCAGCCGCTCGCGCGCTTCAACGTGCTGGTCATCGCGAAGGACGAAACCAATACCGCCCGTGGAACTTCGGGCGGCGGCGGACGTGTGGCCCTCGACTTTTTTGAAGGCGCAAAATCCCCCGAGCACTTCGCCAGCGAAGCCGCACGCACCGCACTGCTGCAACTCGGAGCCGTGCCCGCGCCCGCGGGCGAAATGGAAGTCGTCCTCGGCCCGGGCTGGCCCGGCGTGCTGCTGCACGAAGCTGTAGGCCACGGCCTCGAAGCCGACTTCAATCGCAAGAAGACTTCCGCCTTCGCCGGCCTCATCGGCCAACAGGTCGCGTCGTCGAAAGTGACGGTAGTTGACAACGGGACAATGCCCGGCCGGCGCGGCTCGCTGAACGTCGACGACGAGGGCAACCCCACGCAGGAAACCGTGCTCATCGAAAACGGCATTCTGCGCACCTACCTATCCGACAAGCTCAGCTCGCGGCTGATGAACATGCCCAACACCGGCAGCGGCCGCCGTGAAAGCTACCAGGCCATCCCCATGCCGCGCATGACCAACACGTACATGCTCTCGGGCGACGACGACCCCGGGGACATCCTCAAAAGCGTCAAGCGCGGGCTCTACGCGGTGAACTTCGGCGGCGGCTCGGTGGACATCACCAACGGCAAATTCGTCTTCACCACCAGCGAAGCCTACCTGATCGAAGACGGCGTCGTGACCGCGCCAGTCAAGGGCGCGACGCTGATCGGGAATGGGCCGGAGGCGTTGAAATATGTGTCGATGGTCGGGAACGATCTCGCGCTGGACGAAGGCATCGGCACCTGCGGCAAAAATGGGCAGAGTGTGCCTGTCGGCGTCGGCATGCCGACAGTGAAACTGGACAAAATGACCGTCGGCGGTACCGGGCGCTAAACGTCTGACGACGACATAAGCGTAGAATCAATACAGTAACCTACGCACGCACCTCCAACCGTCGCAAGAAGGGCCCCATGGCAAGCAAAGCAGCAATAGTCGAAGAAAAGATTTACGAGTGCGAAGTAAAGCGCAGGCGTGTTCGCGCCGCCGGCGGATATGAACCGTTCTGGAAGGTAAAGACCGTCGCCGAAGCGCTCATCGACGGCGACACCGAGTTCCGCTGCAAGCACTGCCACGGCGAAGTGAAGCTGCACAAGCGCGCCGCGACCCAGGGCGGAGGGTCGCACGTCACGCACAAGTCCAAGTCCGACTCCGAGCACTGCTGCGATGCGATCCGCCTCCTCTCCGCCACCAACGGGCAGGAACTGCGCGTCTCGAGCCGCCCCGTCCACTAAACTAGGGTCGGAATGGCGCTCGACACAGACACAGCCCAGACCTCGAAGCTGCGCCTCCTCGCCGAGGAGGTCGTGGCCCGTGCGGTTCGCGCCGGTGCGACTGACGCCGAAGCCGTCGGCTTCGAGAGCGAAGAGTTCGCCGTCAACGTCCGTCTCGGCCAAGTCGAGCAGCTCACCGAGTCCGGCTCCGGCGCGCTTGGCCTGCGCGTGTTTTTCGCGGCAAGCGCCCGCGGCCCTTCGGATGTCGCCGGGCAACGGACGGCCAGCACTTCCACCTCCGATCTCTCCCGCGACGGCATCGACCGCCTCATCTCCGGCGCGGTCGAGCTTGCAAAAGTCACCGGCGCAGATCCCTTCGCCGGCCTTCCCGAGCGCGAAGCTTTCGGCTCGAACGACATCGGCGCACTCGCCCTCTACTTCGACGATGTGGACAGCATCCCCGCCGAGCAGCGCATCGAAATCGCGCGCAGTTGCGAGGCGGCGGCCATGGCTGTCGACCCCCGCATCCAGAATTCCTCGGGGGCGGATTTCGACGCGTCGTCTGCTCGCCGCGTCATGGTCAATTCCCGCGGCTTCTCGCACGAATATCGCCGCAGCTACTGCGGCTTCTCCGTCACCCCCATCGCGCAGGATGCGAGCGGCGCGATGCAGCGTGACTACTGGTATTCGAGCGCGCGGACATCGCGGCTGCTCGATACACCAGAAGCCGTGGGGCGAAAGGCGGCCGAGAGAGCTTTGCGCAGGTTGGGTGCCCGCCGCGTCCCGACACAGCATTGCCCCGTCGTCTTCGCCCCGGAAATCGCGCGCGGCCTGATGGGCAACCTGCTCTCGGCCGCCGATGGCGACGCCATCTACCGCAATGCCTCGATGTTCGCCGGCAAGCTCGGCGAGCAGGTGGCCGGCGAAAACATCACCATGATCGACGACGGCACCATGGTGTTCGACCACACCCTCGCGGACGGCTCGACGATGCGCGTCGGAGGCTTCGGCACCTCGCCTTTCGACGGCGACGGCCTGCCCACGCGCCGCACGGTCATTATCGAAAATGGCATTCTGAAAAACCTGATGCTCAACACCTACACCGCTCGCAAGCTCTCGATGCCATCCACTGGCAAAGCCTCGCGCGGCCTGGCGGGCGCTCCCGGAATCGGCGGCGGCAATTATTTCCTCGAACCCGGCACGGAAACGCCAGAGGAGATCATCGGCGCCGTCCCCAACGGCCTCTACGTGCTGCAAACGATGGGCTTCGGCGTCAATCTCGTCACCGGCGACTACTCGCAGGGCGCCAGCGGCCTGTGGATCGAGAACGGCGAACTCGCCTACCCGGTTGAACAAATTACCATCGCCGGAAACCTGAAGGACATGTTCCGCAACGTTTCCGCCATCGGGAACGATCTCGAATTTCGCAGCGCAGGCGCGGTGCCGACGGTGCGGATCGAAGTCATGACGGTGGCTGGCGGCAGCTAAACTGGACGGTCACCGTCGGGAGTCGGTCCCGGCAATCTCATTTGGAAATCCAGCACTTCTACATTTGTCATTCCGCAGCGCAGCGGAGGAATGACAAAGCCCGGACATCAGGCTGGCTGCTGTCGCGCGCGTGTCTCTTTCCGCCGTTTCCACCAATCTCCGATCATCCGCTGGCAGGGGTGCTCGATGAACTTGCGCGCGGCCAGCGCGAAGGCAATCACCACGATGTACGACACCCACGGATCGAAGCGAGCGAAGTGCAGCCGCTCCGGGAGATGATGGGTGTGGATCAGGATGAACGTGTTGAAGTGCAGCAGGTAGAGGCAGTAGGTCGCCGACCCGATCTCGACCAGCGGGCGCCACGAAAAAACCGTTGTCACGATGTGCGGGCCGCTGAGGCCGATGATGATGGTTGCGAAAATCGGGGTCAGCAGGCCGCCGTGGATCATGATGTAGGGCAAGTGCTTGATCAGCAGGTAGAACGTACACCACCCCCACGCGAAACCCACCAGGGCCACGGCCAGCCGCTGGTTGGAGGTCAGCTTCAGGACGTTCTGGAGTTTGCCCAGCACGATCCCGGCCATGAAGGTGCATAGGTAGGGAAGCGGCGTGTACTTGAGCCACTCCACCCACCAGCCGCCGGTGTAGCGGTCGGTATTCACCAGGTTCAGATGCACGTCCGCCAGGCCGATGGCGTGGGCCCACGGAGCCGCGATGGTGTGGGTGATGACGGTCGACAAGTGGTCGGGGTTCAGGGTGAGATAAATCATCTGCGGAATTAGCCCGCAGGACCAGAAAATGAGGATAAGGGCGATAAGGCGAAGCGGCTTGCTCGGCCAGGGCACGCGCATCAGCAGCGGGAAGATGGCGTAGAGCGTCATCTCGCAGGAGAGCGTCCAGGCGACCGTATTCCAGAACGTCGCCAGCGTGGGGAACCAGCCCTGCATCAGGATGATGGAGAGGAATGTGCCCTCCCAGAAGTCCTTGGTCGAGCGCACCTGGTGCTCGACGCGGAGCATCTCCCAAAAGATAATCAGCGCGAAGAGATAGACCGGATAGAGCCGTGAGAGCCGCGCCACCCAGAAGTCGGAAAGCTTGAGCCGCGCCGGGCGGTCGAGGTAGTTGTAGGCCAGGATGTAGCCGGAGATCAGGAAGAAGAAACTGACGAAGACGTAGCCGTTATCGATGATCGGGTAGAACCAGCCCAGCCCCGACGGCGTGAAGTGGAACATGAGGATGGAAACGGCCAGCAGCGTCCGTATGCCGGTGAGAGCAGGCAACGCCGGCTTGCGCTGGTACGCAGGCTGCAGGGCGGCAGCGGGTTCGCCGGTCGAGGTGGGGGCGGTTGCTTGCATTTACTGGCGTTGGATGCGGCGCCGAACGAAGTCGGAGTCTCGAGTACAGGACTGGTGATGACCGCATGCCACTCGCGGCCGGATTCAGGGCGACAGAGGCTCTCTTTCGTTACGCTATTGAAACCTGCTTATCGCTAACGCGCCGATGAGGATCATGGCGAAGATAACGAGGCCGAAAGCCAAAGGCTCGGCAACCGAGTAGCGTTCTGGCGCTTGGTCCTGGAGCATCGTGGCAAGATTCGGCTTCCATTTCAACACAATCGGGGCGGCGAGCCCGCCCAATCCAATTTCACACCAGAACTTCAGTTCACGAACGAGAGACGACTGGCTCTTCGCAGGCACATGAAACGCGCGGAAAGCAACCCAATCGAATGCGTGGTCAAAGCACCAAAATAACGGAATCAAGGCCGCTACACCAACCAGCGCAATAAGGGTATTGCGAATGAACAAGCGCATAGCATCTCCGGGCGTCTAGGCAGTGACGAGTGAGCCGAGCTTTTCGCCGCGCACCACGCGGGTAATATTTCCGGCTTCCCTCATGCTGAAGATGATCATGGGCAGGTTGTTGTCCTTGCACAGCGAGACGGCGGTCGTGTCCATTACTTTCAGCCCGAGCTTGAGGATTTCCATGTAGGTGATCTCGTCGAACTTGACGGCGTTGCTTTCCTTTTTGGGGTCGGCCGTGTAGATGCCGTCGACGCTGGTGGCCTTCAGCAGCACATCGGCGCCGATCTCCATGGCGCGCAGCGAGGCGGCCGTGTCGGTTGAAAAGAACGGGTTGCCGGTGCCGGCCGCGAAGATCACGATGCGGCCTTTTTCGAGGTGTCGGATGGCGCGGCGGCGAATGTAGGGCTCTGCGACCTGGTGCATCTGGATGGCCGACATCACGCGGCAGGTGAGGCCGGTCTTTTCGATAGCGTCCTGAAGAGCTATGGCATTGATCACCGTCGAAAGCATCCCCATGTGGTCGGCGGCGACGCGGTCCATATGGATGGCCTGCTCGGCGACGCCGCGGAAGAAGTTGCCGCCGCCCACGACGATGCCGATCTGGCAGCCCGCGGTCGCGACTTCGGCGATTTCGACGGCAATCTTGTTGACGAAGACCGCATCGACGCCGAAACCTCGGCCCGCGGCCAATGCTTCTCCGGAAAGCTTGAGGAGGACACGCTTGTACATGCTTGGTTGAGTGTACAGGGGGAAGGCGGCCCGAGGCTCGTCCAGTTGTGGAAGCCGCGGCCGATGGGCGGGTGATGGGGCCTGACTCCTGTGGAAAACCAGACCTTCGGGTCATGTCCAAAGTCATACCCCAGTCACAAAACAACCGCCCTTTTCACTTCACGCGGAGATACGCTTTATGTATGCCGATCTATCGCCCCGATACGCGGACCGACCGCGTGCGGACACCGAACACGCTGGCCAACATCGTCGTCCTGACGGCGATCTACTTTACGTTCCGCCTGGCCTTCGATTTGATCTGGCCTTCGAGCGACCGCAGCGAGAATTTGACCCGCTTCATGGTGTCGGGCATTGGGTGGTCGTTCCTCAGCGCGATCGTCACCGTGCTCTACGCGAAGCTGCAACTGCGGCAGTACGAGCTTTGGCTGGAAGACGATGCGGTCCGCGTCAGGAGCAAGTGGTTCGACCGCTCCGTCCGCAAGGGCGAAATCCGCACCGCGAT
>DASRLB010000140.1:0-2778 GCA_035648695.1 Acidobacteriaceae bacterium | reverse complement strand
GGCGGAGGCGGTGGGGCTTTCGGTGCCGGCCAGCGATGTGGTGGAAGTGACGGAATGGCTGGTGAGGCATACCGAGGAGATGGTGATCGAGCGCGGCAGTAGTTCTGTGGAACGCTGTGCGCCGGGGTTGCAGTTCGGGTCGCGGTTTGTGGGTGGGTTGATGCCGGGGCAGGTGGTGGATTATCTGCCCGCGCCACAGATGGAAGAGGTGCGGAATTTCGCGGAGTTCGCGGGGATGTTGTGCGTCGATAAGTGGGCCGGAAATTGCAACGGGCGGCAGGCGGTGTTTGAGCGCAAGCCGCGGGAACGGAAGTACAGGGCTTGCTTTATCGATCAGGGATATTGCTTCAACGCGGGAGAGTGGACGTTTCCAGACTCGCCGTTGCGGGGCGTGTTTGGACGCAACCAGGTGTATGCGCGGGTGACCGGCTGGGAGAGTTTTGAGCCGTGGCTGACGCGGGTGGAGGAGTTTCGGGCCGAGGATCTGTGGGCGATCGCCGATGCGGTGCCGCCGGTGTGGTACGGCGGTAACCCGGCGACGATCGAACAGCTGATGGAGACGATGCTGGTGCGGCGGGGGAGGGTGAGAGAGTTGATTGGGGCATTTCGGGAATCGGGACGGGAACCGTTTCCCCATTGGGGAATGAAGAGGGGCGTGGTTGTGCCGCGGTCGTTTGAAGTGCCGGTGGTTGCGGGGAAGTTTGTGATGTAGGGTTTGGCCGTTGGATTGCTGGGATGAGGATTGTAAGTTCTAAGTTCTAAGTTCTAAGTTCTCAGTTGTCAGTTGAGAACTGGGAACCGACAACTGAGAACTTACAACTTACAACGAAGAGGTTGTCATGCGGGAGCGGTTGCAGTGCGAGTTTTCGCTGATCCGGTATGTGCCGGATGTGGTGAAAGGCGAGTTCGCAAATATCGGCGTCGTGCTGCGGGAAGCCGGCAGGGATGCGGTGGTGCGCTTTACGCGGGACTGGTCGCGGGTGCGCTGCCTGGATGCGGAGGCCGATATTGGTCTGCTGGAGTCGCTGGAGAATGAGATTGCGGAGCGACTGCGGGCTGGGGTGGAATTGAAGCCGGTGCTTGGGGTGCTGGAGGATACCCTGTCCAATAGCGTGCAGATGACCGAGATGCGAGGGACGCTGGCTGAGAGTCTGCCGGCTGAAATGGAGCTGTTGCTGCGGATGTATGTGGAGCCGTTGAAGGCTGCGGGCGCGCGGCGGAGGGTGAGCGGACGCGCGGCGATTGCGAACCGGATGCGGGATGAGTTTGAGCGCGCTGGGGTTTGGCGGTTGATGCGGAAGAAGATTGCGGCTTCGCAGTACACGCAGGCCGGGGACCCTCTGAAGCTGGATTGCGGCTATCGGAATGGACGGGTGAGGATGTTTCAGGTTGTGTCGCTGGATGCGGACGGTGAGGCGGCGAAGGGGCTGGCTTACTCGGCGGCAGGGTTGCGGGCGGGTGTGCTGCGCGTTGAGGGTGTTGCGTTGGAGTTGACCGCGATTGTGGAGCCGGTGAGTGCGGTTGGCGATCGGGAGCTGTATGGGTTTGCGGTGGGGGCGATGGAGCGGGAAGCGATTCGGGTGTTGACCGTGGCGGATTTGGGGAGAGTGGCGGAGACGGCGAAGCGGGAGTTGCGGGGGTAGAGGCAGGGATTAGGGGTTAGGGATTAAAAACAATGCTGCGATCCCTCCACTGCGCTGCGCTTCGGTCAAGATGACAAGGTTTATAGGTGATGCGGACGAGAAGCAGGTCCTTCGCGTTGCTCAGGATGACAATTTTTAGTTGGTTTCAGTTTGGGTTGGGCGAGGCGTGGCCAATGGCTGCGCCTTTTCATTTTTGCGGAGGAGGCGGGATGGGTGTGGGTGCGGCGGTGAAAGAGTTGTGGGAGCGTGTGACGGGTGTCGAGGCCGCAGGAGATAAGGCGGAGCGGAAGACGGCTGTAGCTCCGTTGAACGGGTTTCCGTACCTGGCTCCGTGCGTGGGGCCGGGGGGAGTTCGGTTGGCGGTGGTCCCGAAGGCCAGCGCGATGAATCTGCGCCGGTTTGCGGAGCTGCCGGTTGCGCGGCGGGCGATCAATGTGATCAAGGACCGGATCGCGTGCATGGATTGGCGGATCGAGGTGAAGCCGGATGCGGTAGTGGTCGAGGGCGCGGCGGAGCGGGCGCGGGGGTTGCGGGTGGCGCTCGAGGCCCCGAATGAGAGCGACAGTTTTCGGACGCTGATCGAGCAGGTGCTCGAGGATGTCCTGGTCGGTGGGTTTGGGGCGGTGGAGATTGAGACGACGGGAGATACAGCGAACCCGGTGAGGCTGTATCCGGTCGACGGCGCGAGTATTGAGATCGATGGGACGTGGGCCGGCAATGCGGCGGTGGCGCGGTATGCACAGCGGACCAATAAGCCGGGGGCTGCGGCGGTGACTCCGCTGCGCGACGATGAGTTGATGTATGTGCGGTTGAATCCGCGGACGCATACGCCGTTTGGGCTGGGGAAGCTGGAGGTTGCGTTCGAAACCGTTGGGCAGTTCTTGGAGGCGCATCGCTATGCGGGTCGGCTGGCTTCGAACAGCGTCGTGCAGTATGCGCTGTGGATGAGCGATCGGACGCCGGAGCAGCATGAACGGCTGATTCGGTGGTGGCAGGATGAGGTCGAAGGCACGGGGCGCGTGCCGGTGTTAAGCAGCCAGGAGAAGCCCGAGGTGTTGCGGTTTGGCGGTGGGACCGATGCCGATTTACGGCTGGCGTGGCAGGAGTTTCTGCTGCGCATGATTGCGAATGCGTT
>DASRLB010000139.1:0-4016 GCA_035648695.1 Acidobacteriaceae bacterium | reverse complement strand
CGGGCGGGATCTTCGACACTCCCACCAGCGGCATCTGGCAGACAGTGTGGATCGAGCCGGTGAAGGAAGCGTTTATTGAGGCCCTGCAGATCACGCCGGACGTCGACGCGGGTGAAGTGAAGCTGCTGGTGACTCCGCACGGCGTGGTGCGGCGCACACCGATCGTCGCGACGATCACGCCGCCAGGCGGTGGCGAAGCGATTCATGCCGAGGGATTCACCGGCCGGCCGCTGTCGATCAAAGTGCCCGATGCGAAGTTGTGGACGCCGGATGCGCCGGTGCTTTATGACCTGCGGGTGCAGTTGAAGGTGAACAACGAAGTGTCGGATGAAGTCGCCAGCTACTTCGGCATGCGGAAGATCGCGATCGGCAAAGATGAGAAAGGCGTCAATCGTCTGATGCTGAACAACAAGCCGATCTTCATGGCCGGGCCATTGGATCAGGGGTTCTGGCCGGATGGAATTTACACCGCGCCGACTGACGCCGCGCTAAAGTTCGACATTGAGATGGAGAAGAAATACGGCTTCAACATGGTGCGCAAGCATGTGAAGATCGAGCCGGAGCGCTGGTACTACTGGTGCGACAAGCTCGGGCTGTTGGTGTGGCAGGACATGCCGAGCGGACCGAGCCAGCAAGGCGCCGGCGAGAAGATGCCGCAGTCCAGCAAAGAGAATTTCGAGCATGAGCTGGATCGAATGATTGCCGGCCGGGGGAATCACCCGAGCATTGTGATGTGGGTCGTGTTCAACGAAGGATGGGGCCAGTTTGATACGCCGCGACTGACCGAGCACGTGAAGAAGATGGACCCGACCCGGCTGGTAGACAACGCCAGCGGATGGACCGACAAAAAGGTAGGCGACGTCGTCGACATGCACCACTACGCGGACCCATTGATGCCGAAGCTGGAAGAATCCCGCGCCGCCGTCCTCGGAGAATTCGGCGGCTTGGGCCTGGCGGTCGAGGGCCACATGTGGAACGCGAAGACGTTCCAGTATCGCAAGACCAATGATCAAAAGCAGCTGACCGACCAGTATGTGAAGATGTTCGAGGACGCCGTGAAGCTGAAGGAGAACGGCTTGTGCGCCGTCGTCTACACGCAGACAACGGATGTGGAAGGCGAGATCAACGGACTGATGACGTATGACCGGGCGGTGATCAAGGTGGATCCGGAACGCGCCCGGACGGCGGCGCGGGCATTGATTGGAGAAGCGAAGTGACCTGAGCGATCGCAAAAGGCCATTTCACGCAGATGTGACGTCAACAGGAGAAACAGATGCCGTCTAGCCTCTTCTCTACTTACTCCGCCGGCGAGAACCGAGTAACTGCTTCGATTCTCGCGGTGCTTCGATCGCTGGCGCTGAATCGCGTTGAGCGTCTTTTAGGAGCGTTACTGGAGGAGTCGGAATTTGAACTGATCCGTTTCGACAATCAGGTAGCTGAGGGTGGCACTGGTGTGCCGGATGCCGTGATTGCGAGCAGCTGCCGAATCCTGATCGAGACCAAGACGAGCCGCAACGCGGTAAGCGTCGATCAATTACGACGCCACTTAGAAAAGCTCCAGGGCACTCATGAATCCAAACGCGTGCTGTTGGTGCTTAGGCACCGCGAAAAAATAACTTGAGCAATTAGCGATTTGGTTGAATAGTATAATTCCAGTCGCCGTGAAACGCCGCGCGTTTGCAATTCACGCGTGCAAGCTCCTGGTCGCTGATTTTGATTCCCGTTTCGTATTCGTTGGTATCCAGGGCCGCTTTCACGATCAGGCCCGTCCTGGTGGTGGTACTACCGATTAGATTCACGATAGTTTGATAGCAGGTCAGCGGCCGGCCGCGCCAGTTCTTGGTGATGAAGCAAAACAGGCGGTGCTCGATCTTGTTCCACTTGCTGGTGCCGGGTGGAAAGTGGCAGACCTGCAACACCAGACCCGTTTCGTTGGACAGGTCCTGCAACGCCACCTTCCAAAGTCGGTTGCGGCTGGAATTGCTGCCGCCTCCATCGGCGGTGATCATTAGCCGGCTCGCCCGCGGAAAACGCGCACAACCCATCTCGCGCCACCAGCGCAGGATGCTGGCGGCTGCAAATTGGGCCGTGTCGTGATCGATGCCAACGCTGACCCATCCTTCGTTGCTGGCCAGATCGTACACGCCGTAAGGAATGGCCTTGCCCAGTTTCTTGTCCGGAAAATCGTGCGTCTTCACCTTCTGCGGCTCACCTTTGGGATGCCATTCCTGGCCGGCATTCTTGAATTCCCCGACCAATTCCTTCTTCTTGGTGTCCACTGATATCACCGGCTGGCCCTTCTTCTGACAGGCCATCACGCGCCGCCCGATGTACTCAAACTGAGCGTTGCGATCCGGATGCAAGGAGCCTTCCCGTGTCTTGCGGTTGGCCTGCAAGCTGTAGCCGGCTTCTTTGAGCAACGTCGCGACCGTCCGATCCGTCACCGGATGGTTCTGGCTGGCCAGCGCCGCGGCCAGGTTGCTCGTGCTCTTGCAAGTCCATCGCAACGGGGATTGCGGATGACCTCGGGTCGCGGGATCAACCAGCGCCTCCAACGCCGCCCGCAGCCCTGGATCGGTCTGTGTCAGCGGCTTGCGGCCGCCGCCGGCAGCCCGAATCGCCGTATCCACCGCCTCCCATGGATGACCCTGACGATATTCCAACTCGCCAATGCCGGCGGCGATCGTGTTCCGCGCCAAACCTGTCGCGGCAGACACCAATGTCAATCCTCCCCATCCAATAGACATTGCTTCGGCCGCGGCCCACTGCCTGCGAACCCGTTCATCCATCAGTGGCGACAACGACTCATATTTGCGCCGAATCCTTTCGGCCTGTATTGCATCCTGCATCCACGCATGATCTACTGGATGCTAAGTTGCTACAATAGAACTTGCTCAAGTTATTTTTTCGCGACGCCTAAGCGCTGACATTACGACCGTTCCTGGTTGAGTGCGCGACGAATAATTATACGACGAGCTTTGCAATGGAGTTCCCCAGGAATCCTGCCTCCGCAAGCCGGTTTAGAAGCAGGTGAAAATAGACCAGTCCGCCATACGGGTACCAGCGAGCCAGAGTGAGGCGAACAGCTATATCATCAGGCGGATTCACGAGATGTTGCCAGCGATACAAGTTGTTGCGGACACCCACGACGCCACCGGGAAAAACATGGATCCGAGCAAGGCCGCGTAGCAAGACATATTCCGCTGTCCAGGGTCCCACGCCTCGCAAGGCGCGGAGGTGCTCGGCAGCCTCGTCATCAGGCAACTCCGTCAGCCCTTCCAGGTCCAGACCTCCCTCAGTGATTGACTTGGCCAGCTCGATCATCGCGCGTCCTTTCTGCCGGCTAAACCCGAGTTGCTGCAGATCAACGGGGCGCGAGGCGGCCAGATCGTCCGGAAGAGGAAAAGTGTGTGCGGCCGCGCCTCCATCGTGGAAGGCAACGCCGCAGCTTGCTGCCAATCGGTTGACGAGGCGTACGCCCATTATCCGCGACACTTGCTGGCTGGCAATCGCATTGATCACGCTCTCGAATACGGAAGTAAATCGCGGTGGCTTCATGCCGCGGAACCGTTGCACTAATGGTCCGAGCTCGGGATCGAGGAACGCGAGGCGATAGAACGCCGCCATCTCGGTGCGGAGGCCAAGCAATCGTTCCAGGGCCGCCGTGACGGCATGCCTCACCTCGGACCCGAGTGGAGCACCATGCACGGTGACACGAAGTTGCGGGACCTCCGGCGGTCCCATTTGGGTGACGGCGACTTCCACGGGCCCGACCGGCAGCGGCAGAGCCCGGCGGTAGGTTTCCCCATCCCAGCGGTCCACAATGTTGTCTGGCCTGCGGCGTAACGTCCAGACCGTCAGGTCGAGTCGGAAAGGAGGCCTTGGCATTAGGAAAAATGCGTTCTTGCTCATGGATCAGACCTCGGGCCCGGATAGGTAATCACCGGCATCCGACCTTTTCTCTTCTCCACGACCGCAAACTCCGTGAGTTCGTGCGGCTTGGCCACCTTCACGCT
>DASRLB010000138.1:0-12472 GCA_035648695.1 Acidobacteriaceae bacterium | reverse complement strand
ACGACATCCTGACGGAACCGCTGCCGCTGGCGCGGGGACGGGCGCTGGCGATCGACCGGCCGGGGTTGGGAGTGGAGTTGGACGAGAAGAAGGTGCGGATGTATCGGGTGGAGTAGCTACATGGCGGTCCATCCGCCGTCGACCGGGATGGCGGCGCCGGTGATGTAGGAGGCGGCGTCGGAGGCGAGGAAGAGAGCGGCATAGGCTACTTCTTCGGGGGTTCCGGTGCGGCCGAGGAAGGTCTTCGATAGCTGGCGCTGGTGGAGATCGCTGCCGGGTTGGGGCGATATGCGGGTCTGGATGGCTCCTGGGCAGATGGCGTTGGCGCGGATGTTGTGCGAGCCGTAATCGTATGCAATGCTGCGGGTGAGGCCGATGATGGCGTGCTTGATGCTCGTGTAAGCGGCGGAGTCGCGTCCGGCGACGAGGCCCTGCACCGAGGCGATGTTGATGATGGAGCCGCTCTGCTGGCGAACCATGTAGGGCAGCGCGGCGGCGGTGAAGCGCTGCGTTCCGAGGAGGGAGACGCGGTAGCAGCGGTCCCACTCCTCGTCGGCGGCGTCGGCTGAAGCGTGGCCGGGGCCGATGTAGGCGGCGTTGTTGCAGAGGATGTCGATGCGGCCGTTCAGAGCGGCGGCGGCTTCTATGACACGCTGCACGTCGGCTGGTTCGGAGACGTCGGCGGGGACGAAGGTCATGTTGGCGAGATCATCGCACCAGGGCGCTGGCTCGATGTCGGCGACGACGACGAGGGCTCCGGCTAGGCCGAATAGCTCGGCGATGGCGCGGCCGATGCCGTGGGATGCTCCGGTGACGATGGCGACCTTGTTGTCGAGGGTGATCACAGCTCGTTTGCCAGTGGCTTTCCCGCGCGTCCGACGTGTGCGCGCGTGATGGTGGTGCGGCTGAGGTTGGCGGCGTAGAGGAAGCCGTCGCGGAAGGCGAGGTTGGTTGGGCCTCCGAGGAGAATGCCCCAGCGGTCGTGGGCGAAGAGCGTTGTTTCTCCGGTCGGGGCGATGCGGTGGATGTCGTCCGAGGCGTAGCAGGAGGCGAAGAGATGGCCTTCGGCGTCCAGGGCGAGGCCGTCGGGGAAGCGACCGATGTTCTCGGCGTAGATCGTCGATGCGCCGGTGGCGAGGTCGATGCGGTGGATGCTGTCGGTGTCGCTTTCGACCATGAAGAGGTGCTGTTCGTCGGCGCTGAGGGCGAGGCCGTTGGCGTAGCCCAGAGGACCGGAGACTATCTCTCCGCGGCCGTCAAGAGCGTATTTGAGGAGCCAGCCGTTGCGCTTGCTCCAGTTGCCGGAATCGGTGACGTAGTAGTTGCTGTGGCGGTCGAATACGCCGTAGTTCGGGGAGACAAGTTGGTGGGAACCCAGACTCTTGGAGAAGACCGACCACTGGCCTGAGCGGGAGACACGGAGGATTCCGTGGCGCGGGTTGCAGACGAAGAGTTCCGCGTCGTCCGGGGTCCAGGCGATTCCGGCGGAGAAGCCTCCTGTTTCCGCGATGGTCTGGACTGCTCCGGTGGGCGAGATGGAGTAGATTTGGCCGGCTTCTCCTCCTGCCCAGAGAGTGCCGGTGCGGTCGAAGGCGAGGCATTCGGGGTGGTCGAGTCCGGTGGCGAAGATTTCGAACCGGTCGATGGGAATTTCTGGTGTGATATGGTCCATCCCCTCCCCCCTGTTTTTGCGTAAAGTCCATTATCGATAGGACTTAGGTTCGAACCTTGGGTCCGCCGGTGGTGCGGTCGGCTTCCAGCTTCCAGGGGAGGTGGTGGTGAGCGGGCTGGGGCTCGAACCCAGGACCAACGCCTTAAAAGGGCGATGCTCTACCAACTGAGCTACCCGCTCGTGCTCCAACGTTAGGTTAGCACGGTGGATTGAGGATGACATAGTGGATGCCCCTCGTGAGAAAACACTCATGGAATGCGCGGAATTGCCGAACACTCGGAAGGAAGGTTTATGTCGTAATGAGACGTTACTAGATTGAAACCAAAGTAACCCATTTCTAACACCGTTGGTTGATTGACGAGGGCGGGGCTGGGACTTAGCCTCGACTTACTGTGCAACCCATGTGTTTGCCTGAGTTTATTGTGGGTCTTCCACCTCAAGCGAAAGTGTTGAATCTAACCGCATTGGACAGGAACCGAGGCTGTGCATGGACCGGATAGAGACAGAGACAATCGACGAGACGCCATCCGAGAACCCCGAAGATGTGGCGGTCCTTTACTCGTGGGCCAAGCTGCAAGGCGCGAAGTACAGGGATTTTTCTGCGTCACGGCGGGCTTACCGGGCGCAGATGCGTCATCGCGCGGCGGAATTGCAGCGGGAAACGGAAAGGCGGGCCCAACTGGAGGCAGAAGCGACCGCAGAGGCAACGGAAAAGGCGGCCCGCGAAGCCGCGGACGCGGCACGCTTCCATGACAGCGAGGCCCGGAGGGCGGCGCTGGCGGCCAAACAGGGGGAATCGGTCATCGAAGAAGCCGCCAGCGCGAGGGCGATGAGGACGGCGTCGGAGTTGGCGCGGCGGGCGGCGTCGGAGCGGGTGGAAGCGGCCCGGCGCGCGGAAGCTGTGGCGGCGGCCGAAGCGGCGGCCCGGCGTGAAGAGTTGGAGATGGCAGAGGCGCATGCTTCGGCGCAGCGCCAGGCGCGGCAGTATTACGAGCCCGACGCGCGGCGGAAGGTTGCGGAGGCAACGCAGCCCACGGGAGGCACAACCCCCGATCCTTATACCGCTGATGCCGCGCAGACCCGGCCGGACCGGACGGTTCGCCAGGGGAACCCGCCGGAAGACGATATGCAGCCGATGCGCTATCGGCAAACGCGGGACAGCGGCCGGCATGTCATTGCGCAATCGGACCCGGCGCATCAGCCGAACCCGGGCGCGCGGCTGGAGCGTGAGGCGGAGATTGCAGCTGCGAGATCGGCTGCGGCGATGGCGGAGAAGAACGGGGACGTGCAGTTTTACTCGCCCCGGCCCGCGGAGCCCGCGAAGACGCGGGACCGGAGAGTGCAAGAGGCGACCGAACAGGAACTGACGGGCCAGGAACGAAGACTGTACGACCAGCGGGCCCATGATCGCGAATCGCAGACTACGGAACGGGAGCCATGGTTCCCAGAGCGGATACAAATGTCACGAGAGACGGAAGAAATGTCGCCGGAGCGCGCGTCGTACGCGACCGGCAGTGAAGTCATGCGTGACGCTTATGCCGCCCGCGTGGCGGCAGCGCCGGCGGTGCGAACGCACAACGGGCTGCGGGTACCGGCGGCGCGGGCGCCGGATTCTCTGGGGTATGCGGAGCCGAAGGCGGCGGCGCGGGCGGAGTTTCGTCCGGAGCCGCGTACGGACGTTCCGCTGGAGCCGAATGCCTTGTCGATGGTGGAAATCGACGGCGTGCTGCAACCGGA
The DNA here is from genome assembly GCA_035648695.1 of Acidobacteriaceae bacterium. Classification (GTDB taxonomy): domain Bacteria; phylum Acidobacteriota; class Terriglobia; order Terriglobales; family Acidobacteriaceae; genus Granulicella. The sequence continues at coordinate 9,063 of DASRLB010000138.1, read as the reverse complement.
CCGCAGGCGCAAGCCGCGTCCCGACTTCAGCAACCTGCCGTTGCGGGACTACCGGCCGGAGCCGGAGATGGAAATAACCGCGGCCGATGAGGACGATGCGGGGGTGCCGGCTTGGATCTACGGTGACACGCCGCGTCCGGAGGCGAAGCGTCCGCCGCCGGCCGGTTCGCCGGTGGACGATACGCTGCAGCACACGCGGGAGCGGGTGGCGTCGCGGTGGTTTGCGCTGAAGGGCGTGTTCGACCAGGGGGCGACCGATACGGAGGAGGGACAGCAACGGGCCAGGGAGATGCGCGCTCCGCTGGCGACCGTGTTTTCTCTGGCGGGCGGCGTGGGCAAGACAAGTTTGATCGCGACGCTGGGGCGGGCGCTTTCTTCGACCGGAGAACGGGTGCTGCTGACCGATACGACATCGCATGGGCTGCTGCCGTTTTACTTTGGCGCGAGCGAGCTGCGTCCGGGAGCCGTGCGTACGTTTTCGCCGCCGGCGGGAAGCTCGGACGCGCCGATCTATATGGTCAGCTACGACGTGAATGAGCGGACCGGGGACGTGGAGTCTCAGGAGTGGCTGGACGATGAGTTGACCAAGAGCAGCCGCAACATGCAGCGGGTGCTGGTGGACCTGACGCCGGGCGCGGCGTGGGTGGCGCGGCGGCTGGCGCGGATGGATTCGACGATGCTGGTGCCGGTGGCGCCGGACATGAACTCGGTGATCAGCCTGGCTGGCGTGGAGAAGTTTTTTGCGGGGATGGTGGACAGCGATGGACGACCGGTGCAGCCTTTCTATGTGCTGAACCAGTTCGATGCTTCTCTGGCGCTGCATCTGGACGTGCGCGAGGTGCTGCGGCAACAGCTTGGAGACCGGTTGCTGCCGTTCGCAATCCGGCGGTCTCCGGCGGTGTCGGAGGCGCTGGCGGAGGGGATGACGGTGATCGACTATGCGCCGGATTCGGCCGTCGCGGGCGATTATATGAACGTGGTTGCATGGCTGCGGGCGCAGGTGGCGCCGGCGGCCGCGGACTTCCGCAGCGCGCGATGGAGCGAACGGAGCGATCAATGATCGAGTCTCCGCTTTGGAGACAACTCGAAGCCGGAGACAATGTTTTTTTCTGGACTGTAAGGGCGGCGATCCTGGTGGGGGGCGTGGTGTTCCTGCTGTTGGCGGGAGTGCTGGATCTGGCGTGGCCGCAGCAGGCGCTGCTGGGACTGGTGACCCTGGTGGCGGCGATCTGGATGAACCGGGCGTCGATGTCGTACCTGGTGACGCTGACGCTGATTCTGCTGTCGTGCTACTCGACGTTTCGGTATGGGTGGTGGCGGCTTTCGACCGTGTACCGGTTTTTTGAGGGTTCCGGCGCAAAGTGGACGTGGCTGGATGCGTTCTTTATCGGGCTGCTGCTGATGGCGGAGGCTTATTCGTTCTGCGTTCTCGCGCTGGGATATGCGCAGACGCTGTGGCCGCTGCGGAGGACTCCGGCGCCCCTGCCCGAGGACACGCGGGAGTGGCCGGAGATCGACCTGCTGATCCCGACGTATAACGAGCCGTTGAACGTGGTGCGTTATACGGCGCTGGCGGCGATGAATATCGACTGGCCGGCGGACAAACTGAATGTGTACATCCTGGACGACGGGAAGCGGGAAGAGTTTCGGGCGTTCGCGGAAGAAGCCGGCATCGGCTACATGACGCGCGACGACAATGAGCACGCGAAAGCCGGGAACATCAATCACGCGCTGGAGCGGCTGGATGCGCCGTTTGTGGCGGTCTTCGACTCCGACCATGTGCCGACGCGGAGCTTTTTTCAGGTGACGATGGGGTGGTTCGGGCGCGATCCGAAGCTGGGGTTGTTGCAGACGCCGCACCATTTTTATTCGCCCGATCCGTTTGAGCGGAACCTGGGGCAGTTTCGGACGATTCCGAATGAGGGCGAGCTTTTTTACGGCGTGGTGCAGGACGGCAACGACTTCTGGAATGCGACGTTTTTTTGCGGCTCGTGCGCCGTGATCCGGCGCGAGGCGCTGGATGCGATTGGCGGGATCGCAACCGAGACCGTCACCGAGGATGCGCATACTTCGCTGCGCATGCAGATGCATGGGTGGAACACGGCGTACATCAATATTCCGCAGGCGGCGGGGCTGGCGACGGAGCGGCTGAGCGGGCATGTGAAGCAGAGGATTCGGTGGGCGCGGGGGATGATCCAGATTTTGAGGATCGACAACCCGCTGTTCGCGCCGGGGCTGACGGCGGCGCAGAGGCTTTGCTACTTCAATGCGATGATGCACTTTTTGTATGCGCTGCCGCGGTTGATTTTTTTGACCGCGCCGCTGATTTATCTGGTTTTCAAGCATACGAATATTCCGGGGTACTGGGCGGCGATTTTTGCGTATGCGCTGCCGCATCTGGTGCTGTCGTATTTGACCAACTCGCGGATACAGGGGCAGCATCGGCACTCGTTCTGGAACGAGATTTATGAGACGGTGCTGGCGCCGTATATTTTTCTGCCGACGATGTTGGCGCTGATCCATCCGAAGGGCGGGAGCTTCCATGTGACGGCGAAGGGCGGCGTGGTGAACCGCGCGTTCTTCGATGCGCGGATCGCGCAGCCGTTTATTGTGCTGCTGCTGCTGAACTTTATCGGGCTGCTGTGCGCGGTGCCGCGGGCGTTGCAGTTTCCGCTGTTCGATGCGGCGCATCCGGCGAGCTGGGTGAATTTCGCGGCGCAGATGTATGACGGCGGGCATCCGGGAACCATTGCGATGAACGTGGCGTGGACGCTGTTCAACATTACGCTCCTGGGCGTGGCGCTGGCGGTGGCGTGGGAGAGCCGGCAGCGGCGGCAGACTGTCCGCGTGACGATGGCGGTGCCGGCGCATGTGGTGATGCCGGATGGGGCGACCGTGCAAGGCGTGACGAACGATCTTTCGAGCGGCGGCGTGATGCTGCTGACGGAGACTCCGGTCAGGCTGGCGGCGGGGGAGGCGATCGAACTGGTGTTTCCGGTGCTGGATGGGGATGCGATACTGCCGGCGACCGTGGTGGGAGTCGATGGCCGGACGCTGCGCGCGTACTTCGATCCGCTGACGATGCAGGAGGAAGAGGCGCTGACGATGGTGCTCTACTCGCGCGCGGATACGTGGCTGGGGTGGGGCGAGGCGCGCGAGGCGGACCGGCCGCTGCGGAGCATGTGGAGGATTTTGCAGCTTTCCTTCCATGGGCTGACGCATACGGCGATGGGGTGGCGGAAGCCGGCGAAGTCGAAGGTGGCGACGAGCGTGTTTTCGGCACTGTTGGCCATGTTGCTGCTGGCGGGTGGAATGAAAGCGCAGGTCCCGGGGACTTTCGACAAGGTGTTGACGCTGGGGGATGTGGGGACGCCGGATGCGATTGTATTGCGGGGCGTGGATTCGACCCACTCGGTTTACTTTTCGCTGCCGCGGACCGAGGTGGTGAAGGCGGCCACGCTGAAGCTGCGGTATCACTTTTCTCCCGGGCTGCTGGCGGCGGTGAGCCATCTGAATGTGAGCATCAACGGGACGCTGTTTGCGACGCTGCCGGTGGTGAGCAGCGCGAACAATGGGCTGTTGGAGTCGACGCTGGCGGTGCCGCCGGAGATGCTGGTCCAGGACAACCGGCTGACGTTTGAGTTTGTCGGGCACTACACGCGGGAGTGCGAGGATGCGTCGAACTCGGCGCTGTGGGCGCGGGTGGATGCGGACTCGAGCATGGATTTGGTGGGGTCCGTGCTGCCGCTGCAGAACGACTTGAAGCTGTTGCCGATGCCGTTCTACGAGAAGGGAGCGAATCTGCAACCTTCGGTGACGCTGGTGTTTATGGCGGAGCCCTCGGCGAAGGCGCTGGAGGCTGCTGGGATTGCGGCGTCGTGGATGGGGATGTTGAACGGCGACCGCGGGGTGCGTTTTCCGGTGACGGTGGGGTCGATTCCGGCGGGGAATGCGATTGTGATCGGCGAGAATGCGGCGGACCTGCCGGCGGCGCTGGGGATTACGGCGGGCGGCGGGCCGACGATTGCGATGCGGACCAATCCCGACGATCCGTACTCGAAGGTGCTGGTGCTGACGGGGGACAGCGCGGACGATCTCCTGGTTGCGGCGAAGGCGTTGCCGCTCTCGGGCGGGGAGCTTGCGGGCGCGACGGAAAATGTGAAGCTGCCGCAGGAGGCGAGGAGCCGGCGGCCGGATGATGCTCCGCGGTGGTTGAGCACGGAGAAGCTGACGACGTTCGGGGAGTTGCCGGACCGGGGGGATTTGCATGACGTGGCCGGGGCGCCTGTCGATGTGTATTTCCGGATTCCTCCGGACCTTTACCTGAACGGGCCGGCCCAGCGGAACCTGGCGTTGCAGTTGAACTACCGGTACAACGGCGTTCCGCTGGCGAACGACAGCACGCTACAGGTGTTTATGAACGGCGCGTATGTGAGCTCGACCCCGATGCCCCACACCGACAATGCGTCGATGGATTTGCAAACGGTGGTCCCGATACCGCGGGTGGACATGCGGCCGTTTTCGAACTCGCTGAAGATGCAGTTTGTGTTTCACACGGCGAACAAGGGGAAGTGTACGGACGCGGGGCCGGCGAATTTGCAGGGGGCGGTCCTCAAGAGCTCGACGATCGATCTTCGCGGCATACCGCACTGGGCGCAGATGCCGAACCTGGAGATTTTTGCGAACGCGGGATATCCGTTTACGCGGATGGCCGACCTTCAGGACACCGCCGTGGTGCTGCCGGACCAGCCGTCGCCGGAGGAGATCGAGATGTTCCTGACGATGATGGGACACTTCGGCGCGCAAACCGGCTATCCGGTGCTGCATGTGACCGTCACCAACGCGGACGGCATGAAAAGCGATGGAGCGAAGGACTACCTGTTGATGGGCACGGTCGACGACATGGCAAGCGCGATTGCCAAGGTGTCCGACGCGCTGCCGGTGAAGCTGAACGGCAACGGGTTGCAGATCGAAGACACGGACGGGGTGTTTGCACGGCTGCAAGACGCCTGGTGGAGAGTGCGGGACCCGGGCCAGGCGGCGAATGGAAAGCTGGAAATCGCGGGTGGGCTGCCGGACGCGACGATCGAAGGGACCGAGTGGCCACGGGGCAGTGGGAAGTCGGTCGTGCTGATCGCGCTGCGCAGCACGGCGGTTGTGCCGAACTTTTTGCGGACGTTCCTAAAGGTGTCGCAGTCGTCGGCGGTGTCGAAGTCGGTGAGCGTGCTGAAGGGGACGGAGTTTACGTCGTACCGGATCGGCGATGCGGCGTACAACGTGGGGTCGGTGTCGTGGTGGGTCCACCTGCAATTGTGGTTTGAGGAATTTCCCTGGGTGACGCCGCTGATGGCGGTGGCGGTGTGTTTCCTGCTGGCGGTGTTGCTGCGGGCGATGCTGCGAGCCAAGGCGCAGAGACGCTTGTTGGGCGAGGATTAGCGGGCGGGTTGGGCTTTTCAGCTTCGAGTCGCCAGCTACTAGCTGCCGGCTTTTCGGTTGCCAGCTTTTCAGTTTCCGGTTGCCAGTTTGTGGGGGGTGTAGAAACCGGGACGGGGCGGAAGGAAACCGAAGAAAACCCTACAAAAAGCGGTAAGCTTCATAGACGAGTTGGTCTTAACCTGTGGAAGAGCCGTCCGCAGGGTGGACCGACAGACAAAGAGATGGGATGAAAAGGGGTTCGCCGATTCGATTCTGGGCTGCCGGGCTATTGCTGTGCTCCGCGTTAAGCGGGCCGGCGATGCTGCGCGCCAGTGCGCAGACGGGCCAATCGCAAACCGTGGAGTTGTTGGAGCAGGCACGCCTTCTGGAAGGAAGAGGGCGGATGGACCTGGCGAAGCAAAAGTGGCAGCAGGTTTTGCTGGTCGATCCAGGCAATGTGGAGGGCCTCGCGGGGCTGGCGCGGGTCGCGAAACTTGAGGGCAGGGACGACGACGCGAAGGCGTATCTGGATCGGATACGGGGGGCCAATCCTTTCGCTCCGAAGATTGCGCGCAACGACCGGCAAGCGGCGACGAAGCGGTTTCCGATGGCGAAGGCGCGGCGGACGGCGCCGAAGAGTAAGCCTCCGACTGCCGATGAGATTGCGACGCAGCAGGCGATGCGGGCGCGGACCCCGGAGGTCCAGGCGGCGTACAACCTGCTGAACTCGCACCATGTACACCAGGCGGAGGCGGCGTTTAAGGCGGCGATTGCGAAGAACCCGTCGGATGCGCAGGCGCTGGCGGGCATGGGCCAGGTGCGGATGGAGCAGGCGAACTTTGGGGGAGCAATCAGCTTTCTGGAGCAGGCGGAGCAGGAAGGCGCGCACGATCCGGGGGTGGAGAAGGCGCTGCTGGACGCGCGGTTCTACTTCACGATGCAGGAAGGAAATGCGGCGCTGCATACGAACGATCTGGCGACGGCGCAGTACGAGTTTCATTCGGCGCTACAGATGCATCCGTCGAGCGCGGAGGCGACGCTGGGGATGGGGGATACTCTGCTGAAGGGTCAACATGCTTCGGCGGCGATTGCGGTGTTCGACTCGTATGCGAAGATGCGGCCGGAGGATGTGGCGGGGTGGCGCGGGTTGCTGATGTCCTACTTTGGCGCGGAGCAGTATACGGACGCGCTGGCGCTGGATGGGCGAGTGCCGCAGGCGGTGCATGGGGAGGCAATGCGCGACCCGGATTACCTGCGGACGCTGGCGTCGGTGTACTCGGCCTTGGGGCGCGAGGCGGAGGCGCAGCGGGTGTTGCAGATTGCGCTGGACTTGCCGTTTCCGGTGAGCGGGCGCGGGGCGAAGGCGGATACGCAGTTGCAGTACGCCGGACTGCTGCTCGCGGCGAAACGGTATGAGCAGGCTTCGGGGCTGTATCGGCAGGTGCTGGCCGCGGACACGAGCAATACCGAGGCGTGGCAGGGGCTGATCCAGACCGAACATGCGGTGGGGCAGGATGCGAATGCGCTGCAGGCGCTGGGAGCGATGCCTCAGCAGAACTATCGGGCGGCGATGCAGGAGCCGGGGTTCGAGACGCTGGTGGCGTCGATCCACGAGAGCCAGGGACAGATGGACAAGGCGCAGCAGATGCTGGAGGCATTTTTGGCGTCGCAGAAGGCCCAGAACAAGCAGCCGTATGTGCCGGCGCAGTTGCAGCTGGCGAACATTTATATGCTGCGGGGGAATTCGCAGCAGGCGTATCCGCTGTATCGCGAGGTGCTGACGGCAAACCCGGACCGGCTGGATGCGTGGAAGGGAATGCTGGCCGCGATGCATGGCACCGGGCACGATCGGGAGGCGCTGGCCCAGGTGGCGCAGATTCCCGCTGCGGTCAGGCGGTCGCTGGAGCGCGATGCGGCTTATTTGCAGACGGTGGGGTCGATGTATGCGGCGCTGGGACATCTGCGGGAGGCGACGTCGTTCCTGGTTCGGGTGCATCAGATCTATGCGGCGCAGGGAATGGCGGCCCCGCCCGACGTGGATATCCAGAGCGCCTGGCTGCTGTACGGCAGTGGCGACGATGCGGCGCTGTATCCGGCATTGATGGCGCTGGGCGGGCGGATGGACCTGACCGACGACCAGCGGCGCAAGGTGCAGACGATCTGGGCGGCGTGGGCGGTGAGGCGGGCGAGGCAGTCGACGGCGGAGGGGAATACGAAGCGGGCGCTGGCGATATTGAATGCGGCGGCGCAGGCGTTTCCCGACAATGAGGATGTGACCAAGGCGCTGGCGGGTGGGTATGCCGATGCGGGGCTGCCGAAACATGCGGTGGCAATCTTCAAGGCGCTGGACCTGTCGAGCGCGAGCGCGGCGGACTACAAGGCGGCCATCGGTGCGGCACTGATGAGCAACGATCTGAAGGATGCGGAGACCTGGCTGCGGTTTGGGTTGGATCAGTATCCCAAGGACCCGGAGTTGCTGTCCCTGGGGGCGAAGTTTGAGACGGCGCGGGGTGATCCGAACCGCGCGGCGGAGTATTACCGGGCTTCGCTGAAGGCGATGCCTCCCCCGCGTCCCGGGGAGGACCTGGAGCGGGAGATGGCGCGGCCTATGCCGGCGCGGTCTTCGGCCGAGGGGGTGCCGGACCTGGCAACGCTGCTGAGGACTCCGGACCGGACCGCTTTGCCTGAGGATGCGCCGGCGCCGGTGGATGCGCGGCCATATTTGCCGGGGTCGGCGGTGCCGTCAATGGCGCCTCTGCCGTTGGGTGGGGCGCAGGACGTTCCGGGGACTTCGGATATTGGGCAGCCGGGCGGGAAGCTGAAGGATTATGTGCCGCAGTCGAAGCTGGAGGATGGTGATGGGGTGATTCATCTGCATCCGGCGGCGGCGGTTCGGCGGTATCGGGCGTATGGGCCGTCGGCAGCGGGGCCGGTTGCGCGGCTGCATTTGGCTGCGTTTCAGCAGAGTTCACAGCAGACGACAACCGCGCCGGATGGGACGCCGATTGTGCCGTATGCGGCGACGGCGAAGCCTGCGCAGAAGGTTGTACCGAATCCGGCTCCGAGTGAAGCGGCGAAGGCTCAGGAGGCGGAGCGGACTCGGGAAGCGCGGGCCAGGGCGGCGGCGATTCGTGCGAACCAGGATTCGGCGCCGCAGGATAGGACAGGGGTGAGCCATCCGCCGGACGAGAACTACGACGCCGCGCAGCCCGGCGCGCAGTTGGATGGAGTGCAGTTCAATCCGGCGCAGACGGCGGCGAATGCGCAGAATGGCAGCGGGGCGCAGCAGTATCCGCAGCCGGTGCGGAAGCAGCCGGCGGCGACGAAGCCCCGGCCCCGGCAGCAGGAGACGCAAAAGCCGGCAGCCCAGCAGCAGCCAGCGCAGACCCCCGTTCCGCAGGTTCCCGTGCCGGCGAGTGCGCCGCCGATCGTTTATCCGCTGTATCCGCAGCCGTTGTCGAATCCGAAGATTCCGGCGACGGAGGGGACGTATCCGCTGCCGAATCCGCCGACGGACCAGGACCTGATGCGGCAGAATGTTCCGCCGCTGCGGGGGTATTACGACCCGCGTGCCGACCAGCAGGACGTCCCGTTGACCGAGAGGCAGCAGACGCAGCTCGATTTGGCGACTTTGGAAGGGGCTTATAG
>DASRLB010000137.1:0-4145 GCA_035648695.1 Acidobacteriaceae bacterium | reverse complement strand
GTTGCGACTTTCGTTGCCATGGGTTCCTGTGCTTGGCCCGACGTGCGGCATGGTTCAGAACACGTTGTATACAAAGGATTGCTTGCTTCGGTTTTATACGGCAGCGAAGGGCGCAGGTCAACCTTCTCCCGAATCGGTGCTCTTGGCAATGGCGCTTCGGTATAAGACGGGGTTCAGGGCCGGGTCGTTATACATCTTGAGTTGACGATAGAGTTTGAAGCGTCGCCGCCCATTTTGGATGTCCAGCCAGAGTTCGTCGAGGCATCCGGCGAGGTCGCCCCGCTGGGCATCGAGGATGGCAAGGCGCTCGCGATTGCGTTGGTGGTGCGCGGATCCGGCGCCGGGGCGCCGGGTTTCCTCCTCGGTGTGGAAGCGCCTGAGCGCGAGGATGGAGAGGCGGTCGATCATCATGCCGGGTGTTTCGGAGTGCAGTGGCGCGGTCTCATCTTGCGGCGGAATGCCGGAGAGGAGCAGCAGGTCGATGTGCTCGGCCAGGTCATTGCGGCGCTGGTTGAGCCGGTCGATGGCGTGTTTGTGTTCGGTGATGTCGTGGTCGGAGGCGAGCGGATCCCGGGCGGCGTCCTCGTGGTGCCAGAGGTCGAAGTTGGCGCGGTGCTGGTCGAGGACCAGAGCTTCAAAGCTATTGTCTGGTACTTCCCCGGGGAGAGACGCGTCGTGCCAGCGGTCGTTGGCTTGGTCGTGCAGGCGGACGATGTGTGCGGCGTCGAGCATCGGGGTCGCTTCTAGTGTAAGCCGTGCGAGACTGGCTGCATGGGCAAGGTGAAGCGCGTGCTGATCTATCGTCTCGGCAGCCTGGGAGATACCGTGGTCGCCCTGCCGTCGCTGCACCTGGTGGCGCGCGCGTTTCCCGACGCCGAGCGCAGGCTGCTGACCAACGTTCCGGTGGATGCGAAAGCGCCCCCGGCGGCCGCGGTGCTCGGGGAGTCGGGGCTGGTGTCGGGCTACTTCCGTTATACGGTCGGGATGCGGAACATATTCGGCCTCGCGAAGCTGTGGTGGCAACTGCGGCGCTGGCGCCCGGATGTACTGGTGTATCTGGGCGCGGCACGCGGGTTGGAGTCGGCGCGCAGGGATGCGCGGTTCTTTCGGCTATGCGGCGTGCGCGAGATGGTGGGTGTGCCCCTGACGGAGGCAATGCAGGGGAACTTCTTCGGAGCCTCATCGGCGAAAGGCTTGGTCGAACTGGAGCCGGAAACGGCGAGACTGGCGCGGAATATCGCGGAGCTTGGGGATGCTTGGCTGAGTGAGCCGGCGAGTTGGGATTTGCGGCTGACCGATGCGGAGCGGGCGGCGGCCCGGGAGGCAATCGGGCCGGAGGTGCTTGCGAGGCAGGCGATTGCTGTCAGCGTGGGGACGAAGGTACAGGCGAAGGACTGGGGGCGCGAGAACTGGCGCGCGCTGCTGGCGGAGTTGGCGGCGGCTTACCCGCAACATGCTTTGCTGCTGGCGGGTGCGGCAGAGGACAGTGGCGCGAGTGAGTTCGCGGCGGATGGCTGGCGAGTCGCGGGTGGCGGCCCGGTGGTGAATCTGTGTGGGAAGCTGACGCCGCGGCAGAGTGCGGCGGCGCTCTCGTTCGCACGGATTTTCGTCGGGCACGACAGTGGACCGATGCATCTGGCAGCGGCGGTCCAGGTGCCGTGTGTGGCGATTTTCGCGGCGCGGAATGTTCCGCGGGTGTGGTTTCCGTTCGGAGACCGGCATCGTGTCGTGTATCACAGGGTCGACTGCATGGGGTGTGGGCTGGAGACGTGCGTGGTAGAGCGGAAGAAGTGTATTTTGTCCATCACGGTGGATGAAGTGGTGCAGGTTGTGGGTTCTCGGTTGCCGGTTGTGGGTGAAGGCGATTCGGCGGGTGAGACGTAGTGACCCACAACCCACAACCCACAACCAACAACCCACAACCCACAACCCACAACCTTCCAATGCGATGATGGTCTGAGGAGCGCGTATGTTGCCGGAGATTCATAAGGTGCTGGGGCTGCTGGAAGGCGGCTTCGCGGAGCTGAAGGTGCTGGTGGTCGGCGACCTGATGCTGGACCGCTACATTCTCGGCGATGTGGACCGGATTTCGCCGGAGGCTCCGGTGCCCGTGCTGCGGCACGTCAAGCGCTACGAAACACCCGGCGGAGCGGCGAACGTCGCGATGAATCTCGCCGGACTCGGCTGCCGGACGCTGCTGGCAGGTTTCTGGGGCAACGATGCGGAGCAGAAGGAGTTGGCGGGGTTCCTGGAGAAGGCCAGGATCGATACGACGGGGGTGGTGTCGACGGCCTCGCCGACGACGTCCAAGACGCGGATTGTGGGGCGGCAGCAGCAGTTGTTGCGGCTGGATATAGAGGGCCGCGAGAAGCCGAGCGAGGTCGATTGCGGACGCCTGATGGAGAGTGCCGAGCAGCTTGCGGGCAAGGTGCATGCGGTTGTGCTGTCGGACTATGCGAAGGGTGCGTTGTCGGCCGAACTGTGCGAGCGCGTGATTCGTGCGGCGCGGCAAGCGGGTGTGCCGGTGCTGGCCGATCCCAAGTCGCCGGACTTCGGCAAGTATTCCGGGGCGACGACAGTTTGTCCGAACCTGGGAGAGCTGGCGGTTGCGACCGGGGTCGCGGCCAGCGATACGGACGCGCTGCTGGCCGCGGGCGAGGCGCTGCGTAAGGAACATGACCTGCGCTTCCTGACCGTCACGATGAGCGGGAAGGGAATTCGGCTGTTGAGCGATGCGGGGGTTTATCACTCGCCGACCCGGGCGCGGGAGGTGTTCGATGTGTCCGGGGCCGGCGATACCGTCATTGCGGCGATGGCTGCGGCGCTTGCGGCGGGACTGAAGATGGAGACGGCGGTCGAGTTGGCGAACCTCGCTGCGGGGATCGTCGTGGGCAAGGTGGGAACTGTGCCGATCGCGCACCATGAGTTGATTGCGGCGTTGACGCCGTCCAGCGGCTTTTCGGCGGGCGAGAAGATACTGGACCGCGAGCGGCTCGCGACGCGGGTTGCGGAGTGGCGCGCGGCGGGGCAGACGATCGTCTTTACCAATGGGTGTTTCGACCTGCTGCACGTGGGGCATGTGACGCTGCTCGAGGAATGCCACAGGTTTGGGTCGAAGCTGGTTCTGGGACTGAACACAGACGCTTCTGTGTGCCGGTTGAAGGGGCCCGCGCGCCCGATTGTCGGCGAGCGCGAGCGGTCGAGGGTGATGGCGGCGCTGGCGGCAGTCGATGCGGTGGTGCTGTTCGATGAGGACACCCCGCGGGAGCTGATTCGGGAGATCAAGCCGGATGTGCTCGTGAAGGGCGGCGATTATTCGGTTGAGACTATGGTTGGGCACGAGGATGTGATCGCGGCGGGCGGAAGGGTTGAGATTGTGCCGATTGTGGAAGGGTTTTCGACGACGAGTATTGTGCGGAAATTACAGAGTGTAGAGGAAAGAGTGTAGAGCGTAGAGAAGACCATTTACGATTTCTCTACACTCTATCCTCTACGCTCTACACTCTTTCTTGAGGTGGCGATGAACGACGAACAACGTCCGACGATGTTTTGCATCAGCACCTATGAAAAGGGGCAGGCGTTTCTGCGGGAGGCGGCCAAGTTGGGGTGCGATGTCGTCCTGCTGACCGTGGACAAGCTGCGCGATGGCGACTGGCCTAAAGACGCGCTGGCGGAGTTCCACACAATGCCCGAAGCAGATGTTCCGGAGCGGCAGGCGCAGGAGCAGGTGAGGATGATTGCCGACTCGGTCGCTCGGCGTCGCAAGATAGCAAGAGTAGTCGCGCTGGATGAGTTCGACCTGGAGTCCGCGGCATCGTTGCGGGAGCATTTGCGGCTGCCGGGAATGGGATTGACCGCCATCAGATTCTTCCGGGACAAGCTGGCGATGCGGATGGGCGCGCGCGCCGCAGGTGTGGCTGTGCCGGAGTTTTCCGGGGTGTTCAACGATGCGGACCTGAATGCGTTTATGGGGAGCGTTGAAGGGCCTTGGCTGCTGAAGCCGAGGTGGAATGCGTCGGCGATTGGGATCAGGAAGATCGAGAGGCCGGAGGACCTTTGGCCGGCGCTCGATTCGCTGGGCGAGCTGCGGACGCATCATTTGCTGGAACGGTTTGTGCCGGGGGAAATTTTTCATGTTGAGGGGG
>DASRLB010000136.1:0-7739 GCA_035648695.1 Acidobacteriaceae bacterium | reverse complement strand
CCCCGCCCTCGTTGACTATCTCCGCGACCGCAACGGCGCCCCTGCCGTGCTGAAGGTCCTGCGCAACGGCCAGACGCTGACCATGGTCCTTACGCCCGAGAAGATGCCCGGGCAGAACGGCGACGTAGGCTATCGTTTCGGCTTCACCAACGAGCACGCCCCGACGAAAGTGGTGCATCTAGGCTTTGGCGCCGCCGTCAAGCAGTCGCTCACCGACAACCTCGACGACGCCAGCATGACCTTCCGCGTGCTCAAGGGCCTCTTCACCCGCCACGTCTCCGTCAAAGCCCTCAGCGGGCCGGTCGGCATTGCCCAGCAGATCGACGTCGCCGCACAGAACGGCCGCTGGTCCCTGCTCCGCTTCATGAGTTTCATCTCGCTGCAATTGGGCATCTTCAACCTGCTCCCGATCCCCATCCTGGACGGCGGCATGATCCTGTTCCTCGCCATCGAGGGCCTGATGCGCCGCGACCTGAACCAGCAGATCAAGGAGCGCGTCTACCAACTCGCGTTTGTCTGCCTCATCATGTTCGCGGTGTTCGTCTTCTACAACGACCTGACGCGCCAGTAGGCCGAAGAGCGGTCAGGCGCGCAACAGCGCCGGCCAGTTCAGCACCATCTCGATGTCGCTGGCGCTGGACGGCAGTGCTTCACCGATCACCAGGAAGCGTTGGCCGTCAGCGGTCACGTCGTAGAGCGTCTGGCTACCGCCCAACGCAGCATTTGGGTTGAACAGCATCTTTGGCGGTGTTGTCTTCGACGCGTTCTCGCTCGCAATCTCCACGGACATCAGGCTTCCGTCGCCCGCCAGGTAGAACAGTTCCTTGCCGTCGCGCCTCCAGCGTGGAATGCGTCCGCCATCGGTGGACATGCGCTTGCGCCAGCTGCCGTTGGGAAAATCCATCAGATAGACTTCCAGCTTCCCGCTGGCATTCGACGCGAAAGCAAGCATCTTCCCATCCGGCGAAAAAGTAGGCAACAAACCCTGAAAGCCTGACGCGCCGACAGAATGCCATTGCAGATAGGCTTTGGCATCGGCGTTGAACTCGCTCCAGGCCACATCGAAATGAGTGTCGTCCGTGGACATCTCACCTACGGCGTAGCGTTGATCGAAGGAAAAGTCATTGATGAAACAGCGCCTGAAGGCGGACGTATCCTGCACCACTTCCTCGGGCCCTCTTGGGGAGACCGCACGACGCAAAAGCTTCTGCTGGCGCGTGTCGACGTAGTAAAGCGTCTTGTTATCCCGCGACCAGATCGCATTGGAAGTATGCATGGAGTCGGAAAACGGCTCCAGCAAACCATCGGCCACCGATCCCACCCAGATCCTGAACAGTCCACTCAGGGAACTGTGTTTCACCGCCTCCACCAACCGCCCATCAGGCGACACAGAAACGCTCCAATAATCCGCTGGCCTTCCCAGCGTTCCCAGCTCGTGGCCGGAACGATCGAGCCACATCAACTTCGCCGCAGCCTCTTCGTCCGTTCGCACCACCAGCACACCCGTGTCGGAAACGCTGACCGTGCCGGCGCGGTCCAGCAGTACACGCGATGTCCCCGATAACTCGCCTCGATCCACATCGAAGGGCTGTGCGGCGATCTTGCCGCCCTGCTGACTGAGCAGGTAGTACGCTTGGCTATCGGGATCGCGGCCCAGAGCAAATTCGCTATCCGCCACAAGAATCCGGCGCCGCGCCTGGCTTCGGTCCAGAGAATCCAGGAAGATGCCTCGCTTGTCCAGGTCGTCGGTCCGCGCAAAATAAAGAAAGCGGTTTCCATCCGGAAGGAAGATAGGATACCGATGCGAGTTCTCTCCCGCGGCTTTGTCCAACTGAGTAACCGGCGTGACATTGCCGCCGGTATCTGAGACCTGAAAGAGCGAGTTCAGGTTGATGCCAAAAAGGATCGTTCCCTTTCGGCCCCATGACGCGCCTCTACCCGCCGGCGCATCGCACAGCACGATCGCGCTGCCACCGGCCACCGGCATGCGCTTCAGCTTCGCATCCGCAAAGAACCCGATATGTTGGCTGTCAGGCGACCAGAACGGGCTGAATCCATGTACGGCTTCATCCATGCGAACCAGTTGGTCCGAGTCGAGACGCCGAATGAAAAGATAGTTCCCTTCGCTCGTCTTGAGAGCGACGATCACCGCGCTTCCATCCGGAGCCACAACCGGCGGCCCCAGCAACCGTCCCGGATCGGCGGCAGCCACACCCTCCGGCAGCGAGAGCGTCACGTTGATGGCGCGTTGCGGCGTCTTCTTCCGCAGCGATTCGCCGAGCCACACGCCGCCCCCGGCAACCGCCGCCGCCGCGGCAGCCGTCCACGCGAAAGCTCTGCGGCTCATCCCCGCCGGCCCCGGCTTTGGTGGCGGTTCGACGCTGCCGGCAGCCGCAGGCTCCCGGCCCTCATCCCGTGCCAGCCGCTGGAGGTCCCGCTGCATTTCCGCAGCCGTTTGATAACGCAGGTCGCGGTCTTTCTCCAGAGCCTTGTCGATAATCCGTTCCAACTCCACCGAAACATCGGGGTTCAATCGCACGACGGCCACCGGTGTGCGGTTGACGATCGCTTCGAAGACCATCGCCGTACTCTCTCCGCGAAATGGTAAAAACCCCGTCGCCATCTCGTACAGCACCGTCCCAAAGGAGAACAGATCGCTACGTACATCCAGGTTCCGGGCACGCACCTGTTCCGGAGACATGTACTGCACAGTCCCCACCGTCGTGCCCGGTCCGGTAAGCCCGCCGTCTCCGGTTGAAGTTTTCTGCTCTGCCTGTTCCGCATCCGTCATCCGGCTGCTTGCGGGCAACACCTTTGCCAGGCCAAAGTCCAACACCTTCACATGTCCGCGACGAGTGACGAAGATGTTGGCCGGCTTGAGGTCCCGATGAATTACACCGACAGCGTGAGCCGCATCCAGCGCAGCGGCAATATCGATGGCCGCAGGCAGCAGCACCTCTGCTTCCAGCGGCTTGCCTGCCATCCGATGCTTCAAGGTCATTCCGTCCAGAAACTCCATTGCGATAAAGGGCTGACCGTCCTGCTCGCCGATCTCATAAATCGTGCAAATGTTGGGATGGTTGATTGCCGACGCAGCCTGCGCTTCGCGACGGAAGCGGGCCAGTGCCACCGGGTCCTCGACCAGGTCGTCGGGAAGAAACTTCAGCGCGATGAACCGGCCCAGCGTGAGATCTTCCGCCTTGTACACAACGCCCATCCCGCCGCCGCCCAGCTTTTCGACGATCCGGTACCGCGAGATGGTTTGGCCAATCATGAGTGGCGCCCTGAGGTGCGGAATGCCTCAATCTTAGGGACGCATCGGCAGCCCGTCAATGAAACTGACCTCGAACGCCTTGCCGCCACAAAGCAAAAAGCCTATCGTTACGGTATGAGTTCAACGGTCGTCACATTTGAGGCCCCGGCGGAGTTCATCGCCACAGTCGACGAGATCGCGTCCAGCCGTTCCGTAGATAGAGCGGCAATTCTGCGCGACGCCCTCGCCGAGTATTTAGCCGACTATCAGGACCTGCAAGCCGATCTTGAAGAATCGGAACGCCAAATTGCGGCCGGTGAAACTGTTCCGCACGAAGAGGTCGTGGCTTGGTTCAATGCCCAATACTCGAAGTTGGATAAGTCGGAAGCCGCGTGATTCGCTGGACCAAGCGCGTCCTCAAGCAGTTTGAGGCAATCCGGGATCACATCGCTAAAGACAGTCCAAAGGCAGCTCGGAAACAGTGCGGCATGATCCTCACTGCCATCGACCAATTGGAGTCTTTTCCCATTTCCGGTCCCGGGGATGTGTCGCCAACGCGGGAGCTTGTAGTTCCCGGGACGCCATACATTGTCTACTACCGTCTCGGAGACGGCGTCATTTTTCTCAAAGCGATTCGGCATGCCGCAAGACAAAAGCCCCGCCACTTTTGATCGCTGTTCACTCCCGGTCCCGCAGCTCCGTCACAATCTGCGCCGCCGCCATCCGCGCCTCATCTTCGTTCTCCACCGGAAAACTGATCGCCCCGACGCGCGCGTGGCCGCCGCCGCCGTACCGCTCGCAGATCGCCGCCAGGTTTGCCAACTCACTCGCCGGCTTCTTCGTCCACGGATTCGTCCCCACCGACACCTTGTTCCGGAAACTCGACCGCGACAGCCCCACGTTATACGTCCCCTCGGGATGCAGATAGTACGGGATGAACTTGTTGTATCCCTCGGTCGGCTGGTCGGTAATGTCGAACGTAATGACGCCGCGCTCGCAGTGCGACCGCTCGCGAATCAGCTCGATCGACGCCCGGTGCGCGACCATCAGTGGCTCCAGCCGCTCCTGAATAAACGGCTGCGCCAGCACATCCTCCAGGCTCATCGCAGTCAGTAGCGGAATGATCCGCTGCACATACGCGCTCTCCGGCGCGCTTTCGATCACCATCGTCAGCTTCATCGCCGCGTCGCCCATCTCGACAGCCGAAGTCGCGCTCTCGTACTTTGCCCCATCGACAATGTCCGCCCAGTGGATCAGCTCCGCCAGCGGCGTCACATCCATGCCAAACTTCGTGCTCGCGATGTGCGCGATCCAGCTTGTGCAACTCGTATAGCTGGGATCGAAGAACTTCCGCATCGATTCCGAACCGTCGGCCTGCCCGCGGCGAAACTCCGCCTCGTCTTCCGGGGTCATAAACGCCGACAGATGATGATCGAACCACCACTTCACGCGTGGCGATGGCGTGTATTTGAAGTCCACAATCGCGTTCACGTTCTCCGCCGCGAACCAGCTCTCGTCGAACAGCGCACCGACACGATGCTTCAACCCCTGGTAGTCGAACGTCTCCGCAGTCCCGATGCACTCGCGATGAAACCGCGTGAACAGCGACGCAGAGCAGGCCCCATCGAAGCAATTATCATGATAAAAAACGCGGCAGTTCATCCCACAACACTTCCCTTCAGGCTCCAACCATCACTTTCAGCATAGCTTGAGTCGCCTGCCAGTAGAACCATCCTCCCCGCCTGACGTATGCTTGCTTCCATCCGGAGAATCCATGGACAGCAACGCACCCCTCGAGATCGCCACTCCGCCAGCAACCCCGCCAGCACCGGTTGACGATGGCACCGCCCCCTTCATCGGCCGTTTCGGTCTCCGCGCGGGATGGGGCATCGCGATTTACATTCTGCTCTTCGCGGTGTTCGCTCTCTGCGTCAACATCGCCACGCTCGCACATCAGGGCAAGCTCAAGAGCGCCTTCTCAAGACACTCGCAAACAGCTTCGGCCCCCGCCGTCCCGGCGAAGCATCCACCAAGAGATTTGGAGCCAGGGATAACAACGCTCGAAGAAGGCTCCATCCTTATCGCAGTCGCATTGATCTCCTGGATCCTTTCCCGAATCGAACGCCGCCCCGTACGCGTCTACGGCATCGGCCGCAACCGCCTCGGCGACTTCCTTCCCGGGGCATTCTGGGGCCTTGCCTGTCTGTCGCTGCTCGTAGGAGTCCTGCGCGCCACCCATGTCCTGGTCTTCGACGCGCGTGTGCTTACCGGCTCCGCCATCTTTATCTACGGCGCCAGATGGCTGCTCCTTTTTCTCACGGTCGGCCTGCTGGAGGAGTACCTGACGCGCGGCTATCTCCAGTACACCCTCACCCGCGGCCTCATCGGTTTGGGTGAGCGCATCTCCCCAGCGCACGGACGTGCGGTCGCCTTCTGGACCGCCACCGTCATCATGTCGCTGCTCTTCGGCGCCGGCCACCTCCACAATTCAGGGGAGACGGCCGTCGGTATCCTCTCCGTCTTTCTCGCCGGCGCGATCTTCAGCTATGCGCTGTGGCACACCGGTTCGCTGTGGTGGGCCATCGGCTTCCACATGGCGTGGGACTGGGCCCAGAGCTTCCTTTACGGAGTCCCCGATAGCGGCGGTCTCAGCGCCCACCGTCTCTTCAACACCCACCCCACCGGCAAGCCACTTTTGTCCGGCGGCGCAACCGGACCCGAGGGGAGCATCTTTGTCCTTCCCATCATGGTGCTGATCGCGCTCATCATCCGCTTCACCACGCGCCCCGGCGTCCAACCGGAACTGGAACCACTGCCTAAAACCCACAGCATTCCACCGGAGCCAAACGCAGTCATCGCCTAAAATCATCTCAGCGCATGACTTTCCTTCCCCCCGATCCAGACGCACCCGAATCCAATCAACCCGCCGAGCCGCGACTCCTCACCCGCAACGCCGACGTGGCTCCGGAACCAGCGCAGCCGCGGCCCAAACGGCCCCGACGTCGCTCCATGCGCATCATCCTGCGCACTGTCCTCGCCCTCGCCATCCTGTTCATCGCCGCAATCGTCACCAGCGGAATCTACCTCCGCCACGACCTGCGGGTCGCGCTGCCGCAGATCGACGGCACGCTCCACGCCCCCGGCCTTACGGCTCCCGTTACGGTCACGCGCGACGACCATGGCGTTCCCTCCATCCAGGCCGCCAACCTCGACGACCTGCTCTTCGCGCAGGGCTTCGTCACCGCGCAGGACCGGCTCTGGCAGATGGACGCGCTGCGCCGCCACGCCGCCGGAGACCTCGCCGAAATCCTCGGCCCCAGCCTCATCGCCCACGACCGCACCCAGCGCACCCTGCAACTCCGCGCCGCCGCCGACCGCGCCGTCGCGGTTCTTCCGCCCGACCAGCTCCACCAGCTCGAAGCCTATGCCCGCGGCGTCAATGCCTTTATCACGCTGAATGCGGACCATCTACCCGTCGAGTTCCACCTCCTCCACTACACCCCCGCCCCGTGGACGCCGCGCGACTCCCTGCTCGTCGGCCTCGCGATGACGCAGGACCTCTCCACCGAATTCCCCACCAAGCTGCTGCGCGAAAGCTTCTCCGCGCACATCGCCCCCGACCTGCTGCCCGACCTTTACCCCGTCGGCTCGTGGCGCGACCATCCACCCGCCGACGCCGTCCCCGACCTCACCAGCCCCCGCCCCGAGATCGAGCAAATCCCGCTCGACGACTCGCAGTCCCGGCTCACAACATCGCCGAGCGACCTGCTCGCCGCAAAGTCCGCGCTCTCGCTCCAAACCTGCGGCGACTGCCGCTCCGGCTCCAATAACTGGGCCGTCGCCGGCACACGCTCCGCCAGCGGCATGCCTCTGGTCTCGAACGACATGCACCTCGCGCTCGGCGTCCCCGACATCTGGTACGAGGCCGCGCTGCACTCCGCCGACGGCGCACTCGATGTCACCGGCTTAACCCTTCCCGGTACGCCGTTCGTCATCGTCGGCCGCAACGCGCATGTTGCGTGGGGCTTCACCAACCTCGGCGCCGACGTGCAGGACATTTATATCGAGCACCTCCGCGGCACCGGCGCTAGCACCGAATTCCAGCGCCCCGACGGCTCCTGGGCGCCGGTCGAGCACCACGGCGAGCACATCCGCGTCCGTGGCGGCTCCGACGTCACACTCGACGTCCTCACCACCACCCACAACATCGGCACAACACAAATCGCCACGCCCATCATCTCCGGCCTCTACCCCACCGAGCATCGCGCGCTCTCCCTCGCCTGGACAGCCTACGACCCCACCGCCGTCAACGTGCCATTCCTGGCCGCGGACGCCGCCGTCGATGGCCCCGCGCTGGTTGCCGCCTTCGCCGACTTCGGCGGCCCCACCCTCAACCTCGTCTACGCCGACGACCACAACCACATCGGCTACCAGGCCATCGGCCGCACCCCCATCCGCGGCCCAGCCGACCATCACCCCATCGTCC
>DASRLB010000135.1:0-2311 GCA_035648695.1 Acidobacteriaceae bacterium | reverse complement strand
GTTTGAGGTCGCGGACGACCGGCGCGAATTTCGTTGTGAGGCGGTAGACGCGCGCCAGGAAGCGGCTGATGCCGGCAACGCCATCTTCCTGCCAGTCGAGGTCGCGGTCGGGTGGCGCGGCGAAGAGGGCGTAGATGCGCGTGGCGTCGACGCCGAATTTGTCGATCATCTCGTCAGGCGAGACAACGTTGCCCTTGGACTTCGACATCTTCGCGCCGTTCTTGATGACCATGCCCTGGGTGAAGAGGCGTGTCGCGGGTTCTGAATTCGCGATCATGCCGAGGTCGCGCATGACCTTCGTCCAGAAGCGCGAGTAGATGAGGTGCAGGATCGCGTGCTCGACGCCCCCGATGTACTGGTCGATGGGGAACCAGTAATTGGCCTTCGCGGAGTCGAATGGCGCGGTGGAATTTCGGGCGTCGGTGTAGCGGTAGAAGTACCAGCTGGAGTCGACGAAGGTGTCCATCGTGTCGGTCTCGCGGCGCGCAGGTTTGCCGCAGACTGGGCACGGAACGTTGACGAAATCCGGCACCTTCGAGAGCGGGCTGCCGCCTTCCTGCGTAATCTCGATCTTCTCGGGAAGCAGCACAGGCAACTGGTCTTCGGGCACAGGGACGATGCCGTGCTCGTCGCAATAGATCATCGGGATCGGCGTGCCCCAGTAGCGCTGCCTGCTCACTCCCCAATCTTTCAATCGGTATGTTGTCGTCTTTTTGCCGAAGCCGTTGGCCTCGGCGTAGCGCGTCATTTTGTCCTGCGCTTCGAGTGCAGCCTCGCCCGTCCACTCGCCGGAGTCGATGAGGACGGCTTCGTCTTCGCCGGTATAAGGGAGCGGCAAGTCGTTGGTATCGACGTTGGGGGCGATGACGCGCTTGATGGGCAAGCCGTACTTTTGCGCGAACTCGAAATCACGCTCGTCGTGGCCGGGGACGCTCATGATCGCGCCGGTACCGTAGTCGGCGAGGATGTAGTTCGCGACCCAGATCGGTATGCGCTCGCCGTTGAACGGATTGATGGCGCTGCGGCCGGTGGAGACGCCGTGCTTTTCGATGTTGCCGAAGTCGCCGGTCTCGCGCGCGACCTTTTGCTGAGCGAGCATTTCGTCGACGGCGGGCTTCAACTCTTCGTCGAAACTTACCCAGTGCTTGATGAGCGGATGCTGCGGCGCGAGCTGGATGGAGGTCGCGCCGAAGATGGTGTCGATGCGCGTGGTGAAGACCGTCACCGTCATGTCGTCGGTGCAGCCGTCGACGGCGAAGGTCACTTCCGCGCCCTCGCTGCGGCCGATCCAGTTGCGCTGCATGGTGCGGACTTTTTCGGGCCAGCCGGGCATCGAGTCGAGGCCGGCTAAGAGCTCATCGGCATAGTTGGTAATGCGAAGGAACCACTGCTCCAGCTCGCGCTGCTCGACGATCTGTTCTTCGTGACGCCAGCAGCAACCGCCGACGACCTGCTCGTTGGCGAGCACGGTGGCGCATTGCGGACACCAGTTCACCTTGCTCGATTTGCGATAGGCGAGGCCGCGCTCGTACATGCGGAGAAAGAACCACTGGTTCCAGCGGTAGTAGTCCGGGAGGCAGGTTGCGAGTTCGGTGCCGGCCCAGTCGTAGCTGAAGCCGAGGCGGCGCATCTGTACGCGCATGGCGGCGATGTTGGAGAGGGTCCACTCGCGGGGCGGTGTGTTGTTTTTTAGCGCGGCGTTTTCGGCGGGCAGCCCGAATGCGTCCCAGCCCATGGGGTGCAGGACGTTGTAGCCGCGCATCCACATGAAGCGCGCGAGGGCGTCGCCGATGGAGTAGTTGCGGACGTGTCCGATGTGCAACGCGCCGCTGGGGTAGGGCAGCATTTCGATGCAGTAAAACTTCGGCTTGCCAGTCGAGTGGGGCTCGGCGGCGTAGAGCGCGTGGTCGGCGTCCCAGCGGGCTTGCCACTTCGGCTCGATGTCGGCGGGGGTGTAGCGTTCGGGGCTGTCGTTCTTCTCAATCTCCGGCATATACCTTCGATTGTAAAGAACTCCGCGCGCAAAACCTCACAACGGCTGCCGATACAGATCGATGTCAGTTGCCGTTCCAGAGATATACACGTTGGCCGAGAGCACTTTTGTCCCTGGGCTAGCCCCGCCGGCAGCGACGATCGTCAGCGCGCCCAACTGGTTCGGCTGGCTGACGGTCGTCATCAGGTTTCTCACCTGGGTCGTGTCCTTGGCTAACGCCGTCACCTGTTGGAAACCTAGCTGTTCCTGCTTTATCAGCCTATCTGCCAAATCCGCCATCGATAGATCGCCTGAGATCGGTACCGTTCCCGCCATAGC
>DASRLB010000134.1:0-3911 GCA_035648695.1 Acidobacteriaceae bacterium | reverse complement strand
AACGGCTTCCAGACGGTTTCGTAGCCAACAAACCCCTTAGCGTTCGGCGCCATCTGGCGCGTCGTGTAGAAGCGCGTCTTGCCGTCAGGAACCTTGGTGATCGGTTTTTGCTCGCTCATAGGTCACCCATTTTCGTGAAGTCAGGATTGAAAGTCCAGGCAACAAAGCCGGGGCGTCCCGTGCCATACACCACCGCTGCTCAAACCGCTCTCATCAGCGACGGGTCGACGTTTGCGCAATTAGGGATTGACGTGCCGGTTTTCGTTTCTTCGTCGGTTGCATCGCGCACGATCAGGATTTTGAGCCTGAAGAGGACCTCCCTGGCGCAAAGCGGATTATTGCCATCGATAGTCAGTGTTCCATGGTCCATCCGCGTCACTGTGAAACTGCGGGTTTGACCGCTGTCGCTTTCCATCAGGATGGAAACTCCGATCTGCCGGTATTCCTCAGGTACGTTCTCCAGGCGATCGGTAAAGACCAGCGACTCGTCTCTTGGTCCAAAGATGCGGGCGCCGTCAATTGGCACCTCGATCATGTCGCCGGCGCGCATGCCCTCAAGCTCCCTGTGAACGGAAGGGGCCAGAATTTCGTTGTGCCCGTGAACATAGCCCAGTGGGAATTCGACACAAGTGAGAACCTGCCCCGATTTCCTATCGGTGACCTTATACGTGAGCTCGACGAACTTGCCGTCCTGGACGACTTCTCTCATGTCAAATCCCGCCCCGCTCCTCAGAAGATTGACGCCGCAAAAATCCGGATCTCGCCATCCTCGTATCCCAGGACGAGACGACCGAGCCATTCGCCCGGCTTCTTGGAGCTCCGTTGCCGGTAGAGGACTGTCACGTGCTCGCCGCGGCGGATGATGCCCAGACAGTCAGCCTGTTCCGAGAGATTCCTGGCCAGCTCGCTATTGGCGAACTGATGGTTCGCCACGACTTGATTCATGGCAAGCGCGAAGGACTTGGCGAACTTCTGGACGAACTCTCCGTACTTGCCTTCGTTCGAATGCTTGAGCAGATCGCGCCACAGGGGATCGGCTATGGCGCGTATCTCCTTATCGGTCCTTTCAACGATGTTCACGTCAGAAGCTTCTGCCCCGTGGCATGGCTGCTCGTCGTCTGCTCCTCTTCCGCGACCAGGTGATAGCAGGGCGCCTTCTCCATCTCGTATTCGCCGGTTTCCGGATCGCGACGCGACACGGTCAGCACGTGCCAGTTCTCGTCGTCCACCTTCATGGCATCGCCTCGGTAATAGTAGCCCGGCCAGCGGGTCTCCTTGCGAAACAGCGTGTGCTGCGTGACGCACTCTGCCGCGCGGTGACGGTGCTTGAGCTCCCATGCACGCAGCAACTCGTGCAGATCCTTGGCGGCCACGCTCTCGAGATCTTCCTCCATGATATTGAGCTTCTTGAGGCAGATATTGAGGAGCTTTTCGTTGGTCATGTAGCCGACGGTATAGCCGCCGCAATACTCGTCCATGAGCTTCTGCAAGCGGTCCAGGCCCTGCTGAGGATTGATGTAGTGCGGATTGACGTTGCCCGCGACGACGGCGTTGCGGTAGACCCTGTAATGTTCCAGGGGCTTGTAGATCTCTTTCTTGCGACGCTCGATTTGCGCTTCGGATACGACGATGCCTTCGCCCTTCCCGTCGTCGATGTATTTGCAAGCCGCCTTTGCCGCAAGGCGACCTTCCGTGAACGAGCCGGATGAAAAGGCGTGGGGCGTGCCGCCAACCGCATCACCTGCGCCGAACAGGCCCTCGACCGTGGTCATGCGGTTATAGCCCCAGAAATATTCGGGCGGGGAAATGTCCTCCGGACCCGAGCACCAAGCGCCCGAGCACGTTGCGTGCGAGCCCATGACGTAAGGCTCGGAGGTTGTAAGCTCGGGATTCTCATTCTTGGGATCCACGTCAGTGGCGGCCCACAGAACCGCTTGGCCGACCGTCATGCCGAGGAAATTTTCCCAGCCGACCTCTTCCAGATGAGGATCCTGAAAGGCCTGCATAGTCACCATGTGGATGGGACCGCGGCCAGCGGCCACTTCGCTGATGATGCAATGATTGCGCAGGCAGGTCGGGATGGGCCGATGCGTCAGATGCGAGGCTTCCGGGTCGAGATACTCCTTGCCGACCATTTTCTGCAGCGCTGGGAACCACTTGGACTCGTACTCTTCGCCCAAGGCGTTTTGCGTGTAGGTTTTTAGGTGCAGGAAGTACGCGCCGACCGGGCCATAGCCGTCCTTGAAGCGCGCCAGCACGATACGATTCTCCATCTGCGTCATCTTGGCGCCGGCGTCAATCATGAGCCCGTACGCGGACGCGGACGACCAGGGCGCGTACCAAGTGCGGCCGGCACCTTCGCCGGTTGAACGTGGCTTGAAGATGTTGGAGGCGCCACCCGCCCCGCAGACCACTGTCTTCGCCTTGAAAACGTGGTAGTTGCCCGTACGAACGTTGAAACCGACGGCACCGGCGACCCGGTTCGGTTTACTCTCATCCATCAAAAGGTGAGTTACGCAGACGCGGTTGAAGACCTTATCCGCAGACTTCTTGGCCGCCTCCGCCACAATGGGCTTGTACGACTCACCGTGGATCATGATTTGCCATCGCCCTTCACGCAGGTAGCGTCCGGTCTTCGGGTTCTTCATGATGGGCAGGCCCCACTCTTCGAATTGATGCACGGTGGAGTCGACGTGACGGGCCATATCGAACAGCAGGTCTTCCCGCACCAGCCCCATCAGGTCGATGCGCGCGTAGCGGACGTGGTCCTCCGGATTGTTTTCCCCCCAGCGGGTACCCATGTAACAGTTGATGGCGTACAGGCCCTGCGCCACCGCACCGGAGCGATCGATGTTGGCCTTCTCGGCAATGACGATCTTCTTGTCCTGGCCCCAGAACCTGCCTTCCCATGCGGCACCCGTGCCGCCAAGGCCGCCACCGACGACCAGAATATCGATGCCGTCTTCGATGATCGTTTTGTAGGCCATCAGTAGTACACGCCTTTCTTCAGCTTGAGGCCGGCGTCTTTGAGCGTACGCAGACCGCCGTCATCGAGGCGGATGTATTTCGGCTCGTTATAAAGCAGCTGGCTGTCGCGCATTTCCCTACTGGGCGCGGGAACATCAGCAAGCTTAGGGATCGCCGTGCCCCAGGGTTTGGTAGTGATAGGAGAAAGAAAATTCTTCTCCGTGCCATCCCGAAACTTGATTCTCCAGGCGATTGTGCCTTTGCGTTCGTCGCGGTCGACACGAACGCTGTGGCCAAGCGGAGCGAAATCCGCATACCCACGCACATCGATCGCCTGCTGGGGACAAGCCTTAACGCAGGCGTAGCACTCCCAGCACATGTTCGGTTCGATGTTGTACGCACGGCGATAGGTCTCGTCGATGTGCATGATGTCCGAAGGACAGATGTCGACGCAGTGTCCGCATCCGTCGCACCTGGTCATATAGACAAAGGTGGGCATTGATTCGACTCCTTAAGCTGTTTTGTTTGGGCGTGAAGCCTGCTTCTAGTAGTGACGGGGCGCTTCGCGCTTGATGCCGAGTCCCATGTCCATCGGAGCGTCGCGCAGCAACTCCATCGAATGCCGCTGTTGCTGTTCAGGATCGTCGCGCGTCTGCGTCGGCAGATTCTCCGCTGTGCCGTTCGCCCGCGAGATGCGTTTTTCGAGGGCGGCGGCCGGCTTGAAGAACATGTGCGCGAACTTCGACCATGGAACCCCGCCGAAGAGCACGATCGTTGCGATGATGTAGAGCCAGAACAGCACTCCAACACCACCGCCGGTCGCAGCCCATGCAACACCGAGGGTCACGCTGGCGAGCAGCGACAGGACGAAGAGATCCGCCCTAACTAGACGAAAGGGCGAGTGGCCTTCAGCGGCGACGTCCACGCGAATGAAGAACCAGAAC
>DASRLB010000133.1:0-29974 GCA_035648695.1 Acidobacteriaceae bacterium | reverse complement strand
GCGATGACCTCTTCGATGTCACGCCCGAAGGTATCCTGGTTCCTCTTGGGAATGCGAACCAAGCCGAAGATTTTCGACTCGCTCTCTTTGTAGGCCAGCATCTCGGTGAAGGTCTTACCGTCGCGCTCGATGAGTCCGAAGTATTCGTTCAGCCAGACAAGGATGTTCCGTTCGGCAGTGCTGTCAGCAAGGCTCTTGAACCCTTTCAGAGTGTCCCCGAGCGCCTGGCCGCCAGTCACTACCGTGTGGACGCAGAGCCTCCGCCCGGCAGAGCGCAGCAATTCGAGGACGTTGTTTTCGACAATGTAGCTCCACAGCGGAATGAAGGTGGAAGCGCCGTTGTCCACGATGAAGATCCCGTCTTCGGTGAGCAGCCGCTCCATGAGGGCATCGAAGCCGCGGGAGTCGATCTTGCCATCGCGCATGAGTTCCAGGTGCTCCGCGCCCAGCGCACTGTACTGCGAGAGGGTCTGGTTCACCGGGTCCGTATCGAGACAGTGGATCTCCACGCCGTGATGGAGGAAGTATTGGGCGAGGATGCTGGCGACCAGGCTCTTACCGACGCCGCCCTTTCCCTGCAGCGACAGGTGAATCGTGGGAATGGTGGTTGCGGCGCCAAGTCCGATAGCATTCAACGTTTCGCTGTCTTGACCGTCGAGCTCCGGTATTGTGGCGTCTCTGGGCATGATCTCTCCTTGCGCTCGCGCGCCTCTACTACTAAGGAAATGGCGACGGTGGTTCGGGACGGCGGCGGTTAATTTTCTTCGGCAGGCGCTGGCTTAGATCAGCTTGCTTTCGTCGGGAGGACCGGGCGGGTACTCGAACCCGCGTTTTTTCTTAGTGCTTTCCCGAAGGTTGTCCGGGGAGTGCGGGGCGGGCCTCCGCGGCTTGCTTTCGTTTAATGTGGGCTGGGAAGCAGGCTGAGTTGGTGAAATTGGTTTGGCCTGTTCCTTCCGCCGTATGCGCGTGAGGTAGGAGCCGAGGCTCTGCACCGTGACGACGACTCCACCTTCCTCTTCGAGCCACTGCCGGATACTCGCCAGGCTTTGCCCATCAGCAATCGCAGCTTGGATCTCGGGCCAAAGAGCGCGAATTTGACCGGCTTTCGTGGCGGGTTTTTTCCCGCGCCGTTGCGCGAGGCGGAGCCGGGTTTCGGCGATCCATCGTTGCTCGGCCTTTGTGTATTCTTCGCTCTTCGCCACTCAGCCGACAGTTTACGACGCATTTCGACATCTTTCAACAATCTTCGACAGTCAAACGATGCCTCGACAATTTTCGACGTTTTTCGACACCCAGCAGCGCGGATAGCTCGCCCAGCGAGCGGTTCTGAGGCCAAAAACACCGGTAGTGGAACATAAGGGTTGGGATGCGTCGTTTGCTTTTTTCCTGGTCTTTTGGTTGATGCCGTTGAGGTTCGGTCGGTATTCATTTCGGTGGACCTGCATCCCGCTTGGGATGCGCCTCCGATTTTGCGATTTCCGCCGTCCCAAACCGCCTCCGCCATCCCCTTACAAGTTGAGAGGCGTTCCCGCATGGCGCAGCGAGCAATCCGATTTTCCGAGACGACGGACAAGGGAGTTCAAGAGGCAACCCGGAAGCGCGGCTTCTCGTCACCAACAGCATTCATCCGCCATTCAGTGGAACAGGAACTATCGGGGCGCAGCGATGAACTGGTCGGAGCCGAGGAAAGACTCGCGGCCAGCATCGAGCAAGTCAGGCGGGAAGTCTTCCGCCTCGGACGAACTCAGCAGGCTTTGTTCGCATTCGTGGATAGTCTGGCCAAGGTTCTTTTGACGTGCGTTCCGGAGCCAGGCGGCGAGGCGATGGAAGCCGCCATCGCGAGGGCGCGGGGCAGGCATTCCCGGTTGCTGAAGAGCGCGGGACAAGCGATGGTCGGAGACTCGCAGGTGGCGATGCGGGATTTGGTGAACCGTGGCGAAGGATGACGAACGCGAGTTCCGGCTTCGACCGCGGAAGCCGCCGGTCCGAAACGAGCGCGCGGCTTGGGCGTCAGCCTACAAAATCCTGATGCATCACGCCCGCATGAGCGGAAGCCGAAAGCGCCGGTCGAGCGGAGTCGGCGCAGGCCCGAAGCGGACTCGGACTTACAACCAACGGTGCGCTGTGCGAGTCATGTACGCGAAGAACACCATTGCCGGACAGTGGCGAGCCCATGGGCGCTACGTTGCCCGTGAGAGCGCTACTCACGAGGGCGATCCCAAGGCTGTGGGGTTCGATGGTCGGGGAGAATCCATCGACATCGCGGAGCGGCTCGAAAGCTGGCAGAAAGCAGGCGACGAACGCCTCTGGAAGTTGATCGTATCGCCGGAGTTCGGCGACAGAGCCGACCTGAAACGGCTGACCCGCGATCTCGTCGCGCGAATGGAGAAAGACCTGGGCACGCCGGTCGAATGGGTGGCGGTAGCCCACTACAACACGGAGCACCCGCACGTGCATATGGCACTCCGGGGAATCGGCGCGGAGGGCCACCCGCTGCATCTCAGCAAGGATTACGTCAAGCAGGGCATCCGCGAGATTGCGGAAGACCTCTGCACCCGCCAGTTTGGGCATCGCACGGAGTTGGATGCCGCCGTGGCTCAGCGTCGGGAGGTGCATCAGCACCGCTTCACATCTCTTGATCGGATCATCAACCGCGACGCCGAAAAGACTGAAGAGGCAGACTCCCCTTTCTTCACGGTGGCGATGGATTCCAATCGGCCCGGTCGGAGTGCGCCGCTGGTAGAACAGCACACGGCGGAACGTTTGAAATTCCTCGAATCGATGGGGTTGGCCGAGCCCAGCGGTCCAAACACGTGGCGCGTGCGGCAGGACTTCGAGAACGTTCTACGCGCTATGCAACGAAGCGCCGACCGGCAGAAAACGCTGGCGGCGCACGGAGTCCTGATGTCCGATGAGCGGCTCCCACTGGCAGTGTTCGACTTCCGCCGTTTAACCACATTGGAAGGCAGGATCTTGGTGCATGGGGAAGAAGACACCGGACGCCAGGCCGGCCGCAGCTACTTTATGCTCGAAGGAACAGACGGACAGGTTCACTACGTCTACTACACGCCGGAGTTGGAGGCCGCACGGAGGCAGGGCGGTTTGCGAATCAATTCGTTCGTGCGGCTTCGAAAGCTATTCGCAGAGGGCCATCCGGTGCTGAAGATCGACGAACTGGGAGATTCGGAGTCGATCCTGCGCAACAAGGGATACCTTCGAGAGACCGCGCAACGGCTCATAAGGCGCGGGATTGTCCCGCAAGAGGACGGCTGGAATGGATGGCTCGGTCACTACCAGAAGGCGCTTTGCGAGACCGCGACGACTCTCGATGGCCAACGCACAAATGAAACACAGCGCGATAGAAGCCCAGATCAGGGCCGGTAAGGCGGGGACTGCGTTTTTGTTGCGGGTGAAGGCGCGGCCTTCGGCTGCTTATGGTGGCTTTTTTGCGGCCTGCCTGCACCATCCTTCGCCTGATAGCCGAGCTTCGCCAGCTTGTCATCGAAGGCCTTCACCGCTTCGGCCTTCTGCCGCAGCAGATCGGCAATCAGGGATTGCTTGCGATCCTCGATCCCCTTCAGGTCCGCAAGGACTTTTTCAACATCGTCACTCGGTTTTTCGTCCGGCATAGCGCTCCAAATCGATGGGGTTTCCCTGACCTCTGATGGGGAGGACCTTTTCCGCGCCGCCGATCAGGTATTCCGCCACTTTGAGAGTGCCTTGCGTCACGAACCCGACAATCAGCGCGATCACTTTCAATTCGACCACAAGACCCCAAGACAACGCTGGCCTCCCGCCGACCACCGCGAACGCGGCCAGACCTCCCAAAAACAGGCACCGCTCAAGCGTCCGGGCGGCGCGGCCCAATTCCAACTGTTTAGGTAACAAGAAAAAGTTGGCGAGGCCAGGCCAGCCGCGCCTGAAAAACTTATTGAGGGTGAAGGAGTGTTCCGGCTCTTCGCATAGCCAGCCCAGGGCTTTCGACACCATCACGTCTTTTCCTTCCCCCTTCAGGTTCGGGACGCATTCATCGTCTGCTCTCGACAGTGATACGATTATCTTAAAATCACCCGACTTGGGACGGATAGCCGCCAGTTCTGAAAAAGAGGATAACGGCAATGCGCTGGCAGCACTTGTTTGCAACTTCAGCACTCGCTTTGGTTGTTGTCTTCGGATTCTCCTCGTCCGCACAGGCTCAGGAAACGTGGACAGATCCGAAAACAGGACTAACGTGGGCCCAAAAAGACAACGGCTCCGATGTCACGCAGCCGCAAGCTTTGGATTACTGCCAGAACCTCAGTCTTGCAGGCTTCAGGGGATTGGAGACTACCCCAAATCGGTGAATTGTCCGGTCTCTATGACCCGACCGTCACTCAGCGGGCCACCCTGACAACAACTGATATAGAAGTACACATAAGGGCTGGCATTCAGCTGACAGGGACTGTGGCGTGGAACTCCACGCCGGGAGATGTCTTCGGCTTCAGCACCGGGACCCAGTTCTCGGCCAGCCGTTTTGACAACCCCTACGGCATACGGGCGTTATGTGTGCGCTATGATCTTGCGGCCAGAACACCAAGCCAAAACACGCCTGAGCCAGCGCAACAGCCGCCCCCGTCTCCTCGGCCTGTCGATGCCTCGGCTTTCGTAGGCAAATGGTATTCAACCACGTTCAAAGGGTTCTTAGAAATCAACAGGCAGAAGGGCGGCATCTTGACGGCCAAGGGAAACCATCTGTATGGGGGCCTGTACGGTGATTATAGTGATGTGCACGTCACTGGAAACCAACTGCAATTCACCAACGGTGTTAGTACCTTCTTGGGATACATTGACAAGGGAGAATTTAGGGTCGTGTACGGCCCGTCAGACTTTGAAGCTGATTTTGTTCGCGACGAGAAAATTGCTAACGCAATGCGTAAAGAAAACAATAGAGAAGATCCGGCTGAGGCGGCGGCGCGAAGAGCACAAACGATTGCGGCGATCATGGGCGTCGCGACAGATACGATGCAAACTATTAACGATAATGCAGCCAGGAATGCTGAGATACGGCAGCAGGCAGAGCAGCAGAGGGCGGCACAAGCGGCGCAACAGCAAGAGGCTTTGAATGAGGAGGTTAGCCGCACGGCGTGCGCAGGAGCGGGCGGTAGCGCAGGCCCAGCAGCAGCAAGCGTTGGACCAGCGTGCCAAAGATCAACAAGCGACGGAGCTACGGTTGCAGGCTCAGGCTGCCGCCAACCAAAAGGCCGCCGATCAAATTGCACAGCAAAGAGCCCAGCAGCAAGCCCCTTCGCAGCCGCAGAGTTCGGCACAGCAAACCCCGGCACCGCGCCCGAACCAGCAGCAGCCCGCGCAACAACAACCGGCACAACAGAGTCAGCCTCCCGTGCGAACTCAGCCAGCGCTTTCCGACCTTACCATTGCCGACATCCAGCTCCACGATCCCAACGCGATCGATAGCAATGTCTACTTCGTGTCCTACACGCTCTTCAACCACTTCACTCGCACGGTTTCGATAACCGTCGATGTGGATGTCGTCAGCCGAGGACTGGAGAGCCAAGCTACCTACGTGGATGGAATTGGGCCGAACATGGGCTACACATTCATGCACAGCGACAATATCTCGTGTCGGCCAGCGGATGCTGACGGACCCGAAAGGAGCACCGCCAACATCAGAGCGGTTCAGTAGTTCCTTCCCGGTATCGGCGAGGTCACCACGCCACCACTGTCGAGAGCAAAAGTTTTCAGCTTGATAACGCCTGCCCTGCCTGCCCTCCGAGTGGATGCTGGATTCGCCGGGTAACCTGTTTCGCGGGCCAGTTTTCCCCGTGTTTCCGCGTCAAGGAAGCCTCGGCTCCCCCCGGTTGCGGTCCTCCCATCTTCCTGTTTGACGCTGCACCTGGCGCATAGCGACAGCCCAAACAGTTCCGTAAGGGACCCTACACCGGCAACAATTTATTTAACAACTCTCACCCAGATTGTTCCAGCTTCCGAGCTCACAATGCAGTTTTTGGTTGTTTGCGCATATGTACGAGTTTTCAGGGTAGACGGTCCCGTTCCAGACGCAACCAGTTAGTTGCTTAGCGGCCTTAGCATTAATCGCTGACGATTGTTTCTTCAGATCTATTGGATCAACCTTGATTGGAGTATCCGCCATATTTTGTCCTCTCCCCTTGTTGGGGTCCTAAAGTATAGCTCAGTTTCCGCTCTCGTTTCTGACCAGAATCTTTCCGGCCGCCTAACTTCGGTGGACGGGAAATGATAACCGTACTTGCGCTTAGACATCACGTATAGGCGTAACTGCTAGTGACGTAGCAGCAGTGAGGAGCAGGGAACGTTTTTCCGCAGACGGTACAAACCATTTCTCGTTTCTCGTCGGTGTCCACGGTCAGCATAAAGGTGTTCCCTTGCATAAGGCTGCTAAGCTGTTCCTTTGTATGCCGCCCCATGTGAAGAGAAGACTCTATGAAGTCGGCGAAGGAAAAGGCATGTCCGCAAGGGCATGTAGCGGTTCGCGTTATCCCAATCGCACCGGTGTTGGTGATTGTTATATCGAGCAGTTGTTCGATGCGTTGACGCTCCACGTCAGAGACAGGGGTTATTGAAAGGCGCCTGGCATAATGCGCGAACACTTCAGGTGCGACTGCAAAACTCTTCCCTTTGTTCGATGCCTCCTGCCGCACGTTTTCAAATTCAGAAACAGTGGCTATCATCGTTACTCCTTCTGCTCCCCTCAAAAAAGGAGGGATACGTAAGTGTATCGAATTTTGCGCCCCGCGATTTGAAGCTCATGTGGCCAGCTGATTGAAGCGCTTTACCATCGACGCAACACCGGCGTGCTGAGTGAAGGCCGCAATACTGGGCGAAAACTTAGGTCAAGACAATCAGAACACTCCCATTCCCTTCTGTTTTAGAGTGTGATAACGTCTTTCATAACACTCTATGGCAGCCGATCCCACGACCACCGAAATCATCCTCTCCCCTGCCCCCGAGCTGCAGCCCGCCCCGCTCTTCACGCCCACTTGCTGGAATTATTCACCGCCCGGATCAACAATGACCACGCGCGCAAGGCCTACCTGAACGCCACCCGCCGCTTCGCGCAATGGTGCGACGGCCGCGGCATCGGCCAGCCCGCCGACGTGCAGGCCTTCCACGTCGCCGTCTTCGTCAAGCACCTGAAGGGGAAGCTTACGCAAACGTCATCTTCCTCGATCCCTGCCGTTGTCGATCGACACGCAGCCCTGATGAAAGCGCAGAGATAGTCGTTCGCCGATTTGTACATCTCGGCCCAGAGGCGTTGCCTCTACGACGACAAAGCTGTTCGCAGCAGTGGCCACCGCAATATATGCTTCATCCTTGGCGACAGCCTTGCCGGTGACCGGGCCCGTCTGCGGGGGTGTGCGTTCGGCGATTGGCATTTCTCGAATGGCGGTTCCCGACGTGCGCATGTACGCTTCAGCCATCTTCGCTACCTCGTCACGGCCCGGTGATGTTGTGGGCACAGTCCGCCTGATATCCGGTTCGTTCTCGAGATCGGAGCCAGAGTCGGCTCCCTGTTGATCGCCCTTGTCGAGGTCCAAGAGGGAATTGAGTTCTGACTGGCGCGTGAGCAACTGCTTCAGCCGCTCCTCATGCTCGAACGGGCGATCCGCCTGCAACTGATAGTCCGCAAGCTCTTTCTCTATACGTGCCACTCGGGTCTGCTGCTCAGCCCCGAGTTTGTCTAAATTCCTCAGCGTGTGTTCGATGCTCTGGACAGTCCCAACGGGGTTCGTTGCGTTCAGGTTTGCCGAATAGGTGCCTCGTCCGCGTACAAACAGTTCCGGTAGACGCTCGTCCCCTTCGAGCAGTCCGAATCCGCCGCTCTTTCCTCTGCTCAGGATCTCGAAGCTCCGGAAAGCACCGCGCGGCTGCGTCGTTTGATCGTTACGCCAGGAAAGAACGGCGAACGTCAGAGCTTTGGCCGCTTCCTCCCGCGCACCCTTGCCAGAGAAAACGCGATTGCCTACCGTCATACTGAACTCGCTGGACTCGCTCGCAGTTCTGGTAGCGATGTCGGCTTCGATATTGGTCAGATGCTGTTTCGCGTCCGTGATCTGGCGCGGCAGGTCGCGAATCTCCCAACGGATATGGCGCTGCTGATTGGCGTGAACAGCGCGCAACTGATCGAGCTTTCGGACTTCTGTATCGATCTTGATCTTTTCAACGACGGCAGGATTGCCGGAAGCAATCGCCTTGATTTCCGCGTAGGTGAGCGCCCCGCTCTCCAGGTCCTCCGCCGAGCGCACCGAAGTTTCTCCCCGCATCACCTGCTGGATGAAGCGGGCCTTGGTTTCCAAAGTCTGCCACATGTAGGCGTCGAAGGACCCCTCGGTGACATAGCGGAAGATCTGAACCTCTTTGTTCTCGTTTCCCTGGCGCAAGATACGGCCTTCTCGCTGCTCGATATCGCGCGGTCGCCAGGGCGCATCCAGGTGATGGAGCGCCACGAGTCGTCGCTGGACATTTGTGCCGGCGCCCATCTTCTCAGTCGATCCGAGCAGTATCCTAACCCTCCCGGCGTTCACAGCGTCGAACAGCAGCTTCTTGGCCGTGTCAGTCTCAGCGTCATGGATGAACCCTATTTCAAGGGCGGGCACGCCAGCGTTGCCGAGCTTTGAGCGGACATCGTGGTAAACGTTGAATCGTTCTGGGTCGGGCGTCGACAGGTCGCAAAAAACGAGCTGGGTCGAGCGCTGCTCTTGGGTCGCCTTCCAAATCTTGACGATGCGGGAAACGGCGCGATCAATCTTAGTCTCCGTCTCTGGCTCGGCGTGTGGATCGATCAGTCGCATATCGAGCGCCGCTTTTCGCCCTTCGCCCGTGATTTTCAGCATGTTGTCCACTGCCGGATCAACGCGCTCTTTTTTCAGCCGTTCGGCGCGTTCCGTCAGAGTTCGGATGAACGCCTTCAGTTCAGCGCTGGCGGGCGCTGCTTCTATTGCTGGTCTGCCGTTTTCGAGAGCCGGTCGAGGAAGGTTCAGCATATCCGCCGTTTGCACGTCCGCCACAGTGCGGAATACGGAAAGCAGTTCAGGCAGATTGATGAACTTGGCGAACCGCGTGTGCATCCGGTACCCCGATCCGTCCGGGGCGAGTTCGAGCGATGTCACCGGCTCGGCGAAGTTCGCAGCCCACGCGTCGAAGTGATCGACCTTCCGCTCGGAAAGCATTTCCGGTCCGAGATAGCGGAGCATGGTGTACATCTCGGCCAGGGTATTGGAGATGGGTGTACCAGTGGCGAAGACGACTCCGCGTCCGTCACTGCGTTCCTGAAGGTAGCGAATCTTCAGGAACATGTCGAATGCCCGGTTGCTGTCGGAGTTCGGTAGTCCGGCGATCCGGCTCATCTTTGTCACATAAGCCAAATTCTTGTACAGGTCAGCCTCATCTACGAAGATCTGATCGACACCCAGTTCTTCGAATGTCATGGTGCGGTCCTTTGAGTCGCGGTCCGCACGTTTCTTGAGCCTGACAATCAGGCGTTTCTTGGCTTTCTCCAGTTCCTTCACCATGCGGCGATTGTCGCCCTTGGAATCGTTTACCGTACTGATTTCGGCATCGAGCTCCGCCACCTGCTTCTCGACAAAGCGGTTGAAGTACTTGTCCGACACGGGCAGGAACTCGAATGACCGGTGGGAGACGATCACGGCGTCATAGTTCCCGGTGGCGATCCGGGCCATGGCTTGCTGGCGATTGCCAGTCTCAAAGTGGTCCTTCCCAGCCACGAAAAGGCGAGCCTGCGGATACAGCTTTAGAAATTCCGCCCCCCATTGGTCCACCAGATGATTCGGCACGACGAACATCGGCTTCTTGGCGAGATCCAGACGGCGGAGTTCCATCGCGGCGGCGGT
Organism: Acidobacteriaceae bacterium; assembly: GCA_035648695.1. Classification (GTDB taxonomy): domain Bacteria; phylum Acidobacteriota; class Terriglobia; order Terriglobales; family Acidobacteriaceae; genus Granulicella. Next base: position 20,087 of record DASRLB010000133.1, on the reverse strand, counting down.
CATCGTCCACGTCTTGCCCGCTCCCACGACATGCGCCAACAGTGGACTACCGCCCTGGAGGATGCGCCAGACGGCATCCTTTTGGTGCGGCGCCAGATCTCCATCGCGGAGGGAGGTGCGCACCATCCCCGGCAACGTCAGATGCGAGCCATCAAAATCGCGGAGACGGATGTTGTTGAACCGGAGGTTGTACTCTTGCGCCAGCCGCGCCGCACGTTCGCGATCTTCCCAAACCCAATCGCGAAAGCGATCCTTCAACTGCTGCTGCTTCTCTCTTGCAGCGATTGTCTCCGGCTGATTTACGATGCGGTTTCCATCCGCGTCCTCATCATAGGCTGTCGGTGTGCGGCCATTCAGCGATTGCTCAATCAACTCGGACGCTCGGAAACGGGCGGTGCCGTGGGTCGTAGTGTTGTTAACGACGAACTTTGCGCCGTAGTCGAGCTCGATTGTCCACGTCGCAATTGTCTCCGAGTAGCCGATCTTGACGCCCGCGCGGGGCACATCCAATAACTCGGTAATGAAGTCGCGGATGTCTGAGGGGGGAATCCACGACGAACCGAGGCGCGCTTCGATTTCACCCGGCTCCAGATCTTTCGGCTGCACGGCCTGGAGAGCTTCCACATTCCGGCGATAAGCCGTGTCGATTTGCTCTGAACCCTGCGCAACGGCAAGTTTCGCGCGCACATTGCCGCTGAGATAGCGGTCGGCAGTCTCCCAGGCTCCGTCCTCGGGATTTCGGTAGGCCAGCGATCCAAGTTCGTCCTGCAACTCAGAAGCACCGCGCCCGGTGAGTGACTCCATACGCGGCCAATTGATTTCGCCGATCTCGTTGAGCGATACGAGTAGCGCCTCGGGCGCAGTTTCGACCCGCTCCACCGGGCGATACCGTTCCAGGGTGCGGCGCTCGAATATCGCCGTTTTGGTCGCCCCCTTTGTTTCAGGATTGAATTCTTCAAGCGACAGCAGAAGGGGATGATCCGGATCGCCAGCGAACGCTTTCACGTTCTCCCTCGCATTGAGGGGACCGAAGCGGGAAGCGAAGAAATCGTACGTTCGATTTAGATGGCGGCGGGCCTCGACGATGGCTTCATCCGGGGCGTCGGAAAGCTGAGTGCGGAACACCTCGCGGACGGCGTCACGCACCTGAAGCATTCCGCGAATCCTTGCGCGACCCGACGCTGGCAGCGTCATAGGCTCGAACACATAGCCGCGTCGAACGACGATCTGGCCATCGCGTTCGGCGAGTCCGCCTTCCTTGACTTCGCCAAGCGCGGGAACTTGATCGGAGTGCCCGCGCAAAACCGGACCATGGCTATCCCTGATTTTGTACACGGCTGCGGGAAGAAGCGAAACCGCCTTTGCTAAACCGTCCGGCTCCAGGTTTCCGATCAGTTCGGGAGCCATGCCATACTGTCCCGACTCCATTCCCATGCGGCCCAGCATCATCTCCGGGTGGCGAGCAAAGTACTCGTTAATCTCCACGGGACCGTCCGTCGTCTCAATGGATCTCAGCTCAGTCCAACCTTCGCCGGGCGTCGGCGTTTCAGGTGACCGCTTCTGGAGGAACAAAATATCCGTCGTCACTTCCGTTCCCGCATTCGCCTTGAATGTAGTGTTTGGCAGCCGCACTGCGCCCAACAAGATTGATCCGTCCGATAGATGGCGTCGAACCGCGGAGTCCTCTTTGTCCATCGTGTAGCGGCTGGTAATCAGCGCGATCACGCCTCCGGGCCGCACCACGTCAATGGTTTTCGTCAAGAAGTAGTCGTGAATCGAGCGGGTCAAGTGCGGAGTTCGGCGGTATGCCGGATCGTAAACCGGATAGTTTCCAAACGGGATGTTTCCGATAGCCGCGTCAAAGAAGTCTTTTGGAAGCGGTGTGTCTTCGAATCCCTTCGCGTGAACGCTTGAATCCGGGTAGAGTTTGGCGGCGATGCGCGCGGTGACGGAATCAAGTTCCACGCCAGTGCGCCTCGTGCCGGGATGCAGACTCTCGGGCATCATGCCAAAGAAGTGACCGACACCCATTGACGGTTCGAGAATCTGTGCGCCAGGCTGTAGTCCAAACCGCTCCATCGCCTGCCAGATCGCCTGAACTACTTCGGGAGATGTGTAGTGCGCGTTCGGGGTTGAGGCGCGAGCCGACGCGTACTCCTCCGCACTCAGCAGATCCCTCAACTCGCCTGCGACGCTCTGCCAGTCCCGCGATGGCTGGGGAGCGAACGCGTTCGGCATCGCGCCCCAGCCGGTGTACTTCACGAGCACGGCCTTTTCCTCTGGCATAGCCGGGCGGGTTTCGGCCTCTATGGTTTTCAGCGTGCGAACGGCGGCGAGATTGGCCTGGGCTTTCTGCCTCAGGCTACCTTCGCCGATGCCGTGGGCGCTACTTATGCGGAGATCGCGGGCAAGGGTTGGTGCGGGTCGAGGGTCGCTGGGTCGAACGACAAGTGGGGCTGATCCTTCTCGTCCGGGAGAAACGCCCATTCCCTCGTCGCGATTTCCCACGCGAATTGGTAGTCCATCTTCTGAACCACCGTCAACTCGTATAGCAGGTTCCCCGTCAATTCCTGCGCTGCGAAAACCGCCTGCTGAAGTTGATTCCCCTGGTCCAGCTTCTCGACCATCGTCGGTCGGTGGCGTCTCCAGTGTTCCAGGATCTTGTGGCCCAGTGGTGTGAGTGTAGTCGTTTCGAGCATCAACGGACTCCTCTATAAAATTATCGCCCAGTTCTGCATCGGTCACTTCCGAGAAGAGACTGAGCTGATTGCTGGTGCCGGATTGACTGCCTGTGCGTGACTTTGTGGCCATTGAGTTTGCACTCAGATTCGATCCCGAGATGTGGTATTCATAGCGTTAGAAAAGCCTTCACTCGGTTGCGAATGGCCGTCGTCGAAATTGGACCAAAGTAACGGCTGTCAAAGCTGCGTGGATGATAAGAGGACGCCACCCAGACAGTCTCGGAGGCCACGACGTAGCGCCCGAAGGGCCACGCTTCGAGAGGCCGGCCTTTGGTGTCCTTCGAGAGTGGGGCCGTGTTGGAGAGAAGCGCTCCATTCACGGAAATTCCGCGAGCCGACAGTTCGACGACATCGCCGGATTTGGCGACGATAGGCTTCAACAGGGGAGCCCCGCCATCCCGGCAAATTCCAGGATCGCGATATCCACGCGCGATGGCGAACGTCGCGAACGGTTCTGCTGGGCAGAACTCAACCATATTCGCTCCAGCGTCTGCCGTGGTGATATACAGACCCATTGGGAGGGATGGTGAGGTGTTGATGCGAAGTCCAAGATAACCGCAGAGCTGGAACGTTGCGACAACGGCACCAGCCGCAACCAGAGCTGCGCCGCGAATCTTCCTGACCCTATCCGACAGGCCAACCGTCATGATCGATTGCTCCTTTCTGAAGATCAGGGATCGCAGGTTCGTCAGTCGGTGTGGCCGCGGCTCCTTTCGCGGTGCCCCCACGCGGCGTCGCGATCAAGTGGCAGTTCCGAACAACGACTTCATGGACGATGCGTTGCACGCCATCGGCCTTCGGCGTGAACTGGCGCTGCTCAATAGTCCCTTCGACAAAGAGGTTGTCGCCTTTCTCGAAGGCCGTCGCGATGCGCGAAAGGTCGCCATAGAACGACAGGTTGTGCCAATTGGTGTGTTGTTGCGGTTTGCCATCGCCGTCCTGGTATCGGTAGCTTTCCCCCAGACGGACATTCGCGACGGGTGTTCCGGAAGGAAGATACCTGGCCGTCGGCTTGGTCGCTAAAAAGCCCAAGACTTCGAGACGATTCCTCTGCATCGCTATTGTTCTCCTTGTTCAAGGTGAAGTTCTTCTACGAGGTGGTGTTCGACTCCTGAGAGCGGCTCATCGATTGGTTCACATTCGGGCGGCGATACAACCTCGGGCTTGCTGATGACGTGCGGGGTTCGATTCAGCGCGTGTTGCGGAATGGGTTTGCCGTTCTCCAAAGTGATGAAACTGGTCGGCGGAGCCAGTTCGGCACGGGAATTCAGCGCCGGGTCGAGGAAATACAGCATTTGCGTGCCGAGAATCGGGTGATGGCCGCTGACGAAGATCAGCATCTGGCCGGGCGCGACGATGCGCTCCTCCGCACCGTCGCCGCGCTTTTGCGGAGGCTTTAACCGAAGCACTTCGTCCGGTGTCATCAGCGGACGCTGGATGTGGTCCACACTAGCGTTGACGTGCGCCATCACCGGAGAAAGCCGGGAGCCGCTGAAGTTGTAGCTGGCTTTTTGCACAGTGGCTGTGCCGGTCATCTTGCTCAATAGTTCGGCGGTCTCGAACTGGTTGGGCGCGAAAGCGATGCGCACATGACAGTTGGAAACGATGCTCTCGTTGTTGCCGTACGCCTCGACGATCTGCCGGATATCCTGCGTGATCAGATATGCTTTCAAGCCATACCCGGCCATATAGGAGAGCGCGTCGGCGAAGACCTCCATGCGATTCAACGATGGAAACTCGTCAATCAGTAACAGTAGGCGATGCTTGTTGCGCTTCTGCTCCGCGCCCTGAAATACCATCTTTTCGGTGAGACGATTGACGGTCATCGTGAACATCAGACGGATGAGCGGGCGCAGGCGAATCTTGTCCGAAGGTGGAACCACCAGGTAGAGCGACACGGGGCGCTCGTGGTTCACCAACTCGTCGATAGTAAAGTCGCTCGCCGAAGTATTTTTCGCTACAAGCGGATCGCTATAGAGCGTGAGCGCGGTTTTCGCAGTGGAGAGGACGCCGCCGAAATCGCGGTCCTCCTTGTCGAGCATCTCCTGCACCTTCTCGCGAACGACGGGATGGGTGAGTGTCCGGTCGCCAGTCGGCATGCGCCAATCGTGAGCATGTCCAGGATCGTGCTCGAAGTTCAGCAGTTCATCGAGCGTCTCGCGAAAACCGGACCCAGGCCGCGTGAACCCGTGCGACAGATCGGCGAGACACGCAACGCGGCCTTCGAGCGCCGCTTCATAACAGACGTGCAGGATCATTCCCGTCGTGATGGAGGAGGCGGCATCCTGCCAGTAGCGTTCCTGAGGGCTGTCTTCGCCTGTTCGCACGATCATGTTGGCGATGTTCTGGGCGTCGCTGACATCGCGCGGCGTGAACAGCCGCACCTCACTCAGAGGATTGAACCGTGAACTGGCTTGTTCTTCAACCGGCGAAAACTTGAAACAGAGATGGCCTTGTTGACTGCGAAACCCCGCCGTCTTCGCCCAGTTCTCCCCCTTGATGTCATAGATGACGGCGCTCTCTTCCCAAGCCAGCAGAGATGGGATCACAAGACCGACGCCTTTGCCGCTCCGCGTTGGAGCGAAGGCAAGAACGTGTTCGGGGCCGTTGTGACGGAGGTAATTCAATCGGTGTCCGCCCTCATGACACCAGCCACCGACGTAGACACCGTGCTTTGTTGTGAGCAGCCCTGTATCGCGCACATCGTCCTCGTCGGCCCATCGCGCGGAGCCATGGAGGTCCTCGGCATTCTCCGTGAGCTTGCGCGCGCGACGGCTGGCGAGAACAAAGAAGATGCCGACACAGAGCAAACTGCCCGCGAAGACGATCATTTCCCCCTCGAAGAATGGCTGGCGAATCCGCTCATCGCGAGAAGTGCAATACTGCCATCCCCAGACGATCCAGGAAAAGGGCTGGTAGATGCCGCCGAGCTTCGCCCGGAGAAGGGGCGGCCCAAGCGCAGGCTGATATTGGAACTTAGCAGCGATGTACTGTGTGGCGATGAAATTTACGACCACCAGCAGAAGGCACCCGAGCACAGTCGCACGCCAGTTATAGCCGCCGAGATATCCAGGTTTCCGAGGAATACGGTAGAGTTCCGGCTGTTTCTTCCCCATGGTCGCGCCTCCTCATCGGTCGCGGTCCTGCGCCTTTGCGCGTTCCCGGAATTCGCGGACCGCGCCCTTGGAATCGGAGTAGTTGATGCGCACGCTTTCACCTATCTGGGGCTGCCGGTCAAGCAGATCCTTCGGATGAGCAATGCCCGTCCGGGCCGATTGGCGCTGAATAATGTGATGCTCCGTCTCGCCAATGATGGGACCGCGATAACTCCCGTTCTCGGTCTGCGCCGCGAGCGTCTTCGCAGAATCTCCGAGCACCTTCGCGGTGATCGACTTGGCCTCTGTGAGCGAGTCGCCGGTCGGGGCGTCAACGTTACTCCGTCGGTCCGTCCCCGTTTGCTTCGCGTGGACGTTGACGGTGCCGCTGGCTGGTTCGTAGCGCGCGGCATACTCCATGGACTCACGTGCCGGGGCCGAGCGCTCGTTCGCGTTATCGGTGGAATCCAGAATCGCGAGGTCTTCGGCGCTCAGGGTCGCGTCCGCTTCTTTTTCTTCGACCCGCTCCCGGTCGTGGTGGAGTTCCTCGGCCTCCTGCTCCAACATCGTGGCGGGCGAACTGCCAGCGGTTCCGGCAGCGAGAACGGGACCACTTGCCAGATTTTCCTCGCCGATGGACTTGTCGCGCTCCAACGCGAGAATGAAATCGGTCGCTTTGGAGGCGTCGTGCGCCGCACGGAAGATTTCATTTTTGTCGCGCTTGAGTGCTCCAATCCAGGAATTGACGTAGGCGGCGTGCTGCTCGGGGTCGTGGGGTATTCCACGCTGCGCGGCGAGAAACACGCTGGCAAGCTCTGCGCGAAGCTCCTCCTTCGCGTAGTTGGTGTCGCCGAAACGATACGAATCGGTCAGTGTGGAACGGTCTAGCCGCGACGGGTGGCCCGTCCAATGAGCCAGCTCATGAAGTGCCGTGCCGTAATACCCAGCGGCATCCTTGAAGGCGTCCTTCGGTGGCAAGTGGATGCTGTCCTGAGAGCGGCTATAGAATGCGCGATCCGCCTGGTCGTGCGCGATGTTCGCGCCAGAGTTCGTCAGGATCTGCTCTCCCGCCTGGACAGCCTCGAAGGTTGTGTGTTGCTCGGGCGTGTACGGCGGAATCCGCTCGATCTGCTGGGCGTTGAAGACCGTGTATACGCGGTGAATGAGCCGCGATTTCTCGGCATTCGAGTTGTTGCCATTGGCTGCATCGCCGCCTCCATTAGGCCCAGACGGCCGTGTCTTGTCCGACGCCTGTTTGACATCCCAGTACTCAATCTGGGTGCCCTTCTCGCCCCGGCTTACCTGCCATCCGTTGTCTGCGGCCTGCTTGTAAGTCATCCATCTCGGGTCTTCGTAGCCGTGTTGCAGGCCGGTGGCCATCAAATGAATCGCGTTGCCGCCCCGGTATCCTCTCTCGCTGGTTGGATTGAACGGCATACCGAGCGAACTGGCTCCAGGCTCCCAGGGCTTTTGCCACGGCGCGACGCCACGCTCCAGCATTCCAACAATGCTGTCGGTGACCTCCTGGCGAAAGTCCCGAAGAGCCGGTTTCTCCGCAAGCGGATGTTCGATGGGAAGAGAGGTTGTAGCCGCCATGGCCGTTACTCCTCCCCTTCCGACTCGGAGGCAGAGAAGCTCGGCTCGGGCTCTTCGCTTTCAAAGCCTGATCCGGCCAACGGTTCGCCGCCGACTCCGTCGATCAGCACGGCGGGCTGATCGTATCGAAAATCGTCTAAATTCTGCATTTGGCCTCCTCGTCCCGCGGAATGGAACGCCACTTCCCTCAACTAATAAGGGAACGGGAGAGGCTGTGCGGGACGGGGAAATCCACAACGGAAAGTCCCGCCGGTTCTGTGAATCTCACAGATTGGCTGCCGAGCCAGGACCAGACTTCCGATATTCCGCAAATTCAAACCGCTGTCAGGAAGAGGCCGGGCCCCGACGAACTCACCCGAAGGCGAGACTGGCACCGCAAGGCGCGGTGGTTACTGTAACAGGAGATCAGGAGTCGAAAGAATAGATAAATGAATGAGACCGCTCAATGAATCGGGTCCCCACCGTGGGGTCACTTAGAACGTTCTTATTTTTTCCCACCGACGTCCAGCGCGCTTCTGTGGTGGATTGGGGAGTTTGCGGGCGTCTCTGGTGCCAGTTATTCCAGCGGCACCCGCGAACCCTCCTGGCTGATAAAGCTTCAGTTACTTCCCGCGCGCGTTGAAGCGAGACTGGACAGACCTTCCAGCTTCCCGCCTGCGTTTTCGATTGCATCTCTCATCAGAATTCGAATCTCCCGTAGGAATTCATTTGTTGGCGGATCAGCAGTTTCGCCGGGGATCGGAGCAGCAGCGCCGTAAATGGACTCGACGTCGCGACGGCGTTCGGTGGCGGAACCAAACCCCCGATGGGCGTAGGCCTCCTTCCACTTGATAACGCGGTCGCGCATGACTCGGTTGGCTGCCAGTTCGTGCAACCTTAAGAAGACCTCCTGCGCGATGCGGTCGATGGCGTGACTCATCATGTCTTCGGTGGCCCCTTTGGCCGGCTCCCAGCGTAAAGGCGACTCCAGAAACGGTCGGGCGTGGCCCTGGAGGCAGGAGATAAGATCCGCCACTGGACGTAAGGTGTCGTATTCATCCTGCCCCAGGTCGCCGAGCCTACGCGTGAGCGCTTTGACGCGAGTCCAGTGCTCCGATGGGATATCAGACCGGCTGCGAATTCCCAGACGAGCGCGCCACGGATCGCGGAACTCAACGACAGCTTTCTGGATCGACAGGACCAGATTGGCATCGTCGTAAACCGGCGTGACCGAATCCGGAATCGATGGGGCACTGAGCGACTCCACGGTTTTCAAGAGGCGACGGAGCGACTCGGCTGTGTGGCGCTGGGAGGCCTTTTCAGGCGGGTTCGGGATTTGGTCTTGCAGATTCGAGAGGAAGAAACTCCGCTCGGGAATGATCTTCTTCATTGCATTCTCGACTCCGCGACCCATCTCTTTACCCAGGACGCCGACCGATTGGTCCAATGAGGCCAGGACGTGCTGTTCCTTAGCATCGCGATTCGGCAGGTTCGGCCCGCGCATCTGGTCAAAGTGGGTGAAGCCAAACACGAGTTTCGATTGCTGGCCACTGGAGGCAATGCTCCTCAGCGCGGTATTCGGAGTTGCCAGCATCGGCTGCTGCGCATTGTCGACCAGAAGGATGACGTCCGAGAGCTGATATCGCTTCGTAACTCGCGTCGAGAGGCTCAGGTTCACACTCGCGGCATGGCCCAGTCCTTCGCCATCCATCAAGACGAGCTTGGGAGGCGTCGCACCGTTCCATGTCGGCGCAAACGGACCACGCACCCGGATGCCTTCTACCAAAGGCGTCAAGAGGGTCCCGAACTGCACAGCCTGGTTACTTGAAAACCGATTGATGAGACGGATGAAGTCCGCCCGCTTTTCAGCAGAACAGCGATACGACCACAAATCCGGCCAATCGCCGGGTCCGAGTGTCCGTTCGCCATCCGTAAGCTGGTTAAACCGCGACTCGATGTCGTCCATGACCTCGTCGAGTAGCTCGTGGAACTCATCCTCGTCTCGCAGAGAATCTTCCAGCAGTTCCTCGAATGTGTCGCGATCCTCCTGGTTGGCCGTTTCCAGCGAAAAGCTCAACGACCCCTCCAGCTTCCTGCTTGCGGTGATCGCCAGCGACTGAATCCTGTTCAGGTAGCCTCGAAGCGTCTCCGCCAGGCGGGAGCGGTCCTCCGCAGAGACAGCCAAATCCTGGTCAAACTCTTCCTCAGTTTCTTCTTCCTCCTCTTCATACACACCGGGTGAAAGCGTTCCGAGGAGATAACTGAGGCGGAACCGCTGATCGCTGTGTTCGAGGAACCTGCGGCTACTGAGTTCGAAACGCTCTCCTTCGAGGAAGCTGACCGCCGTTGCGACCACGCACTCCTCCACGTACTGCCGAATCAAGTCTTTCGGCAGGAAGGATACGACCACCTCGTACTGATTCGAGTCAGCGCTGATGATCTCGATGTCGCACGTCGTCGTCTTGGCTGTGGATGTCGATGGGAACTTCTCGTGTTTTGTGCCCGTGCCGATTAACTGGCGTACCAAGGTCGTCTTGCCGGCACCCGTGGTGCCCAGCAAAAGGACCCTGGCATATCCTTCGTCGGGTGACGGCATCCGCACCACACTGTCGCGCAACATCCAACCATCGCGCGGCGCGGGAACCAAGTCGTCGTAGAAAGCTGCCACGATCTCCCTGGCAAAGAGACGTTCAGCCTGCTCGCGCATGGCTGGACTCCACCATTTGTTGTCGGACAGCAAGGTGTTTGCCTGATCGACCAGCTTTTGCGCCTGTTCTTTGTCGGTCGTTCCCAGGCTCCTGCGGACGCGCCGACCCGGTTTGCCCCGATCAAGTCGGAAAGGGTGACGGAAGATGACGGACCAGACGGAACGGTTCTGTCCGCCCATACTCAAAGTTGCACGATATTTAAGATCGCCCACACTATCTCCTTTTTTGCATTCCGGGAACACGCCGGAACACAAAGAGAGCATAACCCATCGCCACGGTCCTGTCAAGGATTCTCCGGAACACTCGGGAACACGATTTAGCTTCGGACCCTTGGACAAGATCTCCCATAGACGCCGTCCCGACTTTCTGCCACAATAGACGATTCATGTCGACTTCAGACAGCACTCCCAATCCTGGAGATCGTTGGTATTCCGTCAACGAGGTTGCGAAGCATCTTGGGGTCGCGATCGACACAGTCTACCGTTGGATTGAAAACAAAGGTCTGCCCGCCCATCGTGTTGGACGCCTTTGGAAGTGCAAGTTGCCCGAGGTTGATACATGGGTTCGAGCCGGGGGACCCGCTGAAACGTCAGGGAGCAAATAGGAAACACGAAGCGTTCAGCTAATCAAGCTAAGAACGCTTTGCGCGATCAGAGAAGGAACGATTACCGACAGCATGGTGAAACTTGAGGATCTAAAGCGTGGAGCGAGCGTCAAAGGCGTCCTGCCCGATTGCCTTGTCACGGTAATCGATGTCAAATGGTACGGCTCTGCGGCGGTCGAGCTCACGTACAAAGATCCGTCCGGAAAACCGAGCGTCGTACTCCTTTACCGGGATCGTGAACCGACCCTGGAAATCGGCGAAACAGGACGGCCATGGAGTTTCGACGGAGACGGAATGCTGTTTCGATTGGTATCTGAAGCCCACCGAATCAACCTGGCCCACCTCTTTGATCCGTTACTCGCTATCCACACCTCAATGGTTGATCCGTTGCCGCATCAGATTACCGCCGTTTACGGCGAGATGCTGCCGCGTCAACCGTTGCGATTCCTGCTTGCCGATGACCCCGGCGCCGGCAAGACGATCATGGCGGGCCTGCTCATCAAGGAACTGTTGATTCGCGGCGATCTGCACCGATGCATGATCGTATGCCCCGGAAACCTCGCGGAGCAGTGGCAGGACGAACTGTATCAACGATTTCAGCTTCCCTTCGAAATTCTCACGAACGACAAGCTCGAATCTGCCCGTACCGGCAATTGGTTCGCCGAGAATCCGATGGCCATCTGCCGCCTGGATAAGTTGAGCCGCAACGAGGATGTGCAGGCGAAGCTGGCCAATACCGACTGGGACCTTATCGTTTGCGACGAAGCCCACAAAATGTCTGCCACGTTTTTCGGCAGCGAGATCAAGTACACCAAACGCTATCGGCTCGGGCAACTTCTCGGCCAACTCACACGACACCTCCTGCTGATGACCGCGACGCCGCATAATGGCAAGCCGGAGGATTTTCAACTTTTCCTCGCACTACTTGATAGCGACCGCTTCGAAGGCCGTGCGCGGGACGGCGTCCATACTACCGACGTGTCAGACCTCATGCGGCGGCTAGTGAAGGAGCAATTGCTGAAGTTTGACGGGAAGCCTTTATTCCCCGAGCGGCGGGCATACACCGTCAGCTATAAGCTGTCCGATCCCGAAGCATCCTTGTATAAAAGCGTCACTGACTATGTGCGGGATGAATTCAACAGGGCCGACTCCCTTGAGAGCGAAGGCCGCAAGGGAACCGTTGGATTTGCGTTGACTATCCTGCAACGGCGGCTAGCGTCTTCCCCGGAGGCGATTCTGCAATCTCTCCGGCGGCGCCGTGAAAGGCTCGAACGACGCCTGCGCGAAGAACAGATTCTCAAGCGCGGAGCGCTTCTTCAGGAAATCGACCTTCAGGGATTACCCAGCCTCACTGAAGAAGACATCGACGATCTGGATGACGCACCCGACGCGGAGGTGGAACAAACCGAAGAGACCGTCGTGGATCAGGCGACGGCTGCGCGCACCATCGCCGAACTCCAGGCGGAAATCGAGATCCTGAGGAACCTGGAAGGGTTGGCGCTCAAGGTCCGCCGGAGCGGAACGGACAAGAAATGGGAAGAACTGTCGGCCCTCCTGCAAAACCAAGCCGAGATGTTCGATGTGCAGGGGCACCGCCGCAAGCTGGTGATCTTTACCGAGCACCGCGATACCTTGAACTATCTGAGCGAGCGGCTGCGCGCCCTCCTCGGCGCTCCTGAGGCACTCGTCACTGTTCACGGCGGGATGGGCCGCGAAGAACGTACCAAGGCACAGGAGGGATTCAAGCAGGATAAGGACGTTCTCATCCTGCTTGCTACCGACGCCGCAGGCGAGGGCATCAACCTACAGCGCGCGCACTTGATGGTCAACTACGACCTGCCGTGGAACCCGAATCGTCTCGAACAGCGCTTCGGCCGCATTCACCGTATCGGCCAGACCGAGGTATGCCACCTCTGGAACCTGCTGGCGGAGGAGACGCGCGAAGGCGACGTGTATAAGCGCCTCCTCGAAAAAATTGAGCTGGAGCGTGAGGCCCTCGGCGGGGGCGTCTTCGATATCCTCGGCCAGCTTTTCCGGGAGCAGCGGCTTCGGGACCTGCTCATTGAAGCGATCCGTTACGGTGATCGGCCCGAGGTGAAGGCACGTCTGCATCAGATCGTCGATAATCTGACCGACCGCAAACACTGCCAGGAGCTTCTTGAAGAACGCGCACTTGCCAACGACAGCATGGATGCTACTGAAGTAATGAAGATCCGCGAGGACATGGAGCGCGCGGAAGCGCGGCGTCTTCAGCCTCACTTCATCGAGTCGTTTTTCCTGGAGGCATTCCGAGTACTGGGCGGATCCATCAAGGAACGCGAGCCACGCCGCTTCGAGATCACCCATGTCCCCGCCTTGATTCGCCAGCGGGACCGTTTGATCGGCACTGGCGAACCGGTTTTGGGCAAATACGAACGGATCACTTTTGAAAAGTCGCTCCGCGCGGTTCCCGGCCAACCGCTGGCCACCTTCGTTTGTCCGGGCCAGCCACTTCTGGGAGCGACCATCGACCTGATTCTGGAGCGCAATCGAGATCTCTTGAAGCGGGGAACGGTTCTGGTTGACCCAGATGATCCCGGCGAGTCCATCCGCGCGCTCTTCTATTTGGAGCACACCATTCAGGACGGCAGGACCGACAAAGCTGGCAACCGCCGAGTCGTCTCCCAGCAATTACAGTTTGTTGAGACGGACTCCACCGGGACCACCAGGAACGCCGGTTACGCTCCGTATCTGGACTACAGACCTGCGCGGACTGAAGAACGAACCTGCCTTTCGGCAACACTTGAATCGCAGGCGTGGCTGAAGGGCGATCTGGAGTCCGTAGTCATCGGCCACGCGATCACGGACCTCGTTCCCAAGCACCTGGAAGAGGTGCGGAAACGGCGCGAGGACCTGGTGACCCGGACCATGGCCGCTGTCAAGGACCGTCTGACCAAGGAAATCACCTATTGGGATCACCGCGCTAACCAGCTCAAGGACCAGGAATTGGCGGGCAAGGTGAACGCCAAGATCAATTCGGGGAAGGCCCGGCAGCGCGCGGATGAGCTGCAAGTCCGTCTGCAGAAGCGAATGCTCGATCTGGAAATGGAACGTCAGATTTCGCCATTGCCGCCTGTGGCTATCGGCGGATCGCTCGTCGTGCCCATCGGCCTTCTCAATAAGCTCCTGCCGTCATCCATTCCGGCAGGCACCGCCGCAGAAGCTGCATCGGCGGAAGCCCGGAAGCAGATGGAATTGCTTGCCATGCAAATGGTCATGGATGCCGAGAGGCTGCTTGGCAATCATCCACGAGACGTCAGCGGCGAGAAGTGTGGATACGACATCGAATCGAAAGTTCAGGCAGACGGCAGACTCCGTTTCATCGAAGTGAAAGGCCGAGTCGCCGACGCCATTACGGTGACGGTCACGCGAAATGAAATCCTCACGGCACTGAACAAGCCGGATGACTTCATCCTCGCCGTGGGACAGGTGGAGGACGGGCAGCAAAAGCTCACCTACATTCGCCAGCCATTTCAGGCTGAGCCGGAATTCGCGGTCGAGAGCATCAACTATAAACTCGCGGAGTTGCTCAGTCGAGGCCAGGCTCCGACATGAGTGCGGCATTCATGGACACACCGGCGGAACGCCTCGAAGCATGGATGGCCGAACCCGAGGCCGAGCGGCTTGAGTTCAAAGAAGCGAAGTCGAACTACGACTACGACAAACTGGCGAAATACTGTTCTGCCCTTGCAAACGCCGGTGGCGGCAGAATTATTCTTGGGGTCACTGACAAACGCCCCCGCCGGGTTGTCGGATCTCAGGCGTTCCCGGAACCCGGCCACACCGTCGCGCGACTGACAAGGGCTCTTCAGTTCAGAATTGAGTTCGAGGAGATTCAGCACCCTCACGGACGCGTCCTGGTCTTCACTGCGCCTCCCCACATGTTGGGTGTGCCGGTCCAACTCGAAGGGATTTATTGGGCTAGAGCCGGTGACGAGTTGAAACCAATGCCGCCGGATCAACTGCGGCGAATTTTCGATGAAGCGGCTCCGGACTTTTCCGCTGAGCTTCATCCGAAGGCCGTGCTTTCCGACCTCGACCCCACGCTCGTCGAACGGTTTCGTTCAATGTGGCGGCGGAAGTCGGGGAATGCGGCGTTAGACGGACTAAGTCAGCAACAGCTTTTGGAAGATGCCGAACTCATGCAGGATGGCAAATTGACATTGGCGGCGCTCATCCTCTTTGGCACAAAGGCCGCGCTGGGGCGCTATTTGGCACAAGCTGAAGTGATCTTCGAATACCGTTCCAGCGAGGCATCGCTGGCGCACCAGCAGCGGATTGAATACCGGCAAGGCTTCCTTGCGGTGCTCGACAGCATCTGGACGACGATCAATCTTCGCAACGAAACTCTTCACTTTCAAGAGGGCTTTTTCATTGGCGACATTCCCGCCTTCAATGAGGCGGTGGTTCGGGAAGCGATTCTCAACGCGGTGAGCCATCGCGACTACCGCAGACCGGAGTCGATATTTGTCCGTCAGTTTCCGCGCAAGCTGGAGATCGTGAGTCCGGGCGGTTTTCCCGACGGTATCACGGCGGAAAACCTTCTGTGGAAGCAGTCTCCGCGGAACCGTCGCATCGCCGAATCATGCGCCAGATGTGGACTTGTGGAGCGTTCCGGCCAAGGCGCTAACCGCATGTTCGAGGAATCGATCAAGGAGGGCAAACCCAAGCCGGACTTCACGGGCACGGACGCTCACCAAGTGGCAGTCACGCTGCGCGGCGAGATCCAGAACCCCGAGTTCTTGCGCTTCCTGGAGAAGATCGGCAAGGAACGGCTGGCAACTTTTTCCACGCAGGACCTTCTGATTCTGGATTCCATCCAGCGAGAAGAGCCGATGGGCGGCGATCTGAAAGATCGGCTGCCCCACTTGCTGGAGCAGGGTGTCATTGAGCGAATTGGCCGCGGGCGTGGCGTCCGCTTTATCCTGTCCCGGAAGTTCCGGAGCTTCCTCGGAACGCCGGGCAGCTATACCCGCGACGCTGGTTTAGACCGCGAGACCAACAAGTCTCTTCTGGCGAAGCATATTGGACAGAGCGGCCCGGAAGGTGCCCGGTTCCTGGAACTGCTCGGAGTTCTCCCATATCTCTCGCGCAACCAAGTCCAGGGTCTACTGAAAGAGATGAAGCAGGAAAAGAGGGTCCGCGTTGTAGGGGCTACCAAAGCGGCCCGTTGGCTTCCCGACGAGGGGGACTCGATTGCGTAAACCGCCGCTTCAAAACGCAATCCGACGCAAAAAAACCGCAATCCGTGCTGCTAGCGCGTCTGTTTTCAATTACATATATGCGCCGGGAACTGCGCACTATTCCTGCCTGTGGCGCAAAGCCGGGGCACAAAGGGGGCCTTCAACCTGATGACGCAGCCCTCCAGTACGTCGGCGAGTCTTGAGGTTAGCCGCGCGGATCTCGCCCAAGCGCTGAAGATCGTCGCAAGGGTCGTCGGCAAAGCTCAAGGGGATGCCAGACTTCGTTTTGAGGGCGGTCATCTTTCTATCGAGGCCTTTGGCACGGTCGCAAGCGCACCTGCGCGCGGGGTCTGGCCGGTTCCAATTTTCGTGCGATCCTCCTGGGTACGGCGGCTGGCGCGGAGAATGCCATCCGGCGATCCTCTCCGTCTGGAGATAAAAGAAGATCGCATTTATCTGGAGCGGTACTCCGAGGTATGCGCCTTAACGCCGACGGAGGTTCCGCCGAATCCGGATCTTCCTCAAATCGACCAGGAGTGGTTGATCGAAGAGGCTGCCAGGATTCTCAAACCTCTCCTCATCAAGAAATCGGATCTTGAAGAATTGGCTTCCGAAGCGCGGGCCAAAGGGACTGCTTCGTGGTCCACCGACGAGAAGAGAATGACGGCGCTCGTGGCGAAGGCGTGGGTACTGCTCGCGCCGCTTGGGATTGAAACGACTGATATTCGTCGATTGATGGAGAAGACCGTACGCGACGCGTGGAAGTAAACGACAAACACATGAAGAAGAAACTCATCGAAGTCGCGTTGCCACTGGAAGCGATCAATAAGGAATCGGCGAGAGAGAAGTCGATTCGGCACGGCCATCCCTCGACGCTTCATCTTTGGTGGGCGCGGAGGCCTTTGGCTGCGTGCCGGGCGGTGTTGTTCGCATCGCTTGTTGATGATCCGTCGAGTCTTCCCGAGCAGTTCCCGACCGAAGCGGACCAGGATAAGGAACGGCAGCGGCTATTCCGGTTGATCGAGAAACTTGTGCTGTGGGAGAACTCTAACAACCGCGCAGTGCTTGATGAGGCACACGCAGAGATTCTCAAATCCACCGGCGGCAATCCGCCGCCGATCTACGATCCCTTCTGTGGCGGCGGGTCGATTCCGCTGGAAGCGCAGCGGTTGGGACTGGAAGCGCACGGCAGCGACCTGAACCCGGTCGCGGTCCTCATCACAAAAGCCCTCATCGAGATCCCGTCCAAGTTCGCAGGGCAGCCGCCAGTGAATCCGGCTGCGAAGGCGAAGATGAGCGGGAAGGGCATGTGGACCGGAGCCCGCGGGTTGGCGGATGATGTTCGCTACTACGGCCAATGGATGCGGGACCGGGCTTTCGAGCGCATCGGGCACCTGTACCCCACCGTGAAGCTACAAAACGGGACCGAGGCAACAGTCATTGCATGGATCTGGGCCCGGACGATCAAATGTCCCAATCCGGCCTGCGGAGCTCAGATGCCTCTCGTTCGGTCGTTCTCACTCGCCAACAAGCCCGGAAAGAAGTCATGGGTTGAGCCGGTAGTAGACCACGCCGAGAAGGTGGTCCGGTTCAAAGTGAGAGTTGGTGAAGGTGCGCCCGAAGGGACAGTAAATCGAAAGGGCGCAAGGTGCTTAGTCTGCGGAACTGCGGTCCCTCTCGACCATGTTCGGTTCGAGGGTCGTTCCGGGCGAATGACCGCGAAGATGATGGCGATTGTCGCCGAGGGCGAGCGGAGCCGAGTTTACTTGGAGGCCGATACGGTCCATCAGTCGATTGCGAACTCCGCCACGCCTCACGATGTGCCGGAGACTGTGCTGCCGGATCAGGCCTTGGGATTCAGGGTCCAAGTATACGGTATGACTCGGCATCGAGACCTCTTCACAGCGCGCCAGCTTGTGGCATTGTCCGCGTTCAGCGACTTGGTCGCGGAGGCCCACAAGCAGGCCCTCGGAGACGGGGGCGCGCCTGAGTATGCCGACGCTATTGCGACATATTTGGCGTTTGCGGTTGATAAGTGCGCTGACTTCTGGAGCACTTTAGCCACTTGGAGTGCCCAACCCAAGAACGAACTGGTGGTCAGCACTTTTAGGCGTCACGCCCTTGCCATGACATGGGACTTCGGCGAGGCAAATCCGTTTAGTCAGTCGGGTGGGAACTTCGCGGGCAATCTCGAATCTGCGGCTAGATGCCTCGATGCCTCCATCGCCGGAACTCCGGGCAAGGTCCGCCAACTTGATGCATGCCAAGCAGGA
Organism: Acidobacteriaceae bacterium; assembly: GCA_035648695.1. Classification (GTDB taxonomy): domain Bacteria; phylum Acidobacteriota; class Terriglobia; order Terriglobales; family Acidobacteriaceae; genus Granulicella. Next base: position 1,869 of record DASRLB010000133.1, on the reverse strand, counting down.
GCGACGATCCTTGCCTGCTACTCAACGGACCCGCCTTACTACGACAACATCGGGTACGCTGACCTCTCCGACTTTTTCTATGTCTGGTTACGGCGGAGCTTGTCGGCTGTGCACCCAGAGTTATTCAGTACGCTGCTGGTCCCCAAGAAACAAGAACTCGTTGCTACGCCGTTTCGCTTCGGCGGGAGCAGACAGGACGCTCAGGCGTTCTTTGAAGATGGCTTTGGAAAGGCTTTCGCAAAATTGCGACAGGCGCAAGATCCACACTTCCCACTTACCGTTTTTTATGCCTTCAAACAGTCCGAGACCGACGAAGATGACGAAGGTGGCGGTGCGGTGAGTTCCACGGGATGGGAAACGATGCTGGAAGGTCTTATTCGCGCTGACTTCCAGGTAACGGCCACATGGCCGTCGAGGAGTGAACGCCTGGGCAGAAGCATCTCTCTCGGTGCCAATGCTCTTGCCTCTTCGATCGTTCTTGCGTGCCGCCCGCGCCCCGACGACGCGCCCATCACAACCCGCAAGGATTTTCTCTCATCGCTGAAGAAGGAACTCCCCCAGGCCCTGCGAAACTTACAGAAGGGCAATATAGCGCCCGTTGATCTGGCACAGGCGGCGATTGGTCCAGGAATGGCGGTTTTCTCCCGGTACAAGAAGGTCCTCGAAACCGACGGTTCGCCGATGCGAGTTCGAACGGCATTGTCTCTGATCAATCAAGGCCTTGACGAGGTTCTATCCGAATTGGAGAGCGAGTTTGACCCTGACACACGTTGGGCTCTCGCGTGGTTTGAACAGCACAAATTCGACGAGGGCCTCTATGGCGAGGCCGAAGTGCTGGCTACGGCGAAGGCACTCAGTATCTCGCACCTTGCGGAGGCGGGCATTCTCCACTCCCGCGCCGGGAAGGTCCGGTTGCTCCGCCGGGAGGAGCTTGCTGAAGACTGGGACCCATCCACCGTAGAACGCCTAACTGTCTGGGAAGTCACCCAGCATCTCATCCGGGGCCTCGACCTGAAGGGGGAGAAGGAAACGGCAAATTTGAAGGCGAAGATCGGCGGGATGGCGGAAATCGCCAGAGATCTCGCCTACCGTCTCTACACGCTTTGCGAACGCAAGGGTTGGGCAGATGAGGCCGGCTACTACAACAGCTTGGTGGTAGCGTGGCCGTCAATGGCATCGGAAGCGTTTGAGTTGAGCTGAGGAGCAATCGAAATCTCATGGCCATCACAAATAGCGAACGCGTCGGTAAGGCTCTCGATCTCCTGAAAGAGGGCTTGCGTCCTTACGTTGAGCGAGAGTTAAAGGCGACATATAAGGACCGGTGGGTTGAGACGGCCCGACCGAGTTTCCCCGACTGGCAACAGCCGGGCAAAGACGGCAAGGGACTGAATTGGGATACGCAGGCCCTCCTACAGGTGATGTGCGAACTTTGGCAAGACTGCTTCAAGAAGATCCTCGGCCCTTCCGACCGCAACCTTGCGTTCGAACTCCGCGACGTGCGGAACAAATGGGCACACCAGAAGGCTTTTTCCACGGATGACGCTTACCGCGCCATCGACAGTGTTTCGCGATTGCTTACGGCGGTTGCGGCGGAGCAAGTCGAAGCCGTCGAACAGATGAAGGCGGAGATCCTGCGCGTTAAGTTCGACGAACAACTTCGCACGCAAAAGCGGAAGGAGTCGAGCATAGCGGTGGAAGGGAAACCGGCCACGGGTCTGCGGCCATGGCGGGAAATCGTCACTCCACATCCGGACGTCGCGTCTGGTCGTTATCAGCAAGCCGAGTTTGCCGCCGACTTATGGCAGGTCTATTTGAAGGAAGGATCGGACGAGTACAAAGATCCTGTCGAATTTTACCGACGGACCTTTG